>NZ_JBSTYM010000032.1:0-28322 GCF_054052445.1 Aeromonas crassostreae | reverse complement strand
ACCCTCGCTGCGTGAAGCCAAGACCACAGAAGTACAGTGTGAAAAAAGCCAATAAAAACAATGCCAGTCAGCCTTAACTGACTGGCATTACGCCTTTCGGCGCCTTTTTTATGGTGGTCACTCAGTGACGCAGCCCGGTTCCCCGGGAGATCAGCCACCAGGCCAGACCGTAGAGGGCGACGATGAAGCCGATGATGATGAGGTAGGCGGTGCCGAGCGGCACGTCGGAGATGCCGAGGAAGCCGTAACGGAACGCGTTCACCATGTAGATGATGGGGTTCACCTGGGAGACGGTCTGCCAGAACGGCGGCAGCAGGGTGATGGAGTAGAAGACCCCGCCCAGGTAGGTCAGCGGCGTCAGGATGAAGGTCGGTATGATGCTGATGTCATCGAACGACTTCGCGAACACGGCGTTGATCAGCCCCCCCAGGGAGAACAGGATCGAGGTGAGCAGCACGGTGAAGCAGACGCTGAACAGATGGTGGATCTGCAACGGCACGAAGAAGAGCGACACCAGGGTGACGATGAGGCCGACACACAGACCCCGGGCCACGCCGCCGCCCACATAGCCGGCGATGATGATGTAGTTGGGCACGGGGGCCACCAGCAGCTCCTCCACGTTGCGCTGGAACTTGGCGCTGTAGAAGGAGGAGGCGACGTTGGAGTAGGAGTTGGTGATGACCGACATCATGATGAGGCCGGGCACGATGAACTCCATGTAACTGAAGCCCCCCATGTCGCCGATGCGCGAGCCGATGAGGTTGCCGAAGATGACGAAATAGAGGCTCATGGTGATGGCCGGCGGCACCAGGGTCTGGATCCAGATCCGGGTGAAGCGGCTCACTTCCTTGGCCAGGATACTCTTGAAGGCGATGTAATAGGTCATGGGATTCATGCTTTGCGTCCCTCCTCTACCAGGTTGACGAACAGCTCTTCCAGCCGGTTTGCCTTGTTGCGCATGCTCAGCACCTTCACCCCCTGGGCGGAGAGCTGCTCGAACAGGCTGTTGAGGGACTGGCTCTTGTCCAGCTCCACCTCCAGGGTATGTTCATCCTGCATGCGGCCGTTGAACTCGGGCAGGGTCGGCACCTGGCTGCCAGGCACCAGATCCAGCAGGAAGGTCTCCCGTCCCAGCTTGCCCAGCAGGTTCTTCATGCTGGTGTGCTCGATGAGGCGCCCCTTGTCGATGATACCGATGTTGCGGCACAGCATCTCCGCCTCTTCCAGATAATGGGTGGTGAGTATGATGGTGACCCCCTGCTCGTTGAGATCCTTGAGGAAACTCCACATGGAGCGGCGGATCTCGATGTCCACCCCGGCGGTCGGTTCGTCCAGGATCAGCAGCTTGGGTTCGTGCATCAGGGCGCGGGCTATCATCAGCCGGCGCTTCATGCCCCCCGACAGGGTGCGGGCCGCCATGTCGCGCTTGTCCCACAGGTCGAGCTGGCGCAGGTACTTCTCGGCGCGCACCTTGGCCTCGGCCCTCGGCACCCCGTAGAAACCGGCCTGATGGGTGACTATCTGGCTCACCTTCTCGAACTGGCTGAAGTTGAACTCCTGGGGCACCAGGCCGAGCTGGGCCTTGGCCAGCTCGAGATCGGTGTCGATGTCGTGGCCGAATACCTTGACCTTGCCGGCGCTCTTGTTGACCAGAGAGCTGATCACGCCGATGGTGGTGGACTTGCCCGCCCCGTTTGGCCCAAGCAATGCGAAGAAGTCCCCCTGCTTGACGGTGAGATCTATGCCTTTAAGGGCTTCGACGCCCCCCTGATAGGTCTTTCTCAGTCCGCTGATTTCCAGTGCGTTCATGACATCCCCTGATGGCGAAGTGCCATCTCGAATCTATGAGACAGAAAAGGCGGCCTAGGCCGCCTGCAGGCATGAGCAATGTGGCGACATTACTCCTGCGGTACCACCTTGCCGATGAAGGGCAGGTTACGATACTTCTGGGCGTAATCGATGCCGCAGCCTACCACGAATTCGTCGGGAATGGAGAAGCCGATCCAGTCCACCGGCACGTGCACCTCGCGGCGGGACGGCTTGTCCAGCAGGGTGCAGATGGCCAGGGATTTGGGCTCGCGCAGGGAGAGGATCTCGCGCACCTTGTTGAGGGTGTAACCGGTGTCGATGATGTCTTCGACGATCACCACGTCCTTGCCCTTGATGTCGTCATCCAGGTCTTTGAGGATGCGCACATCCCGGGTGCTGTGCATGCCGGAGCCGTAACTGGATGCGGTCATGAAGTCCAGGGTGATGGGCAGCTGGCACTGGCGGCACAGATCCGCCAGGAAGACACAGGAGCCGCGCAAGAGGCCAATCATCACCACCTCATCCGAACCCTGATAACGGGCGGTGATCTCTTCACCCAGCTTGGCAATCCGGGCGGCCACCTCGGCCTCGGACATCATCACCTCGACGTTGTGTTTCATCACATACTCCATTGGAATCAGCACTGGCTGACTCTTCATTGATTTCAAAACCCTTGATTCTACCACCCCAGACGGGGGTCGTCAGGCATACGTGATGCTTTTATCGGCTTATTTAAATTGTTAGAGTTAGCACGCCCCCGGGCATTATCGGTGACCATACTATAAACACCATAATCAATAACTATTAGATGAAAAAATCATGGAACCACGCGCAGAAATAAGACGGAGAACCCGGCTTTCACCGGAGGCCCGTCGCACTCAACTCATGGAATGTGCCATCGAGGTATTCTCTCGTCGCGGCATCGGCCGGGCAGGCCATGCCGAGATCGCAGAACAAGCCAAAGTGTCAGTTGCAACCGTTTTCAACTACTTCAATACCCGTGAAGAGCTCGTGGATGAGGTGCTCACCGAGATAGAGCAGTTCGTACACCAGATGCTGGAACAGGCGTATGCGGGCAACCGCCCGGTACGGGACCGCATTCACAGCCATGTTCAGCTGTTTGTCGATGCGGCCTATGACAAGCCGGATCACGCCAACATCTGGCTGGAGTGGAGCTCCTCGGTGCGGGAAGAGGTGTGGCCCCGCTATGCCATGCTGCTGGACAAGGCACTGGAGCGCATCACTCCGGTACTGCAGTCCGCCATGGACGATGGCGAGATCCAGAGCGTGCTGAGCGCCCAGGACTTGGCCCGCTCCCTGACCGGTTTTGGCTACGTCATGATGCAGATGATCAACTCCCCCCAGCGCCCGGCGCGTGACGAGGTGACCGAGTTTCTGTTCAAGTACGTGACGGCCCCCATCCAGGCCTGATCCCCCTCACTACGACAAACGGCGCCCTGGGCGCCGTTTTTGTTCGCACTCTCCTTCACCCGCCCTCAGGCTTGCGGGCCTGCATATCCCCAGCGAGCGGTGAGTCCGTGTTCGACCCCCAGGTGATCCAGCATGCGGGCCACCATGAAGTCCACCAGATCCTCGATACTCTTCGGCTCATGATAAAAACCGGGCGCGGCGGGCATGATGGTCACCCCGAGACGGGCCAGGCTCAGCATGTTCTCCAGATGGATCGCCGAGAAGGGGGTCTCGCGAGGCACCAGGATCAACTGACCCCGCTCCTTGATCACCACGTCCGCCGCCCGCTCCAGCAGGCTGTCGGAGGCGCCATGGGCGATGGCGGAGACGGTCCCCATGGAGCAGGGGCAGACCACCATCTGCCTGGGGGCCGCCGAGCCGGAGGCCACGGGCGAGAACCACTCCTCCTTGCCGCAGGCGACGATCTGTCCCTCTTTGGCGCCAAACTCGCGGCAGAGCTGCTCGGAGAGCACCTTGGGGGAGGCGGGCCAGTCGATGCCCTGCTCCGTCTTGAGCACCACCCGCGCCGCCGACGAGGCCAGCACATAGACCTGATAGTCCGCCTGCACCAGGCACTGGAGCAGCCGCAGCGCATAGGGGACACCGGAGGCGCCGGTCAGGGCGAGCGTGATGCGCTTCATGCCGGTTGCCGCTGTTGCAGACGCGCCAGCAGCTTGTCGTGGATGCCGCCAAACCCGCCGTTGCTCATGATGAGGATGTGGTCGCCGTCGCGGCTCTCGGCCACCAGCTCGCCGATCAGGGTCTCCAGATCGGCAAACACCTTGGCCGGGCGGCTCATGTGGGCGGTCACTTCGCCAAGATCCCAGTCGATGTTGCTCGGCTGGAACAGGAACACCTGGTCTGCCTCGTCGAAGCAGGCGGCCAGCTCCTCCTTGTGCACCCCGAGCTTCATGGTGTTGGAGCGGGGCTCCAGCACCGCCAGGATGCGGGCCTTGCCGCCCAGGTTGTCCACCCTGGCGCGCAGGCCGCCCAGGGTGGTGGCAATGGCCGTAGGGTGATGGGCGAAGTCGTCATAGACGCGGATCCCGGCCACCTCTCCCTTGAGCTCCATCCGTCGCTTGGGGGAGTGGAAGGCGCACAGGGCGGCAATGCCATGCTCCACCGTCACGCCGGCATGACGGGCGGCGGCGATGGCCATCAGGCCGTTGTTGACGTTGTGCTCGCCGATACACTCCCAGTGCACCTCTCCCTGCTTCTCGCCATCGAGCCACACCTCGAAGGCGGAACCGTCGTCCCTCAACTTGATCGCCTGCCACTTGGCGTCATCCTGACCCACCAGCTCCACCTCGCTCCAGCAGCCCATCTTGCGCACCGCTGTGAGGTTGTCATCGGCCTGGGGGAAGAGCACGCGGCCATTGCCGGGCACCATTCGCATCAGATGATGGAACTGCCGCTGGATGGCGGCGAGATCGGGGAAGATGTCCGCATGGTCGAACTCCAGATTGTTCATCACCAGGGTGCGCGGCCGATAGTGGACAAACTTGGATCGCTTGTCGAAGAAGGCGCTGTCGTACTCGTCGGCCTCGATGACGAAGAAGGGGGCCGAGCCCAGACGAGCCGAGACCGGGAAGTTGCCGGGGACGCCGCCGATGAGGAAGCCAGGTTCGAGCCTGGCGTATTCGAGCACCCAGGCCAGCATGCTGGCGGTGGTGGTCTTGCCGTGGGTGCCAGCCACCGCCAATACCCAGCGATCCTGCAGCACATGCTCCAGCAACCACTGGGGACCCGAGGTGTAAGGAAGGTTGCGATTGAGCACATACTCCACGCAGGGATTGCCCCGGCTCATGGCGTTGCCGATCACCACCAGATCCGGCGCCGGATCGAGCTGGGACGGGTCATAACCCTCGGTCAGTTCTATGCCCTGCTGCTCGAGCTGGGTGCTCATGGGGGGATAGACGTTGGCATCCGAGCCGGTCACCCGATAACCCAGCTGCTTGGCCAACACCGCCACCCCGCCCATGAAGGTGCCACAGATACCGAGGATGTGAATATGCATACCGCTTGCCCTTGCTGTAGAGAGAGCAGGCATTCTAGCAAGATGGCGGCAATTTGGCAGAGGCTGGCGCAGATCCTGCGACAGGCGCCCGCCACCATGGGGTCAGGGCAGGCTCCCTTGCCCGCAAAATCCGGGCCTGTCACGGCAAACCGAGCGCCATGGCGCGCATATATGGTCATTTGACGGGACATCGCTATAATATCGGCCTGCAAACTCGACTCGACTCTCATTGAAGGAATCCCCATGAGCCTGAACCTGGTACCGGCCGGCAAGAGCCTGCCCGAAGATATCTATGTTGTTATCGAGATCCCGCAAAACGCCGATCCGATCAAATACGAAGTCGACAAGGACAGCGGTGCCATCTTCGTTGACCGCTTCATGTCCACCCCCATGTTCTACCCGTGCAACTACGGCTACGTGAACGCTACCCTGTCCCTGGACGGAGATCCGGTCGACGTGCTGGTGCCGACCCCCTACCCGCTGCTGGCCGGCTCCGTCATCCGTTGCCGCCCGGTCGGCGTGCTGAAGATGACCGACGAATCTGGTGAAGATGCCAAGATCGTGGCCGTGCCGCACTCCAAGCTGACCAAGCAGTACGACCACATCCAGGATGTGAACGACCTGCCCGAGCTGCTCAAAGCCCAGATCCAGCACTTCTTCGAGCGCTACAAAGAGCTGGAAGCCGGCAAATGGGTCAAGGTGGAAGGTTGGGGCGACAAGGCCGCCGCCGAAGCCGAAATCCTGAGCTCTGCCGAGCGTTACGCCGCCAAATAAGCCGCGTCTCCCTCGTCAAGTCCATAAAAGGCGCCCATTGGGCGCCTTTTATGTTTTGCTGGTGCATATCCCCTCTCTGCCTGCTCAGGGCCTGTCGCCCCTGCCCGGATCCCCCTTGATATAGATGTCGCGCCCTCCTTGCCGGTAGGGGCGATAATAGTCATCCCCGCAACGATAGCCACCGCCGCGCTGGCGATTGAGCTCGCAGTTGACCGGCAGCGCCTCCAGCCAGGTCAGGGCCTCCTGGCGGCGCAACCACTCCTGCCACTCATGCTCCCTGGCCAGCTCGTCGCGCAGGGCGAAGGCATCAATCTTCTCGTCGCCCTTGGTGATGATGATCTGCCCGGCCCAGAGCGGCAGGCTGCACAACCACAGCAATCCCCATAATCGGCCCATGACGGTTTCCTCTGTTACTTATTTCCGACATTAAATTTAAATGCCAATCAAACTGTTAGTGGATTCTTATCCGAAAAAAGTTCGGAACATGCGTCAAGAACGTATCAAGTCACCTAGTTGTTAATCAGGACATACCGGCGAGGCGCACCATGATGAGATCCATACCTAGGCTGGTGCTGGGCATGCTGTTGGCCGAGTCAGTGTACGCCGCCGAGGTCAACCTCGACTGGCAGTGGCAATCCGCCGATGGCCAAGCCCGCCACTTCCAGCTGCAGACGGACGACAGCACCCTCGCCCGACAACGGCACGAGATGGGGATGCTCAGCCTCTCCCTCAAGCATCCCATCGAGACACTCTACGCCTACATCAGCCCGCGGCTCTACAACAGCCTCAGTCAGATCAACCAGAACAGCCCCAGCACGGCCACCAAGTTTCTCAGCCTGGAGCAGGCCTTCACCACCCGGGACAACAGCCCGGAATCCAGGGAGTTCTGGCAGGCCTACGAGCAATATCAGGAAGATGCCTTCACCCAGATGATGGTGGTGCCCTGCGTTCATCCCGCCAACGTCAGGCTGCCCTGCGTGCGTCCCAACTACTCCCAGCTCTTCTATCACTTCAAGGGGGCGCTCAAGCCCCTGGCCAGCCAGTTCACCGCGCCGGATCTCGCCGGCTCGGTGCGCTTGATCAAGGAGTGGCTGGACGTCATCCCCAGCCCACCCGAGCAGTTGGACAGCTTCCATCCCCCGCTGCAGGCCCTCAAGGAGAATCAGGCCGACAGCGACGAGAAGGCGCTCTTGATGGCCAGCCTGCTCACCGAGCTCGCACCCCAGTTCATGCTCAGCATCATCTACCCCGACACCAGCATCGGCAGCGTCTCTCCCGCCTGGCTTGCCATCACCGCAGACAGCGGCCTGCCGGGCGATGTGGTCGTGATCGACAACCAGAAGCATGTGCTGCTCACCGGCTCCCCCCTGATGGCGCAGCAGATGACCATGGCCCGCATCCCCCTCATCAGCGAACCCCTCTACTGAACGGATCCTGCCAGCCGCCCTCGGCCGGGCCCGGTGCTATCATGGCCATGAATGCGGCATGCCTTGGCCAACCCATCTGTTATTTAACACTTTTTAAACAGATCCGATCAGTCTAGGATGGAGAGCGCCCCATTTCCTTGGCCATGAAATCGTTATAACATAACAAAGGAGTGTCACCCGGATGAAACATCTCATGCTTACTCTGGCGTTGCTGCCGACCCTGGTACTGGCTCACAACATCAAGCCATCGACCCAGGTGCCTCTGGTGCAGATCGCCGAAGAAGGTGAACTGATGGTCAACGGCCAGACGATCGGCTACCGCCCCTGGCAGAGCAAGCAACTGGTCGGCAAGGTATTCCTGATCCAGCACATCGCGGGTCGCTCCAGTGCCAAGGCGCTGAACTCCCCCATGATAGAGGCGATCAAGGCCGCCAAGCTGCCCCACGACGCTTACCAGACGGTCACCATCATCAATAGCAATGATGCCATCTGGGGCACCTCGGGTTTCGTCAAGAGCAGCGCCGAGGAGAGCAAGAAAGAGTTCCCCTGGTCGGCCATGGTGCTCGATGCCAAGGGCATGGCCCGCAACGCCTGGGGCCTGACCCCGGAAAGCTCCGCCATCGTGCTGCTGGATAAAGAGGGCAAGGTGCTGTTTGCCAAAGATGGCCAGCTCACTGCCAATGAGATCACCGAAGTGATGGGGCTCATCAAGTCCCATCTCTGAATCAGACGGGGGCCCCAGGCCCCCTCATCAAGGGATCATGGGTCGCGTCAACACAAGAGTCTGGATATTGCTGTTTGGCTGGTTGTGGCTGCAACCCGCCCTGGCCCAGCACCCGCTCGAAGCCGAACTCGTCAGTCACAGCCACCACTGTCTCATCTGCGCCCTGCATCTGGACGGCAAGCTGGCGATCACGCCGACCCAACCCCTCCTCGTCGCCCCCGGATGTTGTCCCGAGGCCGCCCCCTCTTGCCGTGAAAATGCCGCCCTGGCGGTGACACTGACCCAGCCTATTCGCGCCCCTCCTTCATCCTTGCTCCCTTAAGCCACACGACTCTTACTTTATTGTTTCAAAAGGATGAATGATGAAAGCTGTTACCCTGTTGCTGGCTGCGGCCACCTTTGCCGTCCAGGCCAATCATGAACATGGCGAGAGCCACGGCGCCCATGAGCATGGCCATGGCCACCTCAACTTCGTCGTCGATGGCGACCAGCTGATGATAGAACTGCAGGCCCCTGCCGCCGATCTGGTGGGCTTCGAGCACGCCGCCAGGAGCGATGAAGAGAAGGTGCAATACGCCAAGGCGGTCGCCCGCCTCCAGCAACCCGATGCCCTGTTCCGCTTCGACCCGGCGGCCGGCTGCAAGCTGACCCAGCAGGAGTTGCAGGCCGCCAAGGAAGAGCATGATCATGACCACTACCACGACAAGGCTGACGCAGATCAGGATGAACATCATCACGACGAGGCGGGCCATGCCGATCTGGGCGCCATGTACACCTATACCTGCGCCGCCCCGGCCAAGCTAAGCGGTCTGGAGGCAAGCCTGTTCTCCGTCTACCCCAGCCTGGAGAAGCTGAGCGTGCAGGGCATACTGCCTGCCGGTCAGACCGCCGCCGAGCTGACCCCCTCCGCCAACAAGCTGAGCTGGTAACGCCATGAAAAAAGCCGTGGTTGAGATCCGCGATCTGGCCTTTGCCTGGCCAGGTGGCGACGCTGTACTCGATCTGCCCGCCCTCACCATCAGCGAGGGTGAGCGGGTCTTCATCAAGGGCCCGTCGGGCTCCGGCAAGTCGACCCTGCTCGGTCTGCTGGCGGGGATCCAGACAGCCAACCAGGGCACCCTGGAGGTGCTGGGCCAGCCATTGGCCCGGCTCTCCGGTCGGGCGCGGGATCGCTTCCGCGCCGACCATCTGGGCTATATCTTCCAGCAATTCAACCTGCTGCCCTTTCTGAGCGTGCTGGACAATGTCACCGCCGCGCTCACCTTCGCACCGCAAAAACGCGCCAGACTGCGGGGCTCGCCCCAGCAGGAGGCCCGCCGCCTGCTGGCCGAGCTGCAACTGCCACACGAGGCCCTGGCTCGGCCGGTCCATGCCCTCAGCATCGGCCAGCAGCAGCGGGTCGCCGCCGCCCGGGCGCTGATCGGCTCGCCCCAGCTGGTGATCGCCGACGAGCCCACCTCGGCGCTGGATACCGACAACAGGGCCGCCTTCATCAAGCTATTGTTCGAGGAGTGCGACAAGCAGGGCTCGACCCTCGTCTTCGTCAGCCACGACCCCTATCTGGAGCCCCTCTTCCCCCGGGTGGAAAACCTGCAACAACTCAACCGGAGGGCCGCATGATGATTGCCGCAGTTCAGGGCTTGTGCCCGCCCCCCCGCCATCAGGGCGCCCGACCAGCACGCTACCGGAGGCACCTATGCTGAAACTGGCACTGCAGAGCCTCTGGGCCCGCCGCCTCACCGCCGGGCTCACCCTGCTGGCGGTGACCATCAGCGTCACCCTGCTGCTCGGGGTGGAGCGGGTGCGCATGCAGGCCCGCGAGAGTTTTGCCAACACCGTCTCCGGCACGGATCTCATCGTCGGCGCCCGCTCCGGCCAGGTGAACCTGCTGCTCTATTCGGTATTTCGCATCGGCAACCCCACCAACAACGTGGGCTGGGATGCCTATCAGGCCATCAAGGAGCGGCCCGGCATCGCCTGGACCATCCCGCTTTCCCTTGGCGACTCCCACAAGGGATTCCGGGTGCTCGGCACCAATGGCGACTACTTCAAGTACCTCAAGTACGGGCGCCAGCAAGCCCTGGTGATGGCACAGGGACGCCCGTTCCAGACGCCCTTTGAGGCCGTGCTCGGTGCCCAGGTGGCACAGAAGCTGGGCTACCGGCTCGATCAGTCCATCGTCATCGCCCACGGCGCCGGCAACACCTCCTTCAGCCAGCATGACAACCTGCCCTTCAAGGTGGTGGGGATACTGGCGCCGACCGGCACCCCCATCGATCGCACCGTCCATGTGCCGCTGGCGGGCATAGAGGCGATACACCTGGGCTGGGACACAGGCCGTCACAGCAAGAACGTGACCGCCGAGCAGGCGCTGGCCCAGGATCTCACCCCCAAGACCATCACCGCCTTCATGGTGGGCCTGAGCAACCGCATCCTGGCGTTCCAGTTGCAGCGCACCATCAACACCTATCCCAGGGAACCGCTGATGGCGATCCTGCCCGGCGCCGCCCTGCAGGAGCTGTGGGCCATGATGAGCGTGGCGGAGACCGCCCTCGGCGTCATCGCCGCCTTCGTGGTGGTGGCGGGCCTCATCGGCATGCTGACCACCCTGCTGGCGGGGCTCAACGAGCGGCGCCGCGAGCTGGCCATCCTGCGATCCCTGGGGGCAGGCCCGGGCCATCTGTTCGCCCTGCTGACCATGGAGGCCATGGCCCTCACCAGCTTAGGCATAGTGCTGGGGGTCGCCGTGCTCTACCTGGGACAGGGGCTTGCCTCCCCCTGGCTACTCAGCCACTATGGCCTGCAACTGAGACTGGCGCTGCCAAGCGGCTATGAGTGGCAGCTGCTGGGGCTGGTCTGGCTGGCGGGCGTGCTGATGGGCCTGTTGCCGGCGGCCCGCGCCTACCGCTACAGCCTGAGTGACGGCATGAGCATTCGCGTGTGATAAACCGAAAAGGACGAGAGATGATGTTGAGAGTGATGGCGCTGCTGACCTGCCTGCTGGCGCTGCCCAGCCAGGGCGCCGAGTCGTACAAGACCCTGGACTGGGACGCCTTGCTGCCCCCGGGCCAGAGCGTGCTGCCGCCCCCTCCCGTCCCCCACGACGGGGACATGAGCGCGGTGCCGCAGCCCATCGGCGAGGTCAACCAGGCCCTAGATGGCCAGACGGTGCGTCTGCCCGGCTTCGTGGTGCCCCTGGAGGGGGATGCCAAGAAGATCACCGCCTTCCTGCTGGTGCCCTACTTCGGCGCCTGCATCCATGTGCCGCCCCCGCCCACCAATCAGGTGGTCTATGTCAGCTTTCCCCAGGGGGCGCCGGTCGATGATCTCTGGGATGCCATCTGGGTCAAGGGCAAGATCAGGACGGTGAGCACCAGCCAGGAGATGGCCAACACGGGTTACAGCATGGAGGCCGTCGAGGTCACCGTCTACGAGGAGTGAAGGCCTGCCCTCTTCCCAGACAAAACGGCCCCTGTGGGCCGTTTTTGCCAAGCGGCTCCCGGCGCCCCCAGCCAGGGGATTACCCCGAGGGTCAACTAGCGTAACATCTGGCCCCAGTATCCCAGCCAATGGAGCCGTCATGGCCGATCTTCCCCCCCCCAAGAAAGAGAGTGCCATCCTGAGCAGCCAGGAGCAGACCCTGCGCCTGGCCCGCAGCCGCGGCATCGACGGCATGCTGACCCGCAACAGCGACAGCACCTTCGAGCAGAGGGCCAGCTTTCGCCAGCTGGCGGATCAGGCGGCGCGTCAGCGCAACCTGGAGGCCATCATGGTGATGGCGTCGCGCCACTGCGAGGAGACGGCCGCCGGCGGCGAGATGGACAGCGACTGGCTGACCCGCTTCCTGCAACTGGCGGAAGATATCAGCATGGTGCCCATGCAGCAGCTATGGGGGCGCATCTTCGCCATCGAGGTCGCCACCCCGGGCCGGTTTTCCATCCGCTCCCTGGCCACCCTCAAGGAGATGACCCAGCGCGAGGCCCAGCTGTTCCAGCGCCTGTGCGCCCTCTCCTGCCACTACGCAGGCAGCGACGAGCTGCGCCTGCTGCTGGGGCTGCACAAGGGGGCCAGCCTGCTGACCCGAGCCAGGGTGACCCGGCTCGCCCTCGGCAAATACCGCCTGCCTTACAACGCCTTGCTGCAACTGTTCGAGCTCGGTCTGCTGCATCGGGGCGAGCTCGAATCCGGTCCCCTGCCTGCGGACGGGGTGGAGCTGGCGTTCGGCAACCAGCAGTGGCGCCTGCACCGCAACCAGAGCAATATCACCCTGCTTTACTACCGCCTCACCCCGGTGGGCAACGAGCTGGCCCAGTTGCTGACGGAACCGCCACTGGAGGAGTACCTGCAGGATCTCAAGGCCGTACTCGGTCAGGGGCTCACCCTGGAGGTGAGCGCCGCCCCAGCCCCTATCCAAGAAAATGAAGGGGGGTGATGCCCCCTGTTTGGATGCCCCTTATTGGGACACCCACCAATTTACACAAGGCTCTGCTGGCTGGCTGCTACCCCTTAATCGGGAAGGCTCTGCCCCCGTATTGGGACACCCACCAATTTGTACTGCTTCTTAATTGGGACACCCACCAATTTGCACAAGGCTCTGCTGGCTGGTTGTGGTTGCCGTGGTGGCACCATGATTGAGATCTTTGGGTCAGGGAAGGAGAGATACTCTGAGTATCCTATTGGGACACCCACCAATTTGTACAAGGCTCTGCTGGCTGGTTGTGGTTGCTGTGATGGCACCATGATTGAGAGCTTTGGGTCAGGGAAGGAGAGATACTCGCGGTGTTGGCTTAGAAAACCACTCTTCAGCCAGCATCAGCCTTGGCATCAAAGACTTGTGCCAGGGGATCCAGGTGGTGCGACGCGGCTCAAGATAACGGCTGGTGACATCGCTGCTGGCCACAATGCTCTGCGTAACGCAGGCAACGCGCCTTGTCACCCACCACCCTGATACCCCGCCGCCGAAATAGTGTCACTTGTCGCAACCATTGCACTTCATCAAGGCCCAGCCGCTGCAGAATGGGGGCCAGTTCCTCCTGAATATGGCCCCGCTTGTCCGCCCTGATGGCCCGGCCGGTCCAGTCCACCAGCATCAGATAGTCAGTGAAGACACATGGCAGCCCCTCAGGTTTGTCCGGACTGGCAAACGGCAGCAGCAGCGGAGGCAATGATACTTCAGGCGCTTCGTCATCAAGACGCTGCTTTATGCTGGTGTAATCACTTTGCTCCGGCCTGTCAGCCAGCGCAGCCCGGATCGGGTTCAAATCCACGTAGGCCATGCAGGCCAGCAGAGCCGACTCTGTCAGCAGGGCCTGACTTTTGAAGCGCCCTTCCCAAAAGTGACCCTTGCAACCATCTTCCTGATTGGCCTGCCGCGCCATGCTCTCATTGAGCAGTCGCACAAACCAGCTGATGGAGTGCAACCGTTGGCGCCACTTGGCGATAAGCCCCCGAACCACTTCAAGCTCGGGCTCAATCAGGGATTCATGCTGATACCAACGCCGCACCAACAGCGGCCATTGAAACAGCGCAGCCCAACGCTCGGCGACTTCTCGCTCACTCCAGCTGGCGGCGGTTTCGAACTCGACCTTGAGTACCAGGTGATAGTGGTTGCTCATCACCGCATAGGCGCACACCCCGATAGCAAACTGGCGGGACAGCTGACCAAGCCTGTCTACCACCCACTGACACCGGTGCTCATAGCTATGGCCAGAATGCGCATCTTGCCCACACAAGAAGGCCCGCCGCACACAGCGACTGACCACATGGTAGTAGGGGGTATCTTGCAGGCTGATCTGGCGTGAACGCGCGATGGTCATGGCACACTCCTCGACGGGTTACCCATCAAGCGAAGCTGCATGCTACGCTGCTGTCAAATTGGTGGGTGTCCCAGATTTCCCTTCCTCTTTCTCCCAGATTTCTTGTCAAATTGGTGGGTGTCTCAGATCTATTCATTCACAGGCCAACCACAATTGAACAGTTACGATTCTCCCAGAATTTTTTTGCTACGGAGAACCATGATTCAGGAGAAAGCGGTAAATTCTGGTTTTTAACGCTCTGAAACATCTCATCATTAACATCTGAGGTCATTTGTTGGTAGTGTACTGCAAAATCAATAGCTAACTGATCTGGTGATGGATTGTAGTCATAACCAAGCATTAATGGTGTATCTTTTTTGAATGCACTCAATGCCGAATTAAACGCCTTATTTATTTCTTCTCGTGATAAGGTACCTGGCTTAATGGTGTTTGCTATTAGTGTACACTCAGCTGCTGCTTTCATTTTTTTGTATTCGTTACTGCTAATTCCCTGTGCATTAATAGAGTTGGATAGTAAGAACATAAGGGAGATGAGGATAGTTTTTTTCATTATGTATATGCAGGTTAGTTAAAAACCGATAATAATAAGAGCACTGATGTAAAATGCAATCAGTTTGTTTGGCCTCATGTACAGGACCTTAAGCGTTGAGTCCCTTTAAAACGCCCTCCAAGATCCTGTTCTGTATCGATTTTCTCTGCTTGGTTCGGCAAGCGTTCTTGGCCAAATAATCCGCAGCCCATGCCAGCCTTTCCCTTATTTCTGTCAACGCCCTATGGGCCACTGCTTCCAATAGCGGTAACCACCATGCCGTACTGTTTTTTGACGCTTTCAACATCGATAAGGCCCCACTCATCACACTCTGCGCGACCCGTCTTTTCATCACCAGCGACAGCAGGCTTGTCCACACCAGCCCCTCGGCGATCGCTTTCTCCCCCGTCACAAATCCCTTGAGCCGGTTGTGCGATTTCCACTCTTTAAATAACAACTCCACCTGCCAACGGCAGCGATACAGGCTCATCATCTGCTCTGCTGACCATGCCGCTCGCGGCGGGTTCGTCATCCACAGACAGAACCGCTTTTCCTCGGCAAACCAGCTCCGGATCAACCGGTACTCCACCTTGCCGGACTTCACCACCATATCCAACACCTCGGCCCGACAGCGTCACTGAAATATTGGGACACCCATCGTTCGGAGCGCCGCGTAGAGGCCAACAGACTCGCCAAGCCCTTCAGTCACTAACTGACACGGTATTGGCTCCCCCTCTGATTCGCAGAGATGAGGCCACTGCACCAGGTCGCGAGACAGGGATGTCGAGCGAGCGGCGGCGGGCCATGGAGGGCCCGTCGGCGCGTGCCGTCGGTGCTGTGGCTGAGGTGAGAGGACTCGACAAAGGAGAGCGAATCGGTGGGGCTTGGCCTTTCTTTTGGTGACTTTTCTTTGGCCACGCAAAGAAAATCACTTACCACAGCCCGCAGGGCGGGCGAAACCTCTTTGAGGAGGAACTCCTCGCGTCCCATGCGGCAAAGCCGCATCCATCCCCCCCTCTCGGCAAAGGAAATGAAAAGGGGGCATTCGCCCCCTCACGCTCGATAATCCACAGACCCTATCGACCTTAGTCGATCAACCCCCGCTGCCGCAGGGCGATCAGCAGTTCATCCACCAGCGCTTCCACCGGCTTGCCAGCGTTAAGCAGATGAATCTCCGGCTGCTCGGGTGCCTCGTAGGCGGAGTCGATACCGGTAAAGTTGCGAATTTCCCCTGCCCTAGCCTTCTTGTAGAGCCCCTTGGGGTCACGCTCTTCGCACACGGCGAGCGGCGCATCGACAAATACTTCGACAAACTCGTCCGCGCCCAAGAGACTCCGCACCAGATCCCGCTCGGCACGGAACGGCGAGATAAAGGCGGTGAGGACGATAAGGCCCGCATCCACCATGAGTTTTGCCACCTCGCCGACCCGGCGGATATTCTCCTGACGGGCGGCGTCGTCGAAGCCGAGATCGCCGCACAGGCCGTGGCGCACATTGTCCCCATCCAGCAGATAGGTGTGTTTGCCTTGCGCCGCCAGCGCCTGCTCCAGCGCCCCCGCCAGGGTGGACTTGCCCGCCCCGGAGAGCCCGGTGAACCAGATCACCAGGGGCTTTTGCCCCTTCTGTTCAGAGCGGCTGCGTTTGTCCACGGCATGCTGGTGCCACACGATATTGCTCATTCAAACTCCTTGCGGGGCAGCAGGGCCCCAAAACGAAACGGGTCGCACCTTAAAACGGAAACAGCAGGGGCACCATGATCAAGACGCCGATGCTGTATGCGATGGAGACCGGCAGGGCCAGCTTGAGGTAATCCGGCATCCTGTAGTTGCCCGCGGCGAAGACCATGAGGTTGGTCTGATAGCCGTAGGGCAGTATGAAGCTGGAGCTGGCCCCAAACAGCACCGCCAGAATGAACGGCATGGTGGAGACATCCATGCTGAGCGCCAGCTGGTAACCCATGGGGAAGGCCAGGGCCGCGGCGGCGTTGTTGCTCATCAGCTCCGTCAGCACCAGGGTGAAGAAGTAGATGCCGATGAAGGCCACCAGGGGGCTGGCACCGTTGAACTCCCCCATCAGGAAGTCGGCGATGACCCGGGCCAGGCCGGTGCGTTCGAGCTGGTCGGCGATGGCGAGCGCCCCCCCCACCACCAGCCAGATCTCCAGCGGGAAGCGGCGACGGATCTCGTCCAGGGTCAGCACCCGGGTCAACAGCAGGGCCACCAGCATGATGAGTAGCCCCTTGAACAGCGGCACCAGCTCGAACACCGACAGCGCCAGCACCCCGAGAAAGCCCACCACCACGGCGGCGCTGCGCTTGCCGTCGAGCCGGGTGGAGGCCTCCAGCCCGCTCACCACCACAAACTCCCGGGAGAGGGACTTGTTGCCGGCAAACTTGGGGCCCGGTGCCAGCAGCAGGGTGTCCCCTGCGTGCAGCTCAATCTGGCCCAGACCCCCGGTGAGCTGGGTCTCGCCGCGGCGCACCGCCAGCACCACCGCATCGAAGTGGGTGCGAAACTCCGCATCCTTGATGGATTGCCCCACCAGCCGCGAGCTGTGGCTGACGATCACCTCCACCAGGTGCTGGCCGTTGAGGCGGTGCTGGCCGTAGAGATCCAGCCCCTTCATCTCCTGCAAGACACCCACGCTCTCCACGTCGCCGCAAAACAGCAACATGTCCCCCTCGTGCAGCTCGTGCTCGGGCTGCACCGGGCAGATCACCTGATCGCCGCGGATGATCTCGGCGAGATAGAGGCTTTTCAGGCTGCGCAGGCCGTTCTCTTTCACGCTGCGCCCGGCCATGAGGGAGCCCTCGCTCACCTTGGCCTCGAGGAAGTAGCCGGAGGAGCGGTCTATCTCGGTATCCTGCTCCGGCAGGCGACGGGCGAACAGCAGCACGGCGATGAGGCCGGTCACCAGGGTACCCGCCCCCACCATGAAGAAGTCGAACATGCCGAGCGGCTCGGCCCCCATCTTCTCCAGGAAGCTGTTGACGATGAGGTTGGTGGAGGTGCCGATCAGGGTCAGCACGCCGCCAAAGGTGGCCGCGAAGCACATGGGCAGCAGCAGCCGGGACGGCGCATGATTGGGGTTGCGCTTGACCGCCCCCAGCATGGAGGCCACCACGGCGGTGTTGTTGACCAGGGCCGACAGGAAGGCGGTGGAAAACCACACCTTCACCAGCACCTTGTTGAAGGAGCCCGTGCCCACCTGATTGGCGAACCAGCTCATGATGCGGGTCTTCTCCACCGCCAAGGAGACCAGCAGCAGCAGCACCAGGGTCAGCAGCGAGCTGTTGGTATAGCCGCCGACCACGGCATTGATGTCCGCCAGTCCGCTCAGATAGGTGATGAGCACGGCGCCCGAGAAGAGCAGCGCCGGCCTGAGCTTGCCCTGAACCAGCAGGACGATGAGGGTAGCCAGCAGACCCAGCACCAGGGATTGTTGCCAGGTCATGGGCTTATTCCTTGTCGTTGGCGATGGTCAGCGCCTGCCAGTGGGGGAAGTGCTTGCGCACCAGGGCGTTGAGCTCGATTTCGAACTCGCTGTACTGCCCTGCCACAGCCTTCGCGGCCAAGCCTTCCACTATCATGCCCGCGCCCACGGTGACATTGGTCAGCCGGTCGATGAGGATGAAGCTGCCGGTGTCGCGGATATCCGCATAGGGGTCGAACGCCACCGGGTCGGTCAGGCTGAATTCGCACAGGCCGATCTCGTTGAGCTTGAGCTCGGAGGCCGGCAACTCGTCGAGCTTGTTGATCTCGATGCGATGGCGGATGGCTTCCACCTGGCCGCGGCTCTTCTTGGTGGCCAGCTTGACGTCGTAGACCCGGCCCGGTTGCAGGGACTCCTCCCCCATCCAGACGATGTGAGCCAGCAGGTTCTGGGTCACCTGGGGCTTTTTCGCCGCATCCACCAGCAGGTCGCCCCGGCTGATGTCGATCTCGTCCGCGAAGGTGACAGTGATGGCCTGACCCGGCAGGGCGTAGTCCAGATCCCCGTCGAAGGTGACGATGCGCTTCACCGTGCTCTCCTTGCCGGACGGCAGCACCGCAAGCCGGTCGCCGACCCGCAGGATGCCGGAGGCGAGCGTTCCCGCGAAACCGCGAAAATCGAGGTTGGGGCGGCTGACGTACTGCACCGGCAGGCGCACCGGGTGGCGCTCCAGCTCGCGCTCCACCTCGGCAGATTCCAGCAGGGAGAGCAGGGTCTCGCCCTGATACCAGGCCAGCTTGTCGCTCGGGTTGACCACATTGTCACCGTCCAGGGCCGAGACCGGCACTATGTGGATGGTGTCGACGCTGAGCTTCTTGGCGAACTCACGGTAATCGCTACTGATGCGCTCGAACACCTCCTGGCTGAACGCCACCAGATCCATCTTGTTGACCGCCACCACGAACTGCTTGATGCCGAGCAGGCTGGCGATAAAGCTGTGGCGACGGGTCTGATCCAGCACCCCCTTGCGGGCGTCGATCAATATGATGGCCAGATCGCAGGTGGAGGCGCCGGTGGCCATGTTGCGGGTGTACTGCTCGTGGCCCGGGGTGTCCGAGATGATGAATTTGCGTTTCGCGGTGGAGAAATAGCGGTAGGCTACGTCTATGGTGATGCCCTGCTCGCGCTCCGCCTGCAGGCCGTCCACCAGCAGTGCCAGGTCCAGCTTCTCGCCTGTGGTGCCGAGCTTCTGGCTGTCGGACTCCAGCGCTTTGAGCTGATCTTCATAGATCTGCTGGGAGTCGTGCAGCAGGCGGCCGATGAGGGTGCTCTTGCCGTCGTCCACGCTGCCGCAGGTGAGAAAGCGCAGCAGGCTCTTGTGCTGCTGGGCGTGCAGGTAGGCTTCAATGCCCTGTTCGCTGATGGCGGTCTGAATGTGGTTGTTCATGATGCGATTCCTTAGAACATTTTTTTAGAAATAGCCCTGACGCTTCTTCTGCTCCATGGAGCCGGCCTGATCGTGGTCGATGAGCCGCCCTTGCCGTTCGCTCGAGGTGGTGATCAGCATCTCTTCGATGATCTCCGGCAGGGTGGTGGCATTGGATTCGATGGCCCCGGTCAGCGGGTAGCAGCCGAGGGTGCGAAAGCGCACCAGCTCCTGCTTCACTTCGTCTTCCGGGCCTATGGGCATGCGTTCGTCATCCACCATGATCTTGATGCCGCCGCGATCCACCACGGGGCGCATGGCCGCGAAGTAGAGCGGCACTATGTCGATGTTCTCGAGATAGATGTATTGCCAGATGTCGAGCTCGGTCCAGTTGGAGAGCGGGAAGACACGGATGCTCTCCCCCTTGTTGACCTGGCTGTTGTAGACGCGCCACAGCTCGGGTCTCTGGTTCTTCGGATCCCAGCGGTGGGACTTGTCACGGAAGGAGTAGACCCGCTCCTTGGCCCGGGACTTCTCCTCGTCACGGCGGGCGCCACCGAAGGCGGCATCGAAGCCGTATTTGTTGAGCGCCTGCTTGAGCCCCTCTGTCTTCATGATGTCGGTGTGCTTGCCGCTGCCGTGCACGAAGGGGTTGATGTCCATGGCCAGACCGTCCGGGTTCTTGTGGACGATGAGATCCAGCCCGAACTTCTTCGCGGTCTCGTCCCGGAATGTGATCATCTCCTTGAACTTCCAGTTGGTGTCCACGTGCAGCAGGGGGAAGGGGATCTTGCCCGGGTAGAAGGCCTTGCGGGCCAGGTGCAGCATGACGGAGGAGTCCTTGCCGATGGAGTACATCATCACCGGGTTCTCAAACTCGGCGGCTACCTCGCGGATGATGTGGATGCTCTCGGCTTCCAGCTGTTGCAAGTGGGTCAGTCTTTCACGGTCCATGTCTAGGTCCTCGGTTCATTGCTAACGCGCCTGGTCGGGGCGCGGTGTTGGTTCAGTTCGCAGCCGCTGGCGGCAGCGTCAAATCGATTCGTTGCCCGTTGAGCTCAGGCCAGGGTGACCAGCTTGAGGTCGTTGCCCCCAGCCTTCGGGCGCTGCTCGCCATCCCGTGCCTCGCCAAACCAGGCCAGCTGCCTGCGCAAGGCCACCACCTCGCCGATGACGATAAGGGAGGGGCTCACTGCCTGCTCGGCCAGTTCGGCCAGATCAGCCAAAGTGCCGGTCAACACCTTCTGACTGGCCTGGGTGCCCCGCTCTATGATGGCGATGGGGGTGCTCCCCTTGCGGCCATGGTCAACCAGCTGCTGCTGGATGTGCTCGGAGCGCATCAGCCCCATGTAGATGACCAGGGTCTGGTTGGTCGCCGCGAGCTGCTGCCAGTCGGGCTGGGTGCCCTCCTTCTGGCAGTGGCCGGTGATGAAGACGGCGCTCTGGGCATGGTCGCGGTGGGTGAGCGGAATGCCCGCATAGGCGGTGGCGCCAGCGGCGGCGGTGATGCCGGGCACCACGGAGAAGGGGATACCTTCGTCTGCCAGCACTTCCAGCTCCTCGCCACCGCGGCCGAACATGAAGGGATCGCCCCCCTTGAGGCGCACCACCCGGTTGCCCGCCCTGGCGTATTCCACCAAGAGGCGATTGGTCTCTTCCTGAGGCACGCTGTGGGCGCCGGCCTTCTTGCCCACCGACACCAGGGTGGCGTCCCGGCGCACCAGATCCAGGATCTCGGGGGAGACCAGCTGGTCATAGAGCACCACTTCAGCTTGTTGAATCTGTTGCAGCCCCTTGAGGGTCAAGAGGCCAGGATCGCCCGGGCCCGCCCCCACCAGCACCACCTCCCCGACTTCTGTCTGTGCCTGGTCCAACCCCTCGTTCAACCAGCGTTCGGCCCCCAGCCACTCCTGCTTCTCAATCAAACTGGCGAGCGTGTTGGAGGCAAAGGCGCGCTCCCAGAAGCGGCGACGGTCGGAGATGGAGGAGAGCACCCGCTTGGCCTTGACCCGCACCCGGCCGGAGAGCTCCGCCAGGCCGCCGAGATGGCGGGGCAGCAGGCTCTCCAGACGCTCGCGCAGCAGGCGCACCAGCACGGGGGCCTTGCCGCCGCTGGAGACGGCCACCATGATGGGGCTGCGGTCGATGATCGACGGAAAGATGAAGCTGGAGCGGGCCGGGTCATCCACCAGGTTGACGAACAGACCCAGTTCGGTGGCGCTCTGGTAAACCAGGCCGTTGACCTCGTTGTCATCGGTGGCGGCGACCACCAGGATCTGCCCTGCCAGATGGCCAGGTTCGAAGCGCACCGGCAGATGGGTGAAGCCGCCCGCCAGTTCCTGAAATTCGGGAGCGATATCCGGGGAGACCAGGGTGAGCCTGGCACCGGCCGCCAGCAGCAGACGCGCCTTGCGCAGTGCCACCTCGCCGCCGCCCACCAGCAACACGGGACGCCCTTCCAACCGGGCAAACATAGGTAAGTAATCCATCTCGTCCCTCTCGATACCGCTTGTCTCTGGCGACTATAGGCAGGGTTACTTATCCCTCAAAATAATAAAAAATGCTTTTTAAGACGTTTTGGTAATTAAAACTGTCCCCTTGGCGATGGGAACAAACCTAAGCTTGTGGTGTTTGCGGCCAGGGCATAGGCTAGCGCCCGAGTTTCATAAGGAGCTATTCATGAATGAATCACTGATAGTGCTAGGGATTTTTGTTTTCCTGGTGATAGCGACTCTGGGGGCAGGCATCAAGATAGTGCCCCAGGGCTATAACTGGACCGTGGAGCGCTTCGGTCGCTACACCCGCACCCTCTCCCCGGGCCTCAACCTGCTGATCCCCTATGTGGACAGAGTCGGCCACAAGATCATCATGATGGAGCAGGTGCTGGACATCCCGGCCCAGGAGGTGATCTCCCGGGACAACGCCAACGTCACCATAGACGCCATCAGCTTCGTGCAGGTGGTGGATGCCCGCAAGGGAGCCTATGAGGTCAACGACCTCCCCAGCGCCATCCGCAATCTCACCATGACCAATATGCGGACCGTGCTCGGCGCCATGGAGCTGGACGAGATGCTCTCCCAACGCGACACCATCAACGAGAAGCTGTTGCGCACCATGGACGCCGCCACCGCCCCCTGGGGCATCAAGGTGACCCGCATCGAGATTAAAGATGTGCGCCCGCCGCTGGCCCTGGTGGAAGCCATGAACGCCCAGATGAAGGCCGAGCGGCAGAAACGGGCCGAGGTACTGGAGGCCGAAGGGGTGCGCCAGTCCAAGATCCTGAAGGCCGAGGGGGAAAAGCAGTCTCAGATCCTCAAGGCCGAGGGGGAACGCCAAGCCGCCTTCCTCGCCGCCGAGGCGCGCGAGCGGGCCGCCGAGGCGGAAGCCAAGGCGACTCACATGGTCTCCCAGGCCATCGCGGAGGGGGACATGCAGGCCATCAACTACTTCGTGGCCCAGAAATACACCGAGGCCCTGGCCCGCATCGGCGAAGGGCCCAACAGCAAGATCATCATGATGCCCCTGGAGGCGGGCAGCCTGATTGGCTCGGTGGCGGGCATGGCCGAGCTGTTCAACAAGGGTGAGAAAAAATGACAGACCTGCTGGAGGGGCTGACCCACTGGCACTGGCTGGGGCTGGGGTTCGCGCTGCTGGCCATCGAGGTGCTGGGGTCGGTGGGCTTTCTGCTCTGGACCGGCATCGCCGCGATCGAGGTGGGCGTGTTGCTGCTGCTCTGGCCCTTCGGCTGGCAGTGGCAGTTGCTGCTGTTTGCCCTGCAATCCCTGCTGACCACCTGGGCCTGGTGGCGCTGGCAGCACAAGCGTGACCGCTCGAGCCGGGATGCGGCCGCCCCCATCAACGAGCGGATGCAGGGTTACCTGGGCCGGGAGCTGGTGCTGCTGGACGACGCCGTGCAGGGGCTGAGCCGGGTCCGCCTGGATGACACCGTCTGGACGGTGCGCTGCCAGACGCCGCTCAAGGCGGGCAGCCGGGTCAGGGTGGTGGGCACGGACTCCCATATCCTGCTGGTGGAACCCCTGCCCTGATCCGGGCAAGCGTCACGACAAAGGGCTCCGCGGAGCCCTTTTTTCATGATGCCGCTGCGGCCAGAGCCCAGGGGGCTTGCTCCTAGAGAGCCCCCTCCTCGACGGCGGCCTTGAGCAGATCCTTCCAGCTCAGCACCCCCACCAGCGTGCCCCGATCCAGCACCGGCAGGCAGGAGACCTTCTTGTCCAGCATCAGGCGGGCGGCATAGGCCAGGGTCTGGTGGGGCGAGACGGTGACGGGCTGGCGGGTCATGATCTGGTGCGCGCGGCGATTGAGGGTCTCGGTATCGCGCGCCTGCTCGGCGGCGGAATCCAGATAGGGGCTCAGGGCCCGCAGCAGATCCCGATCCGAGATGATGCCGAGCAGCTCCCCCTCCTCCATCACCATCAGGTGACGGAAGCGGGCTTGATTGAAGATATCCCTGATGAGGCCCAGCCTGTCGTCCATCTCGACGGTGACGACCCGGGTGGTCATGATGGTTGCAACCTGCATGGCAGACTCCTTGTCCGGCCGCCGCTCCCGAAAGGAGGCGGACCGATGGCGATAATGCTTGCTGTTATGACATCTTTATCGGCGCCGCACCAGTCGGCTCCAGTGCAAAGCGCCGCCATTTCACGTAAAATCCCGCCAGTTTCGTTCCCGGTTCCCGAGCGCGCAGACCCCTTCGGGCGGCGCGCCACCGTGTTTCTTCACTCTCGAGCAAGCAGACCCCCCATGATAGTTGCCAGTCAAATCGAGCTGATCCGCGGCGGCCGCAAGCTGCTGGATAACGCCTCCGCCACCATACACCCGGGCCACAAGGTGGGCCTGGTGGGCAAGAATGGTTGCGGCAAATCCACCTTCTTCGCCCTCATCCGAGGAGAGCTCACCCTCGACAACGGCAGCTTCTCCCTGCCGGTCGGCTGGCAGATAGCCGGCGTCGCCCAGGAGACCCCGGCCCTGGACTGCTCGGCCCTGGACTATGTGATGGACGGCGACAAGGAGTTTCGTGCCCTGGAAGCCGAGCTGGCCAAGGCCGAGCAGGATGACAACGGTCTGCTGGTGGCCGAGCTGCACGGCAGGCTCGACACCATAGGCGCCTACAGCATTCGCGCCCGCGCCGCCGAGCTGTTGCACGGCCTGGGCTTTGGCGACGAGCAGCTCGGCTCGCCGGTGCGCAGCTTCTCCGGTGGTTGGCGCATGCGCTTAAACCTGGCCCAGGCCCTGCTCTGCCGCTCCGATCTGCTGCTGCTGGATGAACCGACCAACCACCTGGATCTCGATGCGGTGATCTGGCTGGAGAAGTGGCTCAAGGGCTATCAGGGCACGCTGGTGCTTATTTCCCACGACCGCGACTTCCTCGATTCGGTCATAGGTCGCATCATCCATATCGAGAACGGCAAGCTCAACGAATACACCGGCGGCTACTCCGACTTCGAACTGCAACGGGCCGAGCAGCTGGCCCAGCAGCAATCCATGTACGAGAAGCAGCAGCGGGAGATGTCCCACATGCAGGCCTATGTGGACCGCTTCCGCTACAAGGCCTCCAAGGCCCGTCAGGCCCAGAGCCGGTTGAAAGCCATGGAGCGGATGGAGAAGATACTGCCCGCCCACGCCGATTCGGAGTTCAGCTTCGAGTTTCGCGAGCCCTCGGCCCTGCCGACCCCGCTCATTGCCATGGAGAACCTCAGCGCCGGTTACGGCGACAAGGTGATCCTGGAGAAGATCAAGCTCAACCTGGTGCCGGGGTCGCGCATCGGCCTCTTGGGCCGCAACGGCGCGGGCAAGTCCACCTTCATCAAGATGCTGGCGGGCAGCAATCCGCCGCTCTCCGGCAAGCTGGAGGTGAGCGCCGGGGTCAGCATCGGCTACTTCGCCCAGCATCAGCTCGAAACCCTGCGCCTCGACGACACCCCCCTCGACCATCTGGCGCGCCTGGCGCCGGACAAGCCCGAGCAGGAGCTGCGCAACTATCTGGGCAGCTTCGGTTTTCATGGCGACAAGGCGCTGGACAAGGTGGCGCCGTTTTCCGGCGGCGAGAAAGCGCGACTGGTGCTGGCCCTCATCACCTGGCAAAAGCCCAACCTCCTGCTGCTGGATGAACCGACCAACCACCTGGACTTGGAGATGCGCCACGCCCTGACCATGGCGCTGCAAGGGTTCGAGGGCGCCATGGTGGTGGTTTCCCACGACCGGCACCTGCTGCGCACCACCACGGATGACTTCTATCTGGTACACGGTGGTCGGGTCGAAGCCTTTGATGGCGATCTGGATGACTACCACAAGTGGCTCGGCGAGCAGGAGAAAGAGGCCAACGCCAAGCCGACGGATGGCGCCGTCTCCGCCAACTCCGCCCTGGCCCGCAAGGATCAGAAGCGGCGCGAGGCGGAGTTCCGGCAAGCGACCCGTCCCCTGCGCCAGAAGCTGGAGAAGCTCGAGGCCAGCATGGAGAAGCTGCAGGGCAAGCTCGACGACATCGAGAACCAGCTGGCCGACCCCGCCATCTACGAGGAGAGCGCCAAGGGCAAGCTCTCCGAGCTGCTCAAGTCCCAGGGCCCCCTCAAGGAGCAGCTGGAAGCGGTGGAGCTGGAGTGGATGAGCCTCAGTGAAGAGCTGGAAACCATGGAGTCCGCCTTCCTTGAGCAATGATCTGATGCGAGACGCCAGCGGCCTGCCCAGCCCCCTGGGTTTCTGGCACTGGAGCGGCAAGACCTATGGTGCCCGCCCCGGGGATTGGCTCACCGTGCAGACCCTGGGGGGCAACGTCAACCTGGCCCTGCTGCTGCATTGGCTGGATCTGGCCAGCCTCAGCGCGGATCTGACCGCGCTGCAACCGGCCCTGGTGCAGACCGAGGCCGTGCTCGCCCCCTGGCGCGCCCTGCGCCAGCAAGTCAAGGCGCGGCTGGACGAGGCCGAGTATCAGGCCATGCTGGCCCACGAGCTGGAGCTGGAACAGTTGCAGCAAGGGGTGCTGCTGCAGAGTCTGCGCGCCCATCCCCCACGCCGGGAGCCAGGCCACAACCTGTTGAATTACCTGACCTTGCTGGGCGCCGAGACGGGCCCCTTGAGAGACCTAACATGCTGAGCTATCGCCACGCCTTCCACGCCGGCAACCATGCCGACGTCCTCAAACACGCCGTGCAGGCCCTGATCATCGAGTCCCTCAAGAAGAAGGAGAAACCCTTCATCGTGCTGGACACCCATGCCGGCGGCGGTCTCTACGACCTGCGCGGCGACTGGTCCCAGAAGAAGGCGGAATACGCCGACGGGATCCAACGCCTGTGGGACGAGCGGGCCCAATGGTCCGCCATGGCGCCCTATCTGGCCGTCATCGAGGAGATGAATCCCGCTCAAGAAGGAAACAGCGGCGAGCTGCACTATTACCCGGGATCCCCGGAGCTGTCGCGCCGCCTCATCCGCGAGCAGGACAAGCTGGCGCTGATGGAGCTGCACAACAACGAGGTGGAGGATCTTCGCGCCAACATGGGCTATGACCCCCGCGTTGTCGTCCATCACAGGGACGGCTTCGAAGGCCTGGTGGCCCTGCTGCCCCCCACTCCGCGCCGCGGCCTGGTGCTGATCGACCCGCCCTATGAGCTCAAGGAAGACTACTTCGCCGTGGTCGAGACCCTTAAAAAAGCACAGAAGCGCTGGGCCACCGGCATCTATGCCCTCTGGTATCCCATCCTCGGCCAGGAGGCGGACAAGTCCCGCGACATGCTGCGCGCCATCAAGCGGGAGAACTTCGGCAACGTCCTGGTGGCCGAGCTGGAAGTGGCCGGTCAGACTGCGGATTGGGGCATGAATGGCTCAGGGATGCTGATCATCAGCCCCCCCTGGCTGCTGGACGAGCAGATAGAAGCCTTCTTGAAACCCCTGTGCGCCAAGCTGGCCCAGGGCGCAGGCGCCCAGTACAGGGTGGAGTGGCTGAGCAAGGCCGAAGGCTGAGCCCTTACCGACCGCAAACATGACAAAGCCCCGAGAGGGGCTTTTTCTATGGCTGCCGTTGCCGGAATGACACCTTCCCCATCAGGCCCGGACGGGCAGATCTCGCCACAGCGCCAGCACAAGCAAGGCCAGCAGAGCGACGGGCGGGAACAGACAAAGTAACACGCACAGGACGGTGACAAGCCCGGGATGGCGGCTCTTGCGGCGGGCCAGTCGCCAGGCCGCGACGCCGACGACGATCATCAGCAGCAAGATAAACTGACCAAACAGGGTGGCATTGAGGGTCATGAAAGCTCCTTTTTCATGGCAAAAGGCACACTCTATCGTCGCCGTGGCTCCAGGCAAGTCCCCAATCTGGTGGCCTCCCCCTCGGTCGATAGGCTTTTCCTATCCAGCCAATAGATGAGAATAGTTTTCATTTACCTCATATTTGGGCGATACTGCACTCATCGCCAGAGGGAGTGACCATCATGAAAAAGACCATCAGCTTCGCCATCCTGCACTTCAGTGTCGCCTTCACCGTGGCTTACCTGCTCACCGGCGAACTGCTCACCGCCAGCCTGATCGCCCTGATCGAGCCCGCCGTCAACACGGTCGCCTTCTACTTCCACGACCTTGGCTGGCACAGGCTCAAGCCAGACCACAGCCTGCAGGCCAAGACCAGCAGCTTCGCCCTGGTGCACTTCTCGGTGGCCTTCGCCGTCGCCTACCTGCTGAGTGGCGAGCTGCTCACCGGCGGCGTGATGGCACTGATCGAGCCCGCCATCAACACCGTGGTCTTCTTCTTCCATGAGCGGCTGTGGCGTGCCCGCCACCCCCTGGCCCTGGCATAAGCCAGAGGCAGCAAGGGATCAGACCAGCCTCCTCATCCCGGGGCCCCCCGGAGCGAGAAAACCCACGGGCGCCCGGGGGGGGGCGGTGGGT
>NZ_JBSTYM010000031.1:0-31130 GCF_054052445.1 Aeromonas crassostreae | reverse complement strand
GCACGGCGTTGTTCAACACCAGCTGGACATTAACCGCCAGGGAGTCACCGCCGGTCAGTTCGCACACAGAGGGCAACCGTTACAGGCTGGCAGCGATGCGCGCCCCCAGCACGGCGTTGTTCAACACCAGTTGGATATTGGCCGCCAGGGAGTCGCCACCGGTCAGCTCGCACACCCGGGCCAACAGGAAGGGGGTGGATGCCTTGCCCTTGACCCCCTGCTCATCCGCCTCCTTCAGCGCCTGGGCAATGGCGGCGTCTATGTCGGCCCTGGGCATGGCAAACCGGGCCGGGATGGGGTTGGCCACCACGGCGCCACCGGCCAGTCCCAGCTCCCACTTGATGCGCAGCGCCCTGGCGATGGCCGCCGGGGTATCCTGGCGGTAATCCACCTGGAAGCCGCTCTCGCGGGTGTAGAAGGCGGGCAGCTCATCGGTCTGGTAGCCGATGACCGGCACCCCCTGGGTCTCCAGGTACTCCAGGGTCAGGCCGATGTCGAGGATGGATTTGGCGCCGGCGCAGACCACGGCCACCGGGGTCCGGGCCAGCTCCTGCAAGTCGGCGGAGATGTCGAAGCTCTGCTGGGCGCCCCGGTGCACGCCGCCGATGCCGCCGGTGGCGAACACCCGGATCCCCGCCATGGCGGCCACTATCATGGTGGAGGCAACCGTGGTCGCCCCCAGCCCCTTGCTGGCCAGCACGAAGGGGATGTCCCGGCGGCTGCACTTGATGGCGGCGTGTCCGGCCCGGCCCAGGGTCTCCAGATCCTCCTCCCTCAGCCCCACCTTGAGGCGACCATCCAGGATGGCGATGGTGGCCGGCACGGCGCCGTTGTCTCGCACCGCCTGCTCCACCTGGCGCGCCGTCGCCACGTTCTGGGGGTAGGGCATGCCATGGGAGATGATGGTGGACTCCAGGGCCACCACCGGCTTGCCGGCGGCCAGGGCGGCGGCCACCTCCGGCTGGATATCGAGGTAAGGGTTCAGCATGGGTACTCCTCCAGCATGCGTTCGACGGCGGCCTTGGAGAGGCCGGGAGAGACGGTATCGGAACAGTTGGCGGTGAAGGCGGCGCAGCCGAGGGCGAAGCGGGTGGTCTCGGACATGTCCAGCCCCTGCCACCAGGCGTGGGCCAGCCCTGCCATGAAGGCGTCCCCTGCGCCGGTCACGTTGACGACCGGGCTGCCGAGCACGGGCAGATGGCCCTGGCGCTCCCCGTCGCTGTAAAAGATCCCCTGATCGCCGAGGCTCAGGAACAGCCGCGCCACCCCGGCGCGGTGGAACCAGGCCGCCGCCATGGGCCAGGTCTCGGGTCCGGCTATGGCAAAGCCGCACAGCCGCTCCGCCTCGCTGCGATTGGGCTTGAGGGTATGGATGCGGTGCAGCCAGGGGCGGATCTTCTCCACCTTGGCGACCGAAACGGTGTCGACGAAGATGCAGTGCTCCCCCTGGCGCTCGAACAGCCAGTCCAGGGTGTGGCTGGCGAGGTTGGTGTCCAGCACCCAGAGCCCGGCCGCGCCGAGAAAGCCGCCGAGGGGGGCGAGCCGGGCCGGGGTGAGCTCGTCTATGATGGCCATGTCGTTGACGGCGCAGCGCATCTCGCCGCTGTCATCGTGCAGGCTGAGGTAACAGGAGGTGGCCTGCCCGTCCAGCACCAGCACCTGGCGCACGTCCACCCCGGCCTGCTGGCTCGCCTCCAGCAGCCGATGACCGTGCTGATCGTTGCCCACCGCGGTCAGCAGCCGGGTGTCGGTACCGAGCCGCGCCAGGTTCTCGGCGATGTTGCGCCCCACCCCACCGGGGGAGGTGCGCACCGCCCCCGGGTTGGAATCCCCCATGCCCAGGGCCCCCCGGCTCTGACCGCAGATATCCATGTTGGCGCCGCCTATCACCAGGGCGTAGGGGCCTTCGCGCAGCACATAGCCGCGCCCCATGACGACCCCCTGCCGGATCAGGCTGGAGACATGGCTCGCCAGGGCCGAGCGGCTGATGCCGAGCCGGTTTGCCAGCGTCTGCTGGGGGATCATGGGGTCCTGGCGCAGCAGGGCAAGGATCTCTTGTTCACGTTCCGTCATAGACAAACATCCATATCTAGCCTTTTGTCTAATACATTCCTTGTCCAATCTAGCGGGAAAACGTTTTTATCCCAGGGCGCGACGGCAGAAGTGTCGAGCAACGCACAAAAAAACACCGGGACGGGCCCGGTGTCTGATCTCGCCAGGGTCAGAGGCTCACGCCAGTTGGACCCAGACCGACTCTCCCTCCAGCCGGGCGGGCCAGCTGCGCACCCCGAGCGCCGGATCGTCGAGACAGCGACCATCGGCCAGGGCATAACGCTGCTTGTAGAGAGGGGAGGCGACCACGGGCTCCCCCCCTATGTCCCCGAGGATGCCCCGGGAGAGCAGGGGCACACCGGAGGCGGGATCCCTGTCGTCGAGCACATAGACCCTCTCCCCGAGCAGGAAGACGGCCAGCTGGCGCTCCCCTATCCGGGCACTGCGGCCCTGACCGGGCAGCAGGCTGGCCAGGGGGCAGAGGGGTAACCAGGTGGATGGCTGTGTCATATCAACTCCTTGATGGCGATCTCCGGGGTGAAGGGGACTGGCGCGTCCTCGCGGGGCGCCATGGCGGGCACCCACTGGCCGCGCTCCTCCCGTCTGGGGGGGGTGGCGGCGGGCGCCTCATCCAGGAAGGCCTTGAACAGCGCCACCTTGTCCGGATCGGCCAATGTGCTCTTCCACTCGCACTGCCAGGTGCCGACGATGGCCGCCATCTGGGCTTCCAGCTCGGCCCCCAGCCCCAGGCTGTCCTCCAGGATCACTTCCTTGAGATAGGCCAGCCCCCCTTCCATGTTCTCCATCCAGACCGAGGTGCGCTGCAGCCTGTCGCCGGTGCGCACGTAGAACATCAGCAGCCGGTCTATGTAGCGGATCAGGGTCTGCTCGTCGAGGTCGCTGGCGAACAGGTCGGCGTGGCGGGGCCGCATGCCGCCGTTGCCGCACACATAGAGGTTCCAGCCGCGCTCGGTGGCGATGACCCCTATGTCCTTGCTCTGGGCCTCGGCGCACTCCCGGGTGCAGCCGGAGACAGCGAACTTCAGCTTGTGGGGCGCCCGCAGCCCCTTGTAGCGGTGCTCCAGGGTCTGGGTCAGGGTCATGGAGTCCTGCACCCCGTAGCGGCACCAGGTGGAGCCGACACAGGACTTCACGGTGCGCACCGACTTGCCATAGGCCTGGCCGGTTTCGAAGCCCGCCGCGATGAGCTCGCCCCAGATCTCCGGCAGCTGATCGACCCGGGCGCCAAACAGGTCGATACGCTGGCCGCCGGTGATCTTGGTGTAGAGGCCGTACTTGCGCGCCACCTCCCCTATGGTGATGAGGCCGTCCGGGGTGATCTCCCCACCGGGGATGCGCGGCACCACCGAGTAGGTGCCGTCCTTTTGCAGGTTGGCGAGGAAGGCATCATTGGTGTCCTGCAAGCCCCGGTGCGGCTTCTCCAGCACATGCTCGTTCCAGAGCGACGCCAGGATGGAGGCGACCGTCGGCTTGCAGATGTCGCACCCCAACCCCTGACCATGCCTGTCCCTGAGCTCGTCGAAGGTGCGGATCTCCTCGACCCGGGCCAGGTGATAGAGCTGCTGGCGGCTGTAGGCGAAGTGCTCGCACAGGCTGTGATCCGCCTCCACCCCCATCTCGGCCAGGGCCTCGTCCACCACCTGCTTGAGCAGGTTGCTGCAGCCGCCGCAGCCGGTCCCCGCCTTGGTGCAGGACTTGATGGCGGCCACATCCTGGTTGCCTGCCCGCACCGCCGCCACCACGGCCCCCTTGGTGACGTTGTGGCAGGAGCAGATGAGGGCGCTGTCCGGCAGCACCATGGGGGCCGCGCTCTGGGTCCCCTCCGCCACCAGCAGCGAGAGGGCGGGCTCGGGCAGGGGCAGGGCGTTCTGGTAGTACTGGAGCAGCCGATCGTAATCGCTGCCATCCCCCACCAGGATGGCGCCGAGCAGCCGCTTGCCCTCGCCGTCGGTCACCAGCTTCTTGTAGATGCCGTTGACCCGGTCGAGCAGCAGCAGCTCCTGGGCTCCCTCGGTGCTGCCATGGCCATCGCCTATGGCCCCCACGTCCACCCCCATCAGCTTGAGCTTGGTGGACATGTCGGCCCCGGCGAAGCGGGTCTCGCCGCCGCACAGGGTCGCCACCGCGGCCCGGGCCATCTGGTAGCCGGGGGCCACCAGGCCGAAGATGCGCCCCTGCCAGAGGGCGCACTCGCCGATGGCCAGGATGGCGGGATCCGAGCTCTGGCAGTCGTCATCGATGCAGATGCCGCCGCGCTCGCCGACGCTCAGCCCGGATTGGCGGGCCAGGGCATCGGCGGGGCGGATCCCCGCCGAGAAGAGGATCACGTCCGTCTCCAGGTGGCTGCCATCCTTGAAGCGCAGGCGATGGCGGGCCTGCTCGCCATCCTCGATGCACTCCGTGGCCTTCTCCACCAGCGCCTCGACGCCGAGGGCGCCAATCTTCTCCCGCAGCAGGGCGCCGCCGCTCTCGTCGAGCTGCACCGGCATCAGGCGCGGGGCAAACTCCACCACCCGGGTCTCGAGACCGAGCAGGCGCAGGGCGTTGGCCGCCTCCAGTCCCAGCAGGCCGCCCCCTATCACCACGCCGCTGCGGGCCTGGGCGCAGGCGTCGCGGATGGCATCCAGATCCCCCAGGGTGCGGTAGACGTAGCAGCCCGCCCGCTCGTTGCCCGGGATGGGGGGCACGAAGGGCACGGATCCCGTGGCCAGCACCAGGCGGTCGTAGCCGAGGCGCTCACCGCTGGTCAGGGTCAGGGTGCGGCGCTCTCTGTCCAGCGCCTCCACCTCGGCCCCCAGCCGCAGCGCAATGCCGTGCTCTTCATACCAGGCGGGATCCGCCAGGCGCAGGGCCTGGGGCGCCTTGCCGCCAAACACCTCGGACAGATGGACCCTGTCATAGGCCGGATCGGGCTCGGCCCCCAGCACGGTCACCTCAAAGTGCGCCAGACCGCCCGCCGCCACCAGCTGCTCGATAAAGTGGTGACCCACCATGCCGTTGCCGACCACCAGCAGTTGCTGCTTCTCAACTAAATGGGCCTGACCGTTGCCGACCACCCGTAGTGTCTCTTTGTTCGCCATATCTCTCTTCCTTGAATTCGGTGGGACTCAGGCCCGCAGCTTGCTGCGCACCTGACCGGCCGCCTTGAGGGGGGTCACCTTGCGCTGCTTCTCGTAGAGGAAATGCAGCACCTGCTGGCGCAGCCTGTGGTAGGCGGGGTCGTCCGCCAGGGCCACCCTGTCCCTGGGCCTGGCCAGGCGGACATCGAGGACTTCCCCTATGGTGGCCGCCGGGCCATTGGTCATCATGACGATGCGATCCGAGAGCAGCACCGCCTCGTCCACGTCGTGGGTGATCATGATGACGGTGTTGCCAAGCTCGGCCTGGATGGCCATCAGGGCATCCTGCAGGTGGGCCCGGGTCAGGGCATCCAGGGCGCCAAACGGCTCATCCATCAGCAGCACCTTGGGGGAGAGCGACAGCGCCCGGGCGATGCCGACCCGCTGCTTCATGCCCCCCGACAGTTCGTGGGGCAGCTTGTGGCTGGCGTGGTCCATCTGCACCAGGGAGAGGAAGTAGTCCACCTGCTCGGCCACCTCCTCGCGCCCCGTCACCCGGCGCTTGACCGCCAGCTCGACGTTCTGGTGGACGCTGAGCCAGGGCAGCAGGGCATGGTTCTGGAACACCATGGCCCGCTCCGGGCCCGGGCCGTCCACCTCGCGGCCATCGAGGATGATGCCCCCCTGGCTCGGCTCCAGCAGCCCGGCCACCAGGTTGAGTACAGTGCTCTTGCCACAGCCGGAGTGGCCGATGAGGGAGACGAACTCCCCCTTGTCTATCTTCAGGTTCACCCCCACCAGCGCCTCGAAGCGCCCCTGTTCCGTGTCGAACGCCATGCCGACGTCACTCAAATCCAGATAGGTTTTCATCACGACTCCTTGCCCATCCGGGCGATTAACGTAGCTGCTGCCGCTTGTCCCAGGACAGCCACTGTTGCAGTGCCAGCATGAGGCGATCCAGGGCAAAACCGATGAGGCCTATGGTCACCACGGCCACCATGATCCGGGCCAGGGAGGCGGAGCTACCGCTCTGGAACTCGTCCCAGACGAACTTGCCGAGCCCCGGGTTCTGGGCCAGCATCTCGGCGGCGATCAGCACCATCCAGGCCACCCCCAGGGAGAGGCGCATGCCGGTGAAGATCATGGGCAGGGCGCTTGGCAGCACGATGCGCACTATGTGGGTCAGGAAGGGCAGCCGCAGAACCCGGCTCACGTTGCGCAAGTCCGGGTCCACCGAGCTCACCCCGACCGCCGTATTGAGCAGGGTCGGCCAGAGGGAGCAGAGGGTCACGGTCAGGGCCGAGTTGACGAAGGATTTCGCCAGCCAGGGGTCCGGGCTCACGTAGACGGCGCTCACCACCATGGTGATCAGGGGCAGCCAGGCCAGGGGGGAGACCGGCTTGAGCAGCTGGATCACCGGGTTGGCGAGGCGATAGAGGGCCTGGTTCATACCGAGCAGGACCCCGATCGGGATGGCCAGCAGGGTCGCCAGGCCAAAACCGGCGGCCACCGTCAGCAGGCTGGTGCCTATCTGATCGAAGAAGGTGGCGCGCCCCGGGTAGGCCCGCACCTTGACGCGGGCCTCCGGGTCTGCGGCGAGCCGCTCGGCGTTGCGCGCTTCCTGGCGCGCCAGGAAGGCGGCTTCGCGCTCCCGCTCGGCCAGGTGCTCCTCGGTCAGTTGCCACAGCTGGCTGGCGGTGGCCCCCGGCCCCGGCAGGGTGCCCAGGCTGGTATTGACCTGGCTCGCCCCCAGTTGCCAGAAGAGCAGGAACAGCAGTATCCCCATGCAGGGCGCCAACAGGCGCCCACTCGCGGTTGTTTTCATCATTGCCTCTCCCTATCCCGGGTTCATTGCACCTGCTCATCGCCCTTGAGGCCGATGGCAAGACGGTTCAGATAGTCGTTGGGGTGGCGTCCGTCATAGGCGACGCCATCGATAAAGCCCTGCTGGGGGCCGCGAAAGCCGCTCTCGCTGGCAAAATCGGGGAAATCCCCTGCCTTGAGCCTGCCCTCCTCGATGAGGGCCAAGGCCGCCTGGCGGTAGACCTCGGGGCGATAGACCGCCTTGGCCACCTGTTCGAACCAGGCGTCCGGCTTGGCCTCGGGGATCTGGCCCCAGCGCCGCATCTGGGTCAGGAACCAGATGGCGTCCGAGTAGTAGGGGTAGGTGGCGTGATGGCGGAAGAAGACGTTGAAGTCGGGCACGCTGCGCACATCCCCCTTGTTGTACTCGAAGGTGCCGGTCATGGAGGCGGCGATCACCTGCTCGTCGGCCCCCACGTAGTCGGGGCGGGCCAGCAGCTTGGCGGCCGCCAGCCGGTTGCCGTTGTCGTTGGCGTCGAGCCAGTGGGCGGCACGGATCAGGGCCTTGACCAGGCGGGCATGGGTGTTGGGATGGCGCTCGGCCCACCCCTTGCTGACCCCGAACACCTTCTCCGGGTTGTTGCGCCAGATCTCGTAGTCCGTGATGACGGGCACCCCTATCCCCTTGGCGATCGCCTGCTGGTTCCAGGGCTCCCCCACGCTGTAGCCCATGATGGTGCCCGCCTCCAGGGTGGCGGGCATCTGGGGCGGCGGCGTGACCGACAGCATCACCTCCCCCTGGCGCTGGCCCGAGTCATCCCCCTTGAGGGGGGCGTAGTAGCCAGGGTGTATGCCACCGGCGGCCAGCCAGTAGCGCAGCTCGTAGTTGTGGGTCGAGACCGGGAAGACCATGGCGAAGTTGAAGGGCTTGCCCCCCTGGCGATAGTGATCCAGCACCGGCTTGAGGCTGCTGGCGGAGACGGGACGCGCCACCTGGCCGTCGGCCTGCTTGGGCAGGTGCGGCAACATGGCCTGCCACACGGCGTTGGCGACCGTGATGCCGTTGCCATTGAGATCCATGGAGAAGGCGGTCACCAGCTCGGCCCGGGTGCCGATGCCCACATGGGCCCCCAGGGGCTGGCCCGCCAGCATCTGGGCACCGTCCAGCTCTCCGTCGATGACTCTGTCCAGCAGCACCTTCCAGTTGGCCTGGGCCTCCAGGGTGACGTAGAGCCCCTCGTCCTCGAAGTAGCCCTGCTCATAGGCCACCGCCAGGGGAGCCATGTCGGTCAGCTTGATGAAGCCCAGCCTGAGCTCTTCTTTCTCCGGCGCCCCTATGGGGCCAAGGCCGGTCGCGCCCTGCTCCGTGGCCGCCAGGGCCGGCATGGCCAGCATGGCCAGCAGCGCCCCTTTCCATATCATCTTCGGCGTCATGTTCACCTCGTTACATCCTTGTCCGGATCGGGAGGGAGCGCGCCGTTGCGCCCCGCCTTCGCCGTGTAGCCAAAAAAAAAGCCCCATCGACCGTCTGGTCGATGGGGCCACATTGCCCAATGTTGATGGTGGTCGGCCCCTGGGGGCCCGGCGGCTTGCCGCACTGGCGGCGCCTGCCTGTTATTGCTCTTCTCTTCAGGTTATTCAGGATGCGTGCCAGGTTGGCAAACCCCCTGTCGGCGGCCCCGTCAGGGCCCATACCCCCCACAGACTGCGCCAGCGCGGCGCAACTGCACCAAAATGGCCACCCAACTCCTGCTGATAGGGGCCCTTCCTCCTGATTGGGCCCTTAGCCGGGCAGGGCCTGCAACAGGCGGCGGGCCAGCTCGGCCAGGCTGTGATTCTGGGCCATGGCCGCGCTGCGCATCGCCTGATAGGCGGCCTCCTCATCCAGCCCCTGGTGGCGCATCAGGCGCCCCTTGGCCTGCTCGATCAGCCGCCTCTCCTCCAGCTTGAGCCGCAGGGCATCCTGGGCCTGCTGTTGCTGCTGCACCATGGCCAGCTGGGCCCGGGCCAGTCGCAGCCACTGCTCGACCGGTTCCCGCTCGCCGCAGCCGTGGGGCACCATGAGGGCGCCCTGGTTCAGCAGATCCGCCTGCTGCTGCGCCGTCAGCCGATCGCAAAACAGCACCCGCGGCAGATGCAGCCCCTGGGCCATGGCCAGCCGGATCTCGGCGCTGAAGCGGCGGCAGCTGATCAGGAGGCCATCCCCCTGCAACTTGCCCGCCAGCAGACCCGCCTCGTCCAGGATGCGGGGACTGTGACCATAATGGCTGACCAGGGCCCCCAGCCGGTTGGCCTGCACCCTGTCATCGGCATGGATCAGCAAGATGGAGTGGCGGCGCTCCTGGCCACCGACTGGATGTGACATGCCCTTTCCTCTCGTCAGTTCATTCCGTCGAACAGGATGGAACCGACGCAACTTGGAGGCCAAGTGTTTGAATCTACCCCCTATTTATCCATCTCTAGGTAGAAGGGGTAGACCCGGACGCCCTCTGTTGCTCCCGCCCCAGAACGACGTAAAAGGGGGCAGCCCAGGCTGCCCCCTCCATGCCATCGCCGAGCCCGGAAAGCTATCAGGCGACCCGGCTCTCCAGGGCGCCGAGCAGTCCCTTGAGTTCATCGCGCAGCGCCACCACCTGGCCCAGGATGATCAGCACAGGGGTCTCCCCCGCCAGGGCCTGCGCCGCCCGGCTCAGGCCGTCGAGCCGGCAGCGCACCACCCGCTCCCGCTCGCTGCACCCCGCCACTATCAGGGCCCCCGGCCGGGCCCCGGCGGCCCCCGCCCCCCCCCCCCCCCCTCGCGGGCCCCCGGCCCGGCCCCCGGCGCCCCCCGCCCCCCTCAAGCCGGCCTCTATCCTGGCCGCCTGCTCCAGCCCCATGTAGCAGACCAGGGTGTGGCCGGCCGCCACCAGGGCGCCCCAGCCCCCGAACTGCTCTCCCCCCTGCAGGTGACCGGTCAACAGGGTCACGGAGCGGGCCAGCCCGCGCTGGGTCAGGGGAATGGCGCTGCTGGCGGCGCAGCCCAGGGCGGCCGTGATGCCGGGCACCAGCTCCGCCTCGAAGCCATGGCGGGCCAGGTGCAGGGCCTCCTCGCCCCCCCGGCCGAAGATGAGGGGATCCCCCCCCTTGAGCCGCACCACCCGCTTGCCGGTGCGGGCCAGGGCAAGCAGCAGGGCGTTGATCTCCTGCTGGCTCGGGCTGGGTTCGCCGCAGCGCTTGCCGACGTCGAACCGGGCCGCGCCGACCGGGATGCGGGCGAGGATCTCGGCCCCCACCAGGCGGTCGTACACCACGGCCTCGGCCGCCTCGATGCGGCGCAGCGCCCGCAGGGTGAGCAGTTCGAGAGGGCCTGGGCCCGCCCCCACCAGGCTGATATGGGACTGTTGCATGGCCTCTCCCTCCTGCCTGGCTGCACCGAAAGATGCGCTGCCCTGGCTTCCTTGTCCATTCCCCTCCGGGCGCCAGGGCCTTCCCTGGATGATCGGTTCATGTTTCATCATGCGGACTCCAGAAAGCGATGCTGTATCAATAGTTTGTCAATCTCTGGCAGACAGGTGCCGCAGTTGCTGCCGCACTTGAGCAGCCCCTGCAGCCCGGCCAGCTCGTTCACCCCCTGCTCGCGGATGGCGCTGACGATGCGCGCCTCCGTCACCCGAAAGCAGGAGCAGACCAGGCGGGAATCCCCGGCGAAGGCGTCGCTCAGGGTCTGGCTGAGCCCCCCCGCCTGCAGGGGCAGGCTGAGCAGGCTCGCCAGCAGCTCCACCCTCAGGGCCGGCCAGCGTTCGGTCACCAGCAGCAGGCTCTGGATCCGGCCCTGGGCCAGGGAGATGGCGAGCCAGCCCCCCTTGAGGGGCAGGCGCAGCCAGTGACCCGAGCGGGCCAGCCGCTGCCAGCAGGCGCTCATCTCTTCGGACCAGGAGGCCAGCAGCCAGCACTCCCCCTGGGCCAGGGGGCGACGCGCCCACCAGTCTCCCCGCTCGGCCGGCGCCCCCTCCCCGAGCCAGATCCCCTGCCAGCGGGTCGGTTGGCCGGCCATCTGCACCCTGGCCTGCTTGAACATGGGCTGGCCCGAGAGGGGATCCGTGACCGGCGCCAGCAGGCGGTTGACCGCCCCCTGGCTGCACTGGCTGTCGGTCCAGTGCATGGGCAGGAAGGCCTCCCCCTCCCGCAGCCCCTCGTCCAGCCCCACCAGGGCCCGCACCTGGCCGCGACCGTTCTCCAGGCGGACCAGATCCCCCACCGCCAGCCCCTGGCTCAGCAGGCTGGCCGGGCCCACCAGCACCCTGGGCCAGGGTTCGGCCTCCAGCAGGCGGGGCACATGGCCGCTGCGGGTCATGGTGTGCCACTGATCTCGCAGCCGCCCCGAATTGAGCAGCAGGGGCGTCCCCTCCCCGCTCGCCAGGGGGGCCAGCTCGGGGTCCCGCTGGCTCAAAGGCAGCAGGCGAGCCTTGCCGTCGGCCGTGGCGAAGCGACCATCACCAAACAGGCGATCGCAGCCATAGGGGTGCGCCTCGTTGACCGGCCAGCGGATGGGGGCCAGATCCTCGAACTCGGCGGGGCTGAGGCGGGCCAGTCCCGAGATGTCAAACCGGCGCGTCCCCCGGTTCTCGAAGCCAGAGAGGGCGGCGTGCTCGCTGAAGATGGCGTGTTCGTCCGGGAAGGCGAACGCCTCCTCGAAGCCGAGCCGCCGACCCAGGCTGGCCAGGGCCCACCAGTCTGGCCGCGCCTCGCCGGGGGGCGCCAGGAAGGCGCGCTGACGGCTGATGCAGCGCTCCGAGTTGGTGACGGTGCCGCTCTTCTCGCCCCAGCCGAGGGCGGGCAGCAGCAGGCTGGCATGGCGGGCCGTGTCGGTCAGGGCGGTCAGATCCGAGACCACCAGAAACTCGCAGCGCGCCAGGGCCTCACGCACCCTGTCCCCGTCGGGCAGGGAGGCGGCCGGGTTGCTCCCCAGCACCCAGAGGGCGCGGATCTGCCCGCTATGCACCGCCTCGAACAGCTCGACCGCCTTCAGGCCCGGGCCCGTCACCATGCGCGGGCTGCCCCAGAAACGCCGCAGGCGATCGCGCTCGGCCTCGCCAAAGCCCATGTGGGCGGCCAGCTGGGTCGCCAGCCCCCCCACCTCGCGCCCGCCCATGGCATTGGGCTGGCCGGTGAGGGAGAAGGGAGAAGCCCCGGGTTTGCCGATCCGTCCGGTCAGCAGGTGGGCATTGATGATGGCATTGGCCTTGTCGCTCCCCTGGTTGGACTGGTTGATGCCCTGGCAGTAGAGGCTGAGGGTGCGGGGATGGCGGGCGAACAGGCGATAGAAGCCGAGCAGATCGGTCAGGGGCAGGTCGCAGCACAGGGCCACCGCCTCCGGCGTCCAGGCGGGATCGGCCAGGGTCTCGGTCAGCTGCGCCATGCCGCTGACGTGGGCAGCCACATACTCCTTGTCCCAGAGCCCCTGATCGACCAGGTAGCGGCACAGGCCGTTCCACAGCGCCACGTCGCTGCCCGGACGCAGGGGCAGGTGCAGATCGGCCTGCTCCGCCGTCATGGTGCGGCGGGGATCCATCACCACCAGCTTGAGATCGGGCCGGCGGCTGCGGGCCTGCTGGATGCGGCGAAACAGCACGGGGTGGGTCCAGGCCGTGTTGGCCCCCGTGATGATGATGAGATCCGCCAGCCCCAGATCCTCATAGCAGGCCGGCACCAGATCCTCGCCGAAGGCGCGCTGCTGGGCCACCACGGCCGACGACATGCAGAGCCGGGAGTTGGTATCCACGTTGGCGCTGCCCAGATAGCCCTTCATCAGCTTGTTGGCGACGTAATAGTCCTCCGTGGTGAGCTGGCCCGAGAGGTAGATACCGATGGCCTCGGGTCCGGACTCCGCCAGCACCTTGCCAAACCGCTCCGCCATCAGCTCGAGGGCCTGATCCCAGTCGATGCGCCGCCCCTGATGGCGGGGATAGAGCAGGCGCTCGGGGAAGGCCAGGCTCTCCAGCAGGCTGGCCCCCTTGACGCAGAGTGCGCCGCCATTGGCGGGATGGCTGTCGTCCCCGGCCAGCTGCCACTCCCCCGCCTGGCGCGTGATGCTGATGCCACAGCCGACGCCGCAGTATGCACATGTGGTCTTCATCCTTCCTCCTGCCTGCCGGCAATGAAAAAGGCGTCCGCCCCGGCAAAGGGGACGGACGCCTGTGTCCTGTCATCGATAATGGTGATCTGATTAAGGGCAATGCAAGTATCTTGCCAGCACGTCGAGGGCGCCGGGGCGGCCTCCGGGCCACTCCAGAGGGGGCAGGGGCGCCGCCCCCGCTCACCAATTCGGTGCAGCTGCCCCCAGCCAGGGCAAGGGAGGCGAGCACTCTCGCGAACACTATGGTGATCACTAGGGCGAGCACTAGGGGGCCGACCCCCTTATAATGGCGCCCCAACCAGGAGAGCGAGATGAACCAAGAGATCAGCAAACGCAGGGCCCCGTCGGCCGATGAGCCCCAGGGCGACTATGTCGGCATCGGCCTGGTCAACCCCAAGTCACCGACCAATGTGGGGGCCGTGCTGAGGGCGGCGGGCTGCTATGGCGCCGACGAGGTGTGCTACACCGGCAGCCGCTTCGAGCTGGCGCGCCGCTTCGCCACCGACACCAAGCAGATGGCGGAGAAGATCCCCCTGCTCGGGGTGGACGATCTGCTCGCCCTGGTGCCGCAGGGGGGAGAGCCCGTGCTGGTGGACCTCATCGAGGGAGCGACCCCGCTGCCTGACTTCGTCCACCCGGCCCGGGCCTTTTACATCTTCGGCCCCGAGGATGGCACCCTGGATCCGGCGCTGTTCGCCGGGGTCAAGCGGGTGGTCTATGTGCCGACCACTGGCTGCATGAATCTCGCCGCCAGCGTCAACGTCATCCTCTATGATCGCCTCGCCAAGGCTCATAGAGCAGGGGCCGCAGCGTCATGATCCGCAGGTGAACGCAAAGCTGAACAGGCGTGGCCAGCGTCAACGTCATTCATCAACAGGATGATCGCCTCGCCAAGGCTCATAGCGCAGGGGCAGCAGCGTCATGATCCGCAGGCGACAGCAGAGCTGAACAGGCGCGGCCAGCGTCAATGTCATTCATCAACAGGATGATCGCCTCGCCAAGGCCCATAGAGCAGGGGCAGCAGCGTCATGATCCACAGGCGACAGCAGAGCTGAACAGGCGCGGCCAGCGTCAACGTCATTCATCAACAGGATGATCGCCTCGCCAAGGCCCATAGCGCAGAGGCAGCAGCGTCATGATCCGCAGGCGACAGCAGAGCTGAACAGACGCCGCCTGCGTCAATGTCATTCATCAACAGGATGATCGCCTCGCCAAGGCCCATAGCGCAGAGGCAGCAGTGTCATGATCCGCTGGCAAAAGCAGAGCTGAACAGACGCCGCCAGCGTCAATGTCATTCATCAATATGATCGCCTCGCCAAGGCCCATAGAGCAGAGGCAGCAGCGTCATGATCCGCTGGCGACAGCAGAGCTGAACAGGCGCCGTCTGCGTCAATGTCATTCATCAACAGGATGATCGCCTCGCCAAGGCCCATAGAGCAGAGGCCGCAGCATCATGATCCGCTGGCGACAGCTGAGCTGAACAGGCGCGGCCAGCCCCCGCCTTCTGCGTGAGCGCAGGATCGCCAGTTATCGGGCAGACTCGCTCTCCCGCTTCTGCTTGAGGCTGCGCAGGAAGTCATGGTAGTGGTCGAGCAGCTTGTTCTCCCGGTAGAGGCGGGTCAGCTCGCCGCTGTTGATGAGGCGGGCCATGCCCAGATCCCACTGCTGCTGCAACCTGAGACCGGGCTCGTCCCTGGCGAAGATGGGATAGGTGGGCAGCCAGCGCAGGAATACCCGGCTCATGTTGGGCGGCAGTGACTCATCGGCATGGAGCACGCCGGCGCTCAGATAGTAGCGGTAACGCTCCTTCTGCAGCAGCGCCATGGCATCCTGATGGCTGTTGACCTCATACCAGTGCATGGAGACCCCGATATACTTGTCGAAGGCCCAGCCGCGCTGCCAGAGCACTCGCTGCTGGGCCAGGCTCTGCTCCCCCTGCCAACCTGCCTGCCACTTGTCGAGCATGAAGACGGTGACATCATCGGCGCCGTCCGGGTAGTGGGGCCAGCGCACGCCTTCCACCTCGTTGAGGTAGACCCCCATGGTCATCCCCTGCCCCCCCTTGCTCACCATGGCCAGCGCCCGTTTGTAGGGCATGATCTGGGGCTTGATCCGATAGCCGAGGGGCTGGTAGATGTGGCGCGCCAGATCCAGATAAAGGCCGCGCCCGTCCTGCTGGCAAAAACCCGGCCAGTCATCGCAATAGACCGGCAGCGTCTCTCCCCGCGCCGTCAGGGAGAACAGGCCGCAGCAGAGCAGCAGAGTCAACTTCATCATTCCCATTCCATTACCTCTGTTCTCTTTCTATGGCTCTGATTATGCGCCGATTTTCCATGTAATTTTCTGATCCTGGTCCACCAGGGCAGCCTTTTCATCAAATTTTCGAGTCCATCACAGGTTATTGCCCGGCAAGCTGGTATAAGGGTAGATAAGATTCATTGGTAACCCATTACCTCGCGTTACCCCTCCAGCCTGACCGCGAAAGGAGCCATTTATGTCTATCCGTACCCTGCTCTGCCCCGTCGATTTCTCCCAGATGTCCCAGCCGGTGCTGGACTATGCCGCCTTCATGGCCAAGAGCCACGACGCCAGCCTCAAGCTGGTCCATGTGGTCGACCAGCTGCACGGGTTTGACAGCTACAAGATCCTGCACATGACCGCCCTGGAGATCACCCATGAGATGGAGCGCCAGGCCAGGGAGCAGCTGCAACAGCTGATCGACACCCTGCCGATCCCTGCCGGCTTCACGGTGCGCTTCGGCCGCGCCGCCGACGAGATCGTCGCCCAGGCCAAGGAGGACAAGGTAGATCTGGTGGTGATGGGCAGCCATGGCCGCTCCGGCCTCAGCCACCTGCTGGTGGGCAGCGTCGCCGAATCCGTGGTGCGCCACGCCCCCTGTCCCGTGCTGATCGTGCGCTGACGCCCTGGCCTGAAACGAAAAAATGCCGACCCCGGGGTCGGCATTTTGCTGGGCGCAAGGGCTCAGGGACGGGAGAGATAGTCCGCCTGTCCCACCCACTTGTAGCTGGTCAGCTCGGTCAGCCCCATGGGGCCCCGGGCATGGAGCATCTGGGTGGAGACGGCCACCTCGGCCCCCAGGCCAAACTGGCCGCCATCGGTGAAGCGGGTCGAGGCGTTGACATAGACGGCCGCCGAGCCGGCGCCGTTGACGAAGCACTCGGCGTTGTAGAGATCATTGGTGAGGATGGCGTCCGAGTGGCTGGCATTGTGCTCGCGCATGTGGGCTAGCGCCTCGTGGACATCCGCCACTAGCTTGACTCCCAGAGTCAGGCCGAGCCATTCGGTGTCGAAATCCTCGGCCCCGGCCTCACGCAGCCCCTTGGCCCCCGTCAGATGGGCCAGGGCATTGCCATGGGCCACCAGGGTCACCCCTTGCTCGTTCATGCGCGCGACCAGCTGCGGCAGCAAGTCGGCGGCGATCCCCTCGTGGACCAGCAGGGTATCGAGGGCGTTGCAGGCGGAGGGGCGCTGCACCTTGGCGTTGTCGATGACGGTGAGGGAGCGGGCGAGATCCGCGCTCGCATCCACGAACACATGGCTGATGCCAAAGCCGCCGATGATGACGGGGATGGAGCTGTTCTCCTTGCACATCTTGTGCAGCCCGGCGCCGCCGCGGGGGATGATCATGTCCACGTAGCGATCCAGGCGCAGCAGCTCGCCCACCAGGGCCCGGTCCGGGTTGTCGATGTACTGCACCGCCGCGATGGGCAGGCCGGCGCTGGCCAGGGCAGCCTGGATCACCTTGACCAGCTCCAGGTTGGAGTGGAAGGTCTCGCGCCCGCCGCGCAAGATGCTGGCGTTGCCCGTCTTGAGGCAGAGGGTGGCGATGTCGATGGTGACATTGGGACGCGCCTCATAGATGACCCCTATCACCCCGATGGGAACCCGGCGCCGGGAGAGGCGCAGGCCGTTCTCCAGCACCCGGCTGTCGAGTTCGGCACCGACCGGATCGTCCAGGCTGACCACCTTGCGCACGTCCGCCACTATCCCGGCGAGCCGGGCGGGATTGAGCAGCAGGCGATCCAGCATGGCGTCGGACAGACCGGCCTCACGCCCCGCCGCTATGTCCTTGGCGTTGGCAGCCAGGATGGCGCCCTGCCGGGCTTCCAGCTCGCTGGCGATGGCCAGCAGCGCCCGATTCTTCTGGGCCGTGTCGGTGGCGGCCAGCTGATAGGCGGCCCCGCGGGCCGCTTGTCCCAATGTCTCCAGACTCATTTCTCATCCTTTCATAGGGGCGGGCTCGGCCCGCCGACTCGATTACAGCAGCACCATGTCGTCGCGATGGATGGCCACGGCGCCATAGCCGTAGCCCAGCAGTGTCTCTATCTGATCCGAGTGAACCCCGCGCAGGCGCGTCAGCTCATCGTGGTTGTAGCGGCAGATGCCGCGGGCCAGCTCGCTCCCCCTGGGATCCAGGATCCGCACCACGTCGCCACGCACGAAGATGCCGCTCACTCCCGTGATGCCCTTGGGCAGCAGGCTGGAGCCCTTGTCGCGCATGGCGGCCACGGCGCCCAGGTCGACCTGGACCTCTCCCAGAGGGGGGGGACCGGCCAGGATCCAGCTCTTGCGTCCCTCCAGGGGCGAAGCCAGGGCCGGGAAGCGAGTTCCGATCCGCTCGCCATTGGCCAGGCGACCCACCACTTCCGGCACCTGGCCGGTGGCGATCACCACCTCGACCCCGGCCCGGCGTGCCACATCGGCCGCCTGCAGCTTGGTGGCCATGCCGCCGGTGCCCAGGCCGCTGACGCTGCCGCCGGCCAGCTTGCGCAGGGTGTCGTCTATGGTCTGCACCTCCTCGATCAGCTGGGCGTCGGGATTGGTGCGCGGATCCGCGGTGAAGAGCCCGGTCTGGTCGGTGAGCAGGATCAGCAGATCCGCATCGGCCAGGATGGCGGCGCGGGCGGAAAGGTTGTCATTGTCCCCCACCTTGATCTCGGCGGTGGCGACGGCGTCATTCTCGTTGATGACGGGGATGATGCGGTGGTCGAGCAGGGTGCGCAGGGTATCACGGGCATTGAGGTAGCGCTCCCTGTCCTCCAGATCGGCCCGGGTCAGCAGCATCTGGCCGACGTGCAGATCATAGAGGTTGAACAGATCCTGCCAGATGCGGATCAGCTGGGTCTGGCCCACGGCCGCCAGCATCTGCTTGTTGGTCAGGGTCGAGGCCAGGGGCGGATGGCCCAGGTGGGCACGACCGGCAGCGATGGCGCCCGAGCTGACCAGCACCACCCTGTGGCCCTGGCGATGGAGCGCGGCGCACTGGCGCACCAGTTCCACCATGTGGGCACGATTGAGCTGGGCTGAGCCCCCGGTGAGTACGCTGGTGCCCAGCTTGACGACGATGGTTTTGTTTTCCATGGAATTGACAAGGCAAAAAGGTAAGGATTCCCTTTATACCCACGGCCCTGCTGCCCTGCAAGGCAATTAACCCCGGCAGGGCAGTCGGGTCAGGCGGCGGTGACCGATAACTCGCAGGTGACCTGCTCGGCGGGCGCCAGCTGGCACTCAAGCTGGGTCAGCTTGGTATTGATCAGGCGGTAGAAGTGTTGCAGGGAGCGCTCCACCTCGGCCTGGTGCTTCTTGGGCAGGGGCTTGTCTATCCAGCTGCCTTCGCCGTTGTAGAAACCGAGCTGATAGTGGTAGCGGAAATGGTGGTCGTCCTGCTCCAGCACCAGCCACCAGCCCCAGAACTCTCGCTTGTCCGGCGCCGCCTTGGCGCTGACGCAGACCGACAGGCAGTCGAAGTAATAGCGCCCCTCCTCGCACAGATCTTCGCGCAGATAGGGGCCGATGGCGGCAAATTGCCGCAGCAGACGCTTGTAGGTGACTCTTTCTGACATGTTAACCTCCGTGTTGAACAGGCAGTGCCATCCATCAACCGAGACATGAATGGCGTAAAAAGAACGTATTCAAGAACATAGATGTTGCTTCAGCCAGGTTACCGTTTCGTTAAGTGCCTGGTTGTACACCTCTCGCAGTGGCTGCTTGTCGAACACCACCGCCTTGCCATTGTGGCTGGCCGCCGCCAGGGCCCGGATGTCGGGCTCGGGACAAATAAAGTCTCGCTTGTGACCGATGCTGAGGATGGGCACAGGGGTGCGCGTGCTCATCAACCCCTGTTTTTTCAGGGAAAAGACCTGACTCTTGGTGCGGATCAGCTCCCAGTCGGCCGCATCGGCGCCGAGCCTGTTTGCCAGACTATCACGCATCATGCGCGGACACTTGGCAAAAAGCGACGGGTCGGTGAAGCACTGGTTGACCCCGGCCCCGATGCAGACCACGGTGCGCAACTTGAACGGCTCGATGAAGGCGAGACGGGCCGCCACATTGCCGGCGAGGCGAAACCCCACCATGGCGATGCGCTGGTGATCGACCCAGGCCACCTCGGCCAGATACTGCAACACCGCCTGGTGCAGGCGGCTGGTGTCCTGCACCAGGGGCCAGTGCTCCGCATAGCCGATGCCGGGCATGTCCAGGGAGAGCATGCCGATGCCATTGGGCGCCAGATGGTTGCGGTAGAAGTTGAGGTAATCGAGCTGGAGGGAGTCGATGCCGCCGCTCACCATCACCAGGGGCACGGGCTTGTCCGTGGTCGGCAGATGGAGATAACCCTGGATGTGCTTGCCGCGAAACGGCACCTGGATCTCCTTGAGCGGCACCTCGAACAGGCGACCCGCCTCCCGGTAGGCCAGGTTGCCAAGCAGTTGGGCCTGATCCGCCAGCTCATCGTGCTTGAGGTGGGGATAGCTGGCGATGGAGTAGTAACGCACCGCCTTGAGCAGGGTATCGATCGCCTCGGTATGCTGACCCGCCTCGGCCAGGGCGCGCCCCTGCTTGAAGTAGCCGCCGGCCTGCTGGCTCCACTCATAGACCCAGTTGCCCGGCACATAGCCCTTGATGGTATCAAGCAGCTCGGGGTGGCTGCGCTCCCCCTTGCCCATGGCGATCCGGGCCAGGATCTGCTCCACCTCGACCGGATCCGCCCCCTGCCAGGCCCAGGAGGGGCGACGCAGCAGACGATACCAGCTGCGCACCGCGGCGCCGTCGATAAAGTCTTCGTTCTCGCCCTGGGGATCCACTGGGCTGCTGTTGGATATCTGCGAGGTTTCCAGCACCTGTTTGACCCGGGTAAACAGCTGCTCGGTCAGATTAATGTCGTCGTTTGGCTTCACCGCATTCTTCTCATGGCCATCCATCAATGGCCCATCTTACCCAGGTTTGGCCACGGCAGACCACCCCGGACTGAGCCCAGGGGGAGGCCACAACGAAACGGGGCTCCCGAAGGAGCCCCGTTTTCATCTGGCTGCACCCTGGCAGCCCGGCACATCACTGCTCTTCGCAGATGGGCGTGGTGAACTCCAGCGCCATGTCCCAGGGCTGTTCTATCCAGGTATCCTGCGGGATGGCGACTTCGAAGTCGTCCACCAGCGGCTCGCCCAGCGGCTTGGCAAAGATGGTGATGAACTTGGCCTTGGGGTAGAGCTCGCGGATGGCCTTGGCGGTGCCGCCGGTATCCACCAGATCGTCCACCACCAGCCAGCCCTCGCCATCCCCTGCCGTGGTCGCGCCCTTGACCACCACCAGCTCGCGCTGGTTGTTGTGGTCATAGCTGGAGATGCACAGGGTCTCGACGTTGCGAATGCCCAGTTCACGGGCCATCAGGGCTGCCGGAACCAGACCACCACGGCTGACGGCGATGATCCCTTTCCATTGGCTGACGGGCAGTTGACGACGAGCCAGACGACGGGCTTCCCGCTGCAGGTTATCCCATGACACGTAGAATTTTTTCGGCATGCTATCGATCTCGACAAGTGATTTTTAAAACGGACGAACATATCAAATGCATTGCCTGCCAGGCGCGGCCCCCATCATGCCTCCTGCGCCAAATTTGGCTTGCACGCCGCCCGCTCGGGGTGGGCGACCGGGCCGGAACACAGGCAACAGAGAGAGACGGGAGCGGGCTCGCCATGGGGAACCATCACACGCGATGGGGCATGGGCAGGCTATTGGGCGGCTATGATAGCACCATTTATTCGCGAGGGGATTGGCAAACGTATGCCTTTTTGCCTGCAACAAGGGGGGAGACGGCCCGATCACGGCCCCCATTCGAGCGACGACGGCCCTTGATGGAACTCTCCTGCCGGACCCGCCTGGCGGGGATAAGCGGGATCAGGGCGCTAATCACTCGAGCAGGCAGCCGCTCCACCTTGGCATCAGGCCCCCAACCAGCAAGACGCCCCGCCAGTCATGGCGGGGCGTCTGTGCGGTATGTCGCCTAGATCTCCCATGGCTCACGGCAGATCACTGGCCATGGTAGGCATGGCAACGCTTGAGCTCCTCGAAGTCGTAGAAGAAGCTCCCACTCTCCAGGGGTTGGCACCCGGCCTTGAAGGCCACCTCTTTTTCGTTGTAGAGCATCTTCACCAGTACCTGCTTCTGCGCATTCTGGAACACATCCCACTGGATATTGGCACTGTAGGGAGACACCCAACCACCGCGCCACTCATTGTTGTCCTGGCTAAAGAGGCTCCCCTGCGTCGCACCCTGGCGGCTCCCTTCCAGCTGCATCAGGGCGGCGAGGGGAATGATGGTTTCGGCATGGGCAAAGCGCAAGGTGGCATCACGATGCCGGAGGGCATCCACGACCTGAGTCTGCACCTCGTTGAACATACCATCGAGCAGGGACTGGGCGATGGCATAGGCTGTGTCCTGATGCGCAAAGCTGGGACCTTTCTCGTAAAAGTCTTCGGCGTCAGAGAGATAAGAGAACCAGGCGGACTCTTCCGGGGTCAGGTACTGCTCCAGCGCCCACGCCTCCTCCCCCTGGGCGGCGGCCTCGCGGACCATGCCCGGGCCAATGATGAACAGGTTGTAAAGCATCAGGGCAGCATCCACCTCATCACGGACATAGGTCATGCCGCCATCTTCCGGATTGATGGCCACAAATTCGACACCACTGGCGAGCCGATCCACAAAGGCGCGGCTGTAGATGCGCTCCAGCATGCTGCGGGCCATCAACTTGGTATTTTCCAGCCGCTTCAGCGCGTCGAGGGCCGTTTCCAGCTCAGGGGCCGGGGCTATCCCCTCGTCTTCATCACCGATGAAGGCCTGATAGGCCTCGTAGGCGGGCAAGTACCGAGCGTAGTCCCCTTCTGGTTCCGTCTTGTGGAAGTAGAGCTCGGCCTTGTTGACCAATTGCTTGTCCATCTTGGAAGGATCTTGCTGGCTGAGATAGCACTGTGCATCATCCGCGACATAGCTCACCCGGCTCTTGAGGCTCTCCATGAAATAGAAAGCGCTCTCGTTCGCCCTGTCCTTGCCTGAGGTCTCAACCCTGATGCAGTGGCGCTCTCCCTTCTCAAACAGGCCGGGTAACCGAGTGGCCAACCGGAGAGCCAGATTGGCATGCTCTTCCTTGCCCAACTGGGTCAGCAAGCCATATCCCAATGCCTGATTTGCCGCCGTCACCAGATCGACCTTGTGACCCAGGCTCTGGCCGAGTGGCGTCAGCGCCCCCTCTTCGGCGGCAGCCTCCCAGACCAGCTTGGTCAAGACATCGTACTTCGGGCTGGAGAGCGAACGGGAGCCATGACGGGCGACCATTTCGGTGAACACGGGGGTGAAGCCATCCGGGGCGGCTTCGTAGCTTTCTGCCGACTGTTGTGGGGTATAGACCGCCTTGGTGCTGTACTGGTACTCCATCTGGACAGAGGCGGGGGCAGAGGAGTCGTTCTCGGAATTGCACCCCGTCAGCAGCATCAGTATGGCGGCGGCAACGAGCGCGTGGGAAAAATGAGGTGTCATGGTCATCCTTGGTATCTGTTTGAAAGGAAAGAGCAAAATCCTAAATGCTCTCGATGACAGTTTGATGTGAGTCCGATGAACAAGAGGGGCCGCAGGCCTGAGGAAGCTGGCCACCAGGCCATGGTCGGATAGAGGAAGGAAGTAGCCACTTCTCCCCGAAGGGGTCGCCACGACACGATGGCCAGCGATTAGCCTCCCTGGCTGGCGAGGCGGGATAGACGGGATATCACATTGGAAGTGGCACTTTCGGCCAAGATCGGGCCAATCAGGGTACAGGCCGCCATGGCCCACCGCTGATCTGGCCGGGACTATCGCCGGGCCAGGCAGAGTAAACGATATGAAGCAGGATCTTGAGGTTTTTTTCACCGGGGAGCTTGTTCAAGCTCCCCGGTGCATCACGCCTTAGCGACGAGAGACGAAGGCATTCGGATAGCTGAAGCCCTGGGTGTAGAGGGAGGGGGTAAACCAATAGGTTGCATTGCTGCCAGACATATAAACTCCTGATTGCTTAACAAGTTACGTACCTTAATGCGGGCTTGAATCCTTAAGCTGACACTCGGTTCCATGGAGGCGCACTTGCTTTGCTTCGGTTCCCTGGAGGCACTTATCGTCATCCTGACGGTGGTGGATACCACGGCTGGCTAATCTACCAGCCTCGCCGTCAAACTCAATCATTTTGTGAGCAATATCACAAAAAATGAATCACTGCTCCCGGCGGGAGAGCCAGCGTAGCCGCCTGGCACAACCGGGCCTGGGCCATGATTTGTGCTGACCGCTCACAGTTTTGTGGAATTGACTGTATTATCTTTATCCTCTTTCCTCAGGCCCTGGTGGGCCCGGTCATTTCCCGTGCTGGTAAGGAGTCTGACGTGGCACAACTGAGTTCTCTATCTCCCAAGCTGATTTGGCACTTCTTCGAACAGATCTGCGCCATCCCCCACCCCTCCAAACATGAAGCCAGGCTGAGCGCCTGGATCCGCGCATGGGCCGAGGGAGAAGGCCTGGCCGTCAAGCAGGATGCCGTGGGCAACCTCATCATCAAGAAACCGGCCACGCCGGGGATGGAAGATCGCAAGGGCGTGATACTTCAGGCCCACATGGACATGGTGCCCCAGGCCAATGCGGACACCCAGCATGATTTTGCCACCGATCCCATCGACGCCTATATCGACGGTGACTGGGTGACCGCCCGCGGCACCACCCTCGGCGCCGACAACGGCATGGGCATGGCCGGCTGCCTGGCGGTACTGGCCGACAAGACCCTCAAGCACGGCCCGCTGGAAGTGCTGCTGACCACGGACGAAGAGACCGGCATGACCGGCGCCTTCGGCCTGGAAGCGGGCTGGCTGGAGGGGGAGATCCTGCTCAACACCGACTCCGAGGAGGATGGCGAGGTCTACATGGGCTGCGCCGGTGGCGTGGATGCCAACATCCGCTTCCCCCTGGAGCAGGTGGCCGCGACCGACGGGGTCGGCTTCGAGCTGCAGGTGAAGGGGCTGCGTGGCGGTCACTCCGGGGTGGACATCCACCGCGGCCGCGGCAACGCCAACAAGCTGCTGGTGCGCCTGCTCAAGGCGGCCGAGCCCCTGGGGGTGCGTCTTGGCGATCTCAGCGGCGGCACCCTGCGCAACGCCATCCCCCGCGAGGCCCGCGCCAGCCTGCTGGTGCCCGCGGCGAACGTGAACGCGTTCAAGGCGCTGGTCGACCGCTATGCCGGCATCTATCGGAGCGAACTGGCCGCCGTCGAGGCGAACCTGACCGTGCTGCTGCAGGAGCAGGATGCACCGACCCAGCTGATGAGCGACGATCTGCAGCGCCGCCTGCTCGATGCCCTGATGGCCTGCCCGAACGGAGTGATGCGCATGAGCGACGCCATCCCGGGCGTGACCGAGACCTCCACCAACCTCGGCGTCATCAAGACACTCGACGGTGAGGTGTACGTGCAGTGCCTGATCCGCTCCTTGCAGGATTCCGGCCGCGAGAGCGTGGAGCAGATGACCCGTTCCCTGTTCAGCCTGGCCGGCGCCAGCTGCGAATTCACCGGCGCCTATCCGGGCTGGGCGCCGAACGTGGATTCCCCCGTGATGGCCCTGGTACGCAACAGCTACCAGACCCTGTTTGGCGAGATGCCCAACGTCATGGTGATCCACGCCGGCCTCGAGTGCGGCCTGTTCAAGAGCGCCTATCCGGAGTGGGACATGGTCTCCTTCGGACCCACCATTCGCGGCGCCCACGCGCCGGGCGAGAAGGTGCATATCCCCGCGGTCGAGCGTTTCTGGCAGCTGCTGGTCCATGTGCTCGAGCAGATCCCGGCCAAGTAAGGCGGCGATCCTCCCCTGCTCCCTGCCCCGCCCAGTGCGGGGCAGCTTTTAGCGTCCCATCCCCCTTTACCCCGCCGCAAACGGCCTGCCAGCCGCCCTGTCGACTGTCCCCTGCTCCCCCCGTACGCCCGCCGCCCGGGTTGAAAACGTATCCATGAGCCAGATTGCATGAGAAAACCTTTTCCAGGAGTTTTGTTGTTTAATTACTCCAAAGTTTGATCCACATCACATTTGTGGCTAGGATGCACATTGTGACATCCGTCACAGAAAGACCGAGCAACAACCGATCACGAGGTGAATCATGTTTGAGAACCTGGCAGTGCTGTTCCACCTGAAAGGTGCATCCAGCAAGCAAAATGAGCGCGTCGAGAAAGACGCATATGCCCCGTCAACCCGTCAGTACTACTTCCGTTACGGTGCCTGATCCCGGCGGCAATACTGTCGTAATTAACCAACAAAACAATCACAACCCGTCTTACCGACAGCCGCCATGCCACCCGGCAGGCCGCCCCGCCCAGGCCTACCCAGCGTCACCTTGTTGCGCCGGGCATCTTCAGGCCGAACCTGAACGCCAACCATGAAGATGGGGCCCACGGGCCCCATTTTTTTAATCTGCTGGTTCTGCGGCCCCTCTCCTGTTCGGGCCCCGGACACTCAGATCGCCTTTCCCAGTGGCACAGGATCCTGAGTCGGCGCCTCCTGCAGCGGCAGCGGGAAGTGACAGGCCACCTGATGCGCGCCGCCACAGGACTCAAGCTGGGGCGACTGGCTGCGGCAACGCGCCACCGCATAGGGGCAGCGTTGGTGAAAGTGGCAACCGGGCGGGGGCGAGATGGGGGACGGCACATCGCCGGTCAGCAGGATGCGCTGGCTGCGCCTGCGGGGATCCGGCACAGGAATGGCCGAGATCAGCGCCTCGGTATAGGGGTGGCGCGGGTTGAGATAGAGCTCCTGGGCCGGCGCCATCTCGACGATGCGCCCCAGGTACATGACGGCGACCCGATCCGAGATGTGCTTCACCACGGAGAGATCGTGGGCGATGAAGATGATGGCCAAGTCCATCTCCCGCTGCAGGGTGAGCAGCAGGTTCACTATCTGGGACTGCACCGAGACATCCAGCGCCGAGACCGCCTCGTCGCACACCAGCAGCTTGGGCTTGAGGGCGATGGCCCGGGCGATGCCGATGCGCTGGCGCTGGCCCCCGGAGAACTCGTGGGGGAAGCGATCCGCCGCCGTCTCCGGCAGCCCCACCTTGCCCAGCAGCTCTTGCACCCAGGCCTGGCGCTCACTGCGGCTGCCCTTGCCGTGGATGATGAAGGGCTCCTCCAGGATCTGGCCCACGGTATGGCGGCTGTTGAGGGATTCTGCGGGATCCTGAAACACGATCTGCATCTCCTGGCGCAGGGATCGCATCTCCCTGGGCGAGAGATGGGTGATGTCCCGCCCCTCGAAGCTTATCTGTCCCGCAGTCGGCTCGAACAGCTTGAGCAGGGATCGCCCCAGGGTGGACTTGCCACAACCGGACTCCCCCACCAGCCCCAGGGTCTCCCCCCGTTTCAGATCGAAGCTGATGCCGTCCACCGCATAGACGGTGTACTTCTTTCGCAGCAGGCCGCCGCCCATGGAGAAGTGCTGCTTGAGCCCCTTTATCTGCAGAAGTGGCGTCATAGAGAGATCTCCTTCCAGTGATGGCAGGCCACCGCATGTCGGTTGGCCAGCAACTCCACCGGCGGCACCTCGCCGACGCAGCGCGCGCTGGCGTGGGGGCAGCGGTTGGAGAAGCGGCAGCCCGCCGGCATCTCGGACAGGCTTGGCACCTGCCCCTTGATGGTGTTGAGCAGGGTCTTGGGGGCATCTTCGAGCCGGGGGATGGATCGCATCAGGCCATGGGTATAGGGATGATGGGGCCGCTCGAACAGGTCAAACACCTGGGCCCGCTCCACCGCGCGCCCCGCGTACATCACCACCACCTCGTCGCACAGCTCGGCCACCACGCCGAGGTCGTGGGTAATGAAGAGGATGGCCATGCCGGTCTGGGCCTGGAGCTCCTTCATCAGCGCCAGGATCTGGGCCTGGATGGTGACATCCAGCGCCGTGGTCGGCTCGTCGCAGATGAGCAGATCGGGCTCGCAGGCGAGGGCCATGGCGATCATCACCCGCTGGCGCATGCCGCCGGAGAGGTTGTGGGGATAGACGTCAAAGCGCGCCTCCGGCTCCGGCATGCCGACCTTGCGCAGCATGGCGATGGCGGCCTCCTTGCGATCCCGCTTGCTGTATTCGGGCCTGTGCAGGGCAAACACCTCCACCAGCTGGGCGCCTATGGTCTTGACCGGGTTGAGCGCCGTCATCGGCTCCTGGAAGATCATGGAGATGCGGTTGCCACGCACCTTGTACATCTGATCCGGGCTCAAGCCCAGCAGCGCCTCGCCCTGGAAGTCGATGGCCCCCGCCACCACCCGGCCGTGGGGCTGGGGCAAGAGCCCCATGATGGCGAGGGAGGTGACGCTCTTGCCGCAACCGGATTCGCCGACGATCCCCAGGGTCTGGCCCGGGGCCACCTGGAAGCTGACCCCGTCGAGTACCTTGACCTGGCCCTCATCGACACTGAACTCCACCTCGAGGTCACGTACCTCCAGGATGGGTGCCTTGCTTATCGCCATCTGGCTGCCCCTCTCAACTGCGTGCATGGGTCTTGTCGACCATGTCTTGCGAGGGCAGGCTCTCGCCCGCGTCCCTGGCCTGCTCGGTCTGCTCCCGTACCTTGGGATCGAGCCAGAGCAGGCCGCCGCTGCTATAAGGGTAACCGTCCATGGGCCAATAGAGCAGATCCGGCGAGTTCTTGGTGGCGGGCACCTCGGGCAGCATGACGTAACGCCAGGCGCTGGCCCGCACATAGTTGAGCTGGGCACCGGGCACGAAGATGGCGAGATCATAGATGCGCTGCTGGATCTGGCGGGAGAGGGCGGCCCGCGTCTCTATGTCGAACTCGCTGCCATAGCGATCGATCAGCCCATCGAGCTGCTGGTCGGCCACATTGAAGAAGTTGTTGGTCTGGGGCTTGTTGGCGTTGTCCGAGTGGAAGAACTCCCAGTATTGGGGATAGAGGCCGCCGCCACCCCAGCCGAGCCAGGCCGCCTCGTGCTTCTTCTCCAGCATCACCTTGAAGCCGGTGGCGCCATCCACCAGATTGAGCTCCAGATCCAGGCCCGCCTTCTTCGCCTCTTCTTTCAGCACGGTCAGACGCTTGGTGTGCTCCGCGGTGGCATAGGTGATGGCCAGACTGAGGCGATCGCCCCTGGCATTGCGCAAGATGCCATCCGGCCCCGCCTGATCGAAGCCCCCCTTGGCGAAGTAGTCACGGGCCTTGTTGATCTCGTAGCCGCGGCCGGGGAGATCCACCTCGGTGAAGGGGCCAAAGCCCGAGTCGAAGGTGGTGGCGCGCTGGTAGTCGCCGTAGAGCACCGTCTTGATCATCTTGTCGATGTTGATGGCATGCTGGATGCCGAGGCGGACATTGAGGTCGGCCAGCTTGGGATTGGCGATGTTGAGGTGCAGTCCCTGGGCCCCCTGCTTGGTGTCCGTCATGGCCATCACCTTCTTGACCAGCCCCTGCTTGTACTCCTGGGTAGTCGCCTTCTCATGCCACCAGTTGGGCAGCAGCATCTCGAAGGTGTCGAACTCCCCCTTCAGGAAGTGGCGAAACGCGATGTTGCGATCCCGGATCACCTGCACCTTGATGGTGTCCACGTTGAACCTGTGCTGGTTGTAGCGATCGTCTCTGGCCCACCACGCCTTCTGCTTGCTGAAGGTGACCGACTTGCCCTTCTTGACGTCCGTCATCACATAGGGGCCCGTGGTGGGCACCAGGGCCCAGTTGTACTTCTTCACCCAGTTTTCATCGAGCTTGTAGAAGTGCCTGGGCTGGGGCCACAGCTCAGTGGTGTTGAGCAGATCCAGCCTGGCCTTGGGGTTGCCCGCCTTGACCAGGATGGTGTGGGGGTCAATCTTGTCCACCGCCACCACCTCATTGGTGTAGTAGTTGTTGAACCAGGGACCCTTGATGTGCTTGGAGCGCATCATCTCGTAGCCGAAGGTGTAGTCATCGGCGGTGACCGGCTTGCCGTCCGACCACCTGGCACGGGGATCCAGCTTGAAGTAGACGGTCTGGTTGTCCGGGGCGATGGCCCAGTGGGTCGCCAGGGACGGAATGGGGTTGCCGGTGTTGGGATGGAAGCTGATGAGCCTCAGCTGATTATCCAGAATATAGGAGCGAAACGCGCCATTGGAGTCCGGCCCCACGGTGCGAAACGTCAGGGGAAAGCTGTCCACAAACATGTTGAGGGTGCCGCCGGGCAGCGCCTGGGGGGAGGCGAAGGTGGGATCCGTGTCATTGGTCTCCCACTTGAGATCCGCAGGCAAGCTGGCTGCCCAGACCCAGGATCCGTTCACCACGAGAAAAAGAGCACCTATCCATTTGATTTTATTGTTCATGTTTGACTTCCTGGTCTAGCCCCTGCACTGGGGTCTCATTGATAAGGGAAAATACGCAATCGGTTCGTTCCAGGCGCCATCTGCCGCCGTCACTGATAACGGGTGAACTTGCGCGGATCGAACGCCTCGCGGATGGCCTCGCCGATGAAGGAGACCATGATGAGCACCAGGCTCACCGCCGCCACCACTGAGCTGACGATCCAGATGGCATCCAGGTTGTTGATCCCCTGGGAGAGCAGCTCCCCCCAGCTCGGGGTGGGCGGCGCCAGGCCAAAGCCCAGGTAATCCAGCGCCGTCAGGGTGGAGATGTTGCCCACCACGGCGAACGGCGCCAGGGTCACTATCATCACCAGGGTGTTGGGCAGTATGTGGTTGAAGATGATCCGTTTGGTGCTGGCCCCCTGGGCCCGCGCAGCCATCACATAGTCCCGCGCCCGCTCCTTGTAGGTGAGGGTGCGCATGTACCAGGTGATCCCCATCCAGCCAAACAGCACGTTGATGAAGGCAAACAGGCCGAAGTTGGGCTTGGCCAGGGACACCAGGATCATGATGACGTAGAGAAACGGCACCTGGGACCAGATCTCGATGAAGCGCTGCAAGATGAGATCGAAACGCCCCCCGAGAAAGCCCATCATGCAGCCGATGCTGACCCCGATGACATAGCTCGCCACCAGCACGATGAAGGCAAAGCCGATGGCGATGCGAAAGCCGTAGATGAGGCGCGCCAGCACGTCCCGTCCGCTGGTATCTGTGCCGAGGAAGTGACGCTCGGCCAGGCTGGGGGCATAGGGGGGATAGCTGTCTTGCTTGAAATCCTGCTCGTAGGGGTTCCAGGGCACGGGGGGCAGCAAGACCCAATCCCCCTTCCCTTCCTCTGCAAACCTGGCCTTGAGCTGGCGATAGTTGGTCTCGTACTGGTAGTCGAGCCCGAACTGCTGGCCCGGGATCACGTCACCATAGGTGGGGAAGTAGAGCTGACCCCCGTGGCTCACTATCAGGGCGCGGCTGTTGACAATCAGCTCCGCCAGCAGCGCCAGCAGCACCAGGGTGGCGAAGATGATGAAGGAGTAGTAACCGCGCTTGATCGACTTGAAGCGCTTGAGTTTTTTCAGTGTGACCGGATTGAGGTTCATGCTTGCTCTCCAAACCGCACGCGGGGATCGACAGAAGGTGCAACGCAGATATCGGAGACGATATAGGGTGACATCAGCATCGGCATGGCAATAGAGATCTGACTCATGATTACTCTCCAAACCGCACGTGGGGATCGACCAGGGCGACGCAGATGTCGGAGACCATATGGCATGACACCCGCATCAGCATGACAAGAAGGCTCGCGTTCATGTTCACTCTCCAAACCGCACGCGGGGATCGACAGAAGGTGCAACGCAGATATCGGAGACGATATAGGGTGACATCAGCATCGGCATGGCAATAGAG
>NZ_JBSTYM010000030.1:0-32178 GCF_054052445.1 Aeromonas crassostreae | reverse complement strand
CCACCTGATCCCATGCCGAACTCAGAAGTGAAACGCGGTAGCGCCGATGGTAGTGTGGCATTCGCCATGCGAGAGTAGGACACTGCCAGGCTTCAATTAAGCAATCACAGCGATGTGGTTGGTCGCGATACGACGTCAGGTCGTGTTGGACAGAAGATTTAGATAGCGCACACAGTGCGGTCTTTACCGGTTAGTGTGCTGATATGGCTCAGTTGGTAGAGCGCATCCTTGGTAAGGATGAGGTCCCCAGTTCGACTCTGGGTATCAGCACCATGAAGACGAAAGCCTCCCTGAAAAGGGAGGCTTTTTTGCATGTTCATTTTGATGACCGAGCCATCAATTCAGCGAGATCGCCCTGGCATCTAGATAGAATCTGGCCTCGCCGGAGGGCGTCCTGGTGACCATGGCCATCAACTTCTCTTCCTGTCGATATTCCCAACGCTGCTCTATGGTGTCGAGGGGCGGCTTGCGGACCCCCAGACCTTGCAGGTATTCGTTGAACAGGCCGATACTGCCAATCTCTATCATCTTCTCGTCCATCTTGTCCCTTCTGCTCCTTGATGATGTCTGTGTGTTTCATGTTAACAGTTCTCGAATGAATCACACCTAAAGGCTTCTCTCATCACTTGATCCAAGCTAACTTGTTGTCAAATAAAGTGGGCTGCAATCAAGAGTGGGAGAGTCGCAATGCTGATCACCAATGTGAGACTGGCAGGACAGGAGGGGAGGTGGCAGATCCACTGCCAGGATGGGTTCATCAGCAGCATAGCCCCGGCGGGCGGCGTCGGGCTGGATGGGCCTCAACTCGATGGTGAAGGGGGCTTGGCCATGACCCCCTTCATCGAACCTCACATCCATCTCGATACCACCCAGACCGCGGGTGAGCCAAGCTGGAACCTGTCTGGCACCCTGTTTGAGGGTATAGAGCGGTGGGCGGAGCGCAAGGCGCTGCTGACCCATGAGGATGTCACATCCCGGGCCAGGCAGACTCTCAAGTGGCAGATCGCCAACGGCATCCAGTTCGTGCGCAGCCATGTGGATGTCTCAGACCCTGGGCTGGTCGCCCTCAGAGCCATGCTGGAGCTGCGCGAAGAGATGAGACCCTGGGTCGAGCTGCAACTCGTGGCCTTCCCCCAGGAGGGGATCCTCTCTTACCCCAATGGCAAGGGGCTGATGGAAGAGGCGATGGCTCTCGGTGCCGACGTCGTGGGTGCCATCCCGCATTTCGAGTTCACCCGGGAGTACGGCGTAGAGAGCCTGCATTATGCGTTCGAGCTGGCCGAGCGCTATGGCGCCCTGATCGACGTGCATTGCGACGAGATCGACGACGAACAATCCCGTTTCATCGAGACCCTGGCCACCCTGGCCCTGGAGCGGGGCTGGGGTGACAGGGTGACCGCCAGCCATACCACCGCCATGCACTCCTACAACGGGGCTTATGCTTCTCGCCTGTTTCGTCTGCTCAAGATGGCGAACATCAACTTCGTCGCCAATCCCCTGGTGAACATCCATCTGCAGGGACGATTTGATACCTATCCCAAGCGTCGCGGCATCACCCGGGTCAAGGAGATGCTGGAGGCGAGCATCAACGTCTGCTTCGGCCACGACGACGTGTTCGATCCCTGGTATCCCATGGGGACAGGCAACATGTTGCAGGTGCTGCATATGGGGCTGCATGTCTGCCAGCTGATGGGTTACCCGCAGATCGATGACAGCCTGAAACTGATCACCAGCCACAGTGCCCGCACCCTGAATGTACAGGATCGCTATGGGCTGGAGGTGGGTAAACCGGCCAACCTGATCATACTGCCGGCCGAGAGCGGCTTCGATGCGGTGCGCCGTCAGGTGCCGGTACGCTACTCGATCCGCCATGGCAAGGTGATCGCCCAGACTCGCCCCGCCCGTACCGAGATTGTGCTGGAGCGGCCCGAATCGATCGATTTTCAGCGCTGAACCCGTCCTGACTTCCCCCTGTCATGGGCGGGGGAACTTCTGCATAATGTCGGCAGACACTCTTGGAGACTTGCCATGCAGACCTGGCTATATGTGGCCGCGGGAGGCGCCCTCGGGGCCTGCCTGCGCTTTGGGATAGGCGAACTGATGGCCCTGCTGCTGGGGCGCCACTTCCCCTACGGCACCCTCACCGTCAACCTTGTCGGCTCCTTCATCATGGGGATTGCCTTCGCCCTCATCAGCAATGGCCATGTGATGGAGCACCCCATGAAGCCGCTGCTGATGGTGGGTCTGCTGGGGGCCCTGACCACGTTTTCCTCCTTCGCCCTGGATACAGTGGTGCTGGCCCAGCATGGTGCCTGGTTCAAGGCGGTGCTCAACATGGGCCTGAATCTGTTCCTCTGCCTGCTGATGGTGGTGCTGGGCATGCAGTTGGTTGCCAGCCGGGTTTAAGGTGTCCGGACGCTGGCGGCTCTGGTAAACTGGCGGCCATTGTTTGTTCTATGGGTGTTTGAGGGATGTCGGAACCGACTACAACTACGCATTTTGGCTTTAAAACCGTTGCCGCCGACGAGAAGGAAACCTTGGTGGCCGGCGTCTTCCATTCGGTCGCAGCCAAGTACGATCTGATGAACGATCTGATGTCGTTCGGCATTCACCGCCTGTGGAAACGCTTCACCATCGACTGTTCCGGCGTGCGTCGTGGCCAGAAGGTACTGGATCTGGCGGGTGGTACCGGTGATCTCACCGCCAAGTTCTCCCGCATCGTCGGCGAGACGGGTCAGGTGGTGCTGGCGGACATCAACGACTCCATGCTCAAGGTGGGCCGCGACAAGCTGCGCAACCTGGGGGTGGCCAACAATGTCTCCTTCGTGCAAGCCAATGCCGAGGCCCTGCCTTTCCCGGACAATCACTTCGACGTCATCACCATCGGCTTTGGCCTGCGCAACGTCACCGACAAGCAGAAGGCCCTGGCCTCCATGTTCCGGGTGCTCAAGCCGGGTGGTCGCCTGCTGGTGCTGGAGTTCTCCAAACCCCAGAGCGAGGTGATCGCCAAGTTCTACGATCTCTACTCCTTCAAACTGCTGCCGAAAATGGGTGAAGTGGTCGCTAACGACAGCGAAAGCTACAAGTATCTGGCGGAATCCATCCGCATGCACCCGGATCAGGAAACCCTCAAGGGCATGATGCTGGAGGCGGGCTTCGATCAGGTGGATTACTACAACCTCACCCAGGGTGTGGTCGCCCTGCACCGCGGTTACAAGTTCTAAGGGCCGATTATGCCGATGGATGCCATGGTCACGGCGGTGATCGAAACCAGTTTCAATCAGCTGCTGCACCTCGACGGGCACAGCCATGAGCGACTGTTCAAACTCAGGGGCAAGGTGCTCAAGCTGGAGCTGCGGGAGCTCAAGCCGCTCTGGTTCCTATTCTCGGAGCGTCGCCTCGACGTGCTGGCCCAGTATGAAGGGGAGGCCGATGCCGTGCTCAGCCTCTCCCTCACCGCCCTCGGCCTGCTCAAGGATCCTTCCGCCCTGACCCGCTATATCCGCGAGGAGAAGCTGGATCTGCACGGCGATCCCCAGCTGGTGCAGGCGTTCAGTGCCCTGCTGGGGGAGCTCGACATCGACTGGGAGGAGCAGCTTTCCCGTTACACTGGGGACGTGCTGGCCCACAGCCTGTTTCGCGGTGCCCACAAGGCGCGGGAGGCGATCGGTCGCGAACTGTGCCGCAGCCAGCGCCAGCTGGCCGAATTCCTGACGGAAGAGGCGCGCCTCGCCCCAGGCCCGCTGGAAGTGGCGAGCTTCTGTGACGATGTGGAGGCCCTGAGCCAGCGCCTCAAGGCCACCGAGCTGCGCCTCGCCCGACTCGAACAACGGATCCCCTGATGACCCCCAAGGAGTTCAAACGCCTCTACCGCATCGTCGCCATCCTGCTCGAGCAGGGCATAGACGAGCTGGTACCGGCCAGATATCAGCCCTGGCCCGGTCGCCTGGCCCGCCGCAGCCTGTTCTGGCTCAAGGATCGCGCGCCGCAGCGCAGCCGCGGCATGCGCATCCGCCTCGCGTTCGAGACGCTCGGCCCCATCTTCATCAAGTTCGGACAGATGCTGTCGACCCGGCGGGATCTGCTGCCGCCGGACATTGCCGAAGAGCTGGCCCTGCTGCAAGACAGGGTGCCGCCCTTCTGTGGTCAGGCGGCCCGCCGCCAGATAGAGCAGAGCCTGGGATGCCCCATCGAGACCCTGTTTGACGACTTCGACGAGACGCCGCTGGCGTCCGCCTCCATCGCCCAGGTGCACACCGCCCGGCTGAGGGAGAACGGCCGCGAGATCGTCATCAAGGTGATCCGCCCGGACATAGAGCAGACCATAGAGGCGGATCTGCGGCTGATGACGGCCCTGGCCCGTCTGGTGGCGCGCTTCATCCCCTCCAGCGCCCGGCTGCGCCCGGTGGAGGTGGTGGAAGAGTATCGCAAGACCATACTCGATGAGCTGAACCTGATGCGCGAGGCCGCCAACGCCATCCAGCTGCGTCGCAACTTCACCGGCTCCAACGCCCTCTACGTGCCCGAGATCTACTCGGCACACTGTCGCGAGCAGGTGCTGGTGATGGAGCGTATCTACGGCATTCCCGTCTCCGACATCCAGGCTCTGGAAGCGAACGGCACCAACATGAAGCTGCTGGCCGAGCGGGGTGTCGAGGTCTTCTTCACCCAGGTGTTTCGCGACAGCTTCTTCCACGCCGACATGCATCCGGGCAACATCTTCGTGGCCCGGGAGCACCCGGAGGACCCGCTCTGGATCGGCATCGACTGCGGCATCGTCGGCACCCTGAACCGGGAAGACAAGCGCTACCTGGCCGAGAACTTCCTCGCCTTCTTCAACCGGGATTACCGCAAGGTGGCCGAGCTGCACGTGGAGTCGGGCTGGGTGCCTGCCGACACCCGGGTGGACGAGTTCGAGTTTGCCATCCGCACCGTGCTGGAGCCCATCTTCGAGAAGCCCCTGTCCGAGATCTCCTTCGGCCATGTGCTGCTCAACCTGTTCAACACGGCGCGCCGTTTCGACATGCAGGTGCAGCCTCAGCTGGTGCTGCTGCAAAAGACCCTGCTCTATGTCGAGGGGCTGGGGCGCCAGCTCTATCCCCAGCTCGACCTGTGGCAGACCGCCAAGCCCTTCCTGGAACACTGGATGGGCGAGCAGGTCGGCCCCAAGGCGGTATGGAATGCCATTCGCGACAAGGCCCCCTTCTGGGCCGAGAAGCTGCCCGAGCTGCCGGAACTGGTCTACGAGACCCTGCGTCAGGCCCGCAGCCAGCAGCGTCAATTCGATCATCTGTTTGTCCAATTCAGCCGTCATAATCGTCGCCAGGGGCAGGCTCGCTACCTCTTAGGGGTTGGAGCCAGCCTGCTGTTGGTGGGTGTATTCTTGCTGACCCAAAAACAACATATTGAGTGGGGACAAATCAGCCTCGCCGGCACTGGGTTATGCTGGCTGCTCGGTTGGCTCAAGGCCCGCTCACACTAATCACAATCCGCGCCCGCTGGCGCAATTTCGGAGAACGAATCATGGGTGGAATCAGTATTTGGCAGTTGTTGATCATCGCGGCCATAGTGGTGTTGCTGTTCGGAACCAAGAAACTGCGCGGCATCGGCGGCGATCTGGGTGCCGCGGTCAAGGGCTTCAAGAAGGCCATGTCCGACGAGCCCCAGGACAAACCGGCCGGCAAGGATGCGGACTTCGATCCCAAGCAGCTCAGCGAATCGACCAAGCAGGACGAGAGCGCCAAGCAGAAAGACAAAGATCAGGCCTAAGCCATGTTCGATATCGGTTTTTGGGAACTGGTGCTGGTCGGCATCGTCGGCCTGCTGGTGCTGGGCCCGGAGCGGTTGCCCGTGGCCATCCGCACCGTCAGCGGCTGGATCCGGGCGGTGCGCAGCACGGCCAATGCGGTCAAGTCCGAGCTGGCCCAGGAGCTCAAGCTGCAGGAGCTGCACAACGATCTCAAGAAGGCAGAGCAATTGCAGATGCAGAACCTGAGCCCGGAGTTGCAGGAGTCCATCGAGAAGCTGAAGGCGGCGGCTGACTCCGTCACTCACCCTTACGCCAAGGCATCGTCCCCGGACGCTCCGACCCATGAGCCTGACGTGGCCCCTGAGCCGGAGAACCGCATCCTGCCGGAGAGATCGCAACCCGTCAGCGCGCAGGGCGCCGAACGAGCCGAACGACATGAGCCCGTGGCCGAGCCCGCAGCGGCAGCCTCGCCGGATCGCAAAGGGGAGGTCAAGTCATGAGCCAGACCGAACAGCCGCTGATTGCCCACCTGGTGGAGCTGAGGACCCGGTTGCTCCATGCCCTCGGCGCCATCCTGCTGGTGTTTGTCTGCCTGGTCTATTTCTCGAACGATATCTACAAGTTCGTCTCGGCGCCCCTGATCAGCCAGCTGCCCGCCGGCACCAGCATGATAGCGACCGATGTGGCGACCCCCTTCCTCACGCCGATCAAGCTGACCATAGTGGTCGCCTTCTTCATCGCCATCCCCTATCTGCTCTATCAGGCCTGGGCCTTCATCGCCCCCGGGCTGTACAAGCATGAGCGGCGGCTCATCATGCCGCTGGTCTGCTCCAGCGCCCTGCTGTTCTATGCCGGCATGGCGTTCGCCTACTATGTGGTGTTCCCGCTGGTGTTCGGCTTCTTCACCAGCACGGCGCCGGTGGGGGTGACCATCGCCACCGACATCGCCAACTATCTGGACTTCGTGCTCACCCTCTTCTTCGCGTTCGGGGTGGCCTTCGAGATCCCGGTGGCGACCATACTGCTGTGCTGGACCGGCGTCACGACCCCGGACAGCCTCAAGGCCAAGCGCCCCTACGTGGTGGTGACCGTCTTCGTCATCGGCATGCTGCTGACCCCGCCGGATGTCTTCTCCCAGACCCTGCTCGCCATTCCCATGTGGATGCTGTTCGAGGTCGGTGTCTTCTTCGCGCGTTTCTATACCCGCAGGGAGCCGCTGGCGGAGGAAGAGAGTGAGGAGGGCTGAGGCCCTCTTTTTTTGGCCCCGTCATCCGCGCAGGGCGGGTGGGAGAGCCCGCCTGCGTGGTCGACCCTTTTCATGACCCGGCACGGGGAGTATGGTAGTGGCCCTTGCTGGCTTTCATCTGCACCTTTAGCGATCCCATGATAGACATAGGTCTCAACCTCACCAGCCCCCAATTTGCCGGGGAACAAGCCGAACTGGTGGCGCGCGCCCGCGCCGCCGGGTTGGACGCCCTGATCCTGACCGGTACCGACCTGGCCGGCAGCCACGACAGTGCCGCCCTGGCCGCCCGCTGGCCTGGCTACTGCTTCTCCACCGCCGGCGTGCATCCCCATGACGCCAAGTCGGTGGACGAACAGACCCTGGCCGCCTTGCGCGAGCTGGCAGCCCTGCCCCAGGTGGTGGCTATCGGCGAATGCGGTCTGGACTACAATCGCGACTTTTCGCCCCGCCCGGTGCAGGATGCCGTGTTCGACGCCCAGCTGGCCCTGGCGGCCGAGTTGGGGATGCCGGTCTTCCTCCATTGCCGCGACGCCCACGCCCGCTTCATCAAGATCCTGCGCCCCTGGCTCCCCAAGCTGCCGGGGGCCGTGTTGCACTGTTTCACCGGATCCGATGATGAGCTGGACGAGTGCCTGGCCCTGGGGCTGCACATAGGCGTGACCGGCTGGATCTGTGACGAGCGACGGGGTCAGCCGCTGCGCGAGCAGGTGGCGCGCATCCCGGCCGGTCGATTGATGATAGAGACGGATGCGCCCTATCTGGTGCCCCGGGATCTCAAGCCACGCCCCAAACGCAACGAACCCGCCTTCTTGCCGCACATCGCCCAAGTGGTGGCGGCCTGCCGCGCGGAAACGCCCGAGGCCCTGATGGCCCATACCCGGGCCACCTCCGCCGCTTTCTTCCAACTGCCAATCCAGGAGTGACTCATGGCCACAACTCTTCCGGGCGCCTTCCCGGGCCGCCGCCTGCGCCGGGCGCGTAAACAGGATTTCAGCCGCCGTCTGATGCGTGAGAACCTGCTCACGGTGGACGATCTCATCTATCCGGTATTCGTGCTGGAAGGGGAGGGCCAGCGGGAAGCCGTGGCCTCCATGCCGGGGGTGGACCGCCTCTCCATCGATCTGCTGCTGATCGAGGCCGCCGAGCTGGTCGCCTTGGGAGTGCCGGCCGTGGCCCTGTTCCCGGTGACGCCCGTCGATAAGAAGAGCCTGCTGGCCGAGGAGGCTTACAACCCGGATGCTCTGGCCCAGCGTGCCACTCGCGCCCTCAAGGCGGCTTTCCCCGAGCTGGGGGTCATCACGGACGTGGCGCTGGATCCCTTCACCACCCATGGCCAGGACGGCATCATAGATGACGAAGGCTATGTGATGAACGACATCACCACCGAGATCCTGGTCAAGCAGGCGCTCTCCCATGCCGAGGCGGGGGCCGACATGGTGGCACCCTCCGACATGATGGATGGCCGCATCGGCGCCATTCGGGTGGCACTGGAGGAGCATGGCTTCGTTCACACCCAGATCATGGCTTACTCCGCCAAGTACGCCTCCTGCTACTACGGCCCCTTCCGCGATGCGGTCGGCTCGGCCGCCAACCTCGGCAAGAGCAACAAGGCTACCTATCAGATGGATCCGGCCAACGGTGACGAGGCCCTGCACGAGGTGGCCCTGGACATCCAGGAGGGGGCCGACAGCGTCATGGTCAAACCCGGCATGCCTTACCTGGACGTGATCCGCCGGGTCAAGGATCAATTCGGCGTGCCCACTTACGCCTACCAGGTGAGCGGCGAGTACGCCATGCACATGGCCGCCATCCAGAACGGCTGGCTCAAGGAGCGGGAGACCATCATGGAGTCCCTGCTCTGCTTCAAGCGGGCCGGTGCCGACGGCATACTCACCTACTTCGCCAAACGGGTTGCCCAGTGGCTGAAGGAAGACGCCCGGCGCTGATGTCACCGTTTTGTTCGCTCACAATGCCGACCCCAGGGTCGGCATTGTTTGTTTTGGGACATCCTGTTTGTTTTGGGATGTTTGTTTTGGGACACCCACCTGTTTGGCCTTGTTTTTGTCTTGGAACATCCATTGTTTGTTTTGGGACATCCATCAAATAGGAAATGGCATTGGCTCATCCATGGGTCTGTCGATATCAAGGCAAGATCTACTGATGGCCAGTTGCGTAGGGCGGGTTGGTACCTGAGGTAGGGTTATTTGGGTCTCATTCGAGCATTCTGGCCGGGCGCCTGGCGCCTATGACGAAGTGTTTGTTTTGGGACACCCACCTGTTTGGTCTTGGTGTTTATCTTGGGACATCCATCAAATAGGATATGGCATTGGCACATCCATGGGTCTGTCGATATCAGGGCAAGATCTGCTGATGGCCAGTTGCGTAGGGCTGGTTGGTACCTGAGACTGGGTTATTTGGGTCTCATGCGAACATTCTGGTCAGGCGCCTGGCGCCTATGACGAAGTGAGCGGGGGTAAATGAGCGATGTGGCCGTTATATTCTGGGCTGGTAGCACCGGGTTTGGCCACAATGTTCAGCATATCGCTGGCAGTCGCTCTTGTTTCCTATGGCTCTGATACCCAGGCGTCGAAACAGGGCAACCTGTTTCAACCACCGTGATCCATCCAGTCCGAGTCGCTGCAAGATGGGGGCAAGGGTGTCTGGAATGTGTCCCCGTTTATCGGCTCTGATGGCTCTTCCAGTCCAATCAACCAGGGCAAGATAATCGGCAAAACCGTAGGGCAGTGCTTCTGACTCGCCCTTGGTTGAAAAAGGAAGCAGCCATGGGGAGGATGTCACCTCTTCTGTCGTCGTTTCTATCCGCCGTTGGATGCTGGTGTAGTCACTCTCCTCTGGGGTGTGAGCGATACCCGCGCGAACCGGGTTGAGGTCCACATAAGCCATGCAGGCCAGCAGTGCCGACTCGGTGAGCAGGGCCTGGCTTTTGAAGCGACCCTCCCAGAAGTGGCCCTTGCAGCCATCTTCCTGATTGGCCTGGCGGGCCAGTGACTCGTTCAGCAAGCGCACCAGCCAGCTGATGGAATAGAGGCGCTCCCGCCACTGGACGATCAGCTGGTGCACAACGTCCAGCTCGGGTGCTATCAGTTCCTCCCCCTGATACCAGCGCCGCACCAGCAAGGGCCACTGAAACAGGCGGGACCAGCGCTCTGCCACCTCCCGTTCACTCCACTCATGGGCCATGTTGGCCTGCACCTTGAGTACCAGATGATAGTGGTTGCTCATCACCGCATAGGCGCAGATGCCGATGGCAAAGACCTGCGACAGCTGACCCAGCTTGTCGGCAACCCATTGGCGCCTGTGCTCGTAGCTTTGGCCGGAGTGTTCATCCTGACCGCAGAGAAAGGCGCGCCGGACGCAGCGGCTGACCACATGGTAGTAAGGCGTATCGGCGAGGCTGATCTGGCGTGAACGGGCGATGGTCATGGCGGCTCTCCTCGGGTTTCACAGTTTAAGGAAAGTGGATGGGGACTGAGTTGTCAAAACTGGGATTAGGTGGGGGGGCTAGGTGGGTGTCCCAGTTTTTTCCTCGGTTGTCAAAGCTGGGGCTAGGTGGGTGTCCCAGCTTTGTTAGTCGCCGATTCAGATTTTTCGGGGGTGAACCGAGCCTGAAAAAGTGATGAGGGGGCCAGCTAGGTTACGCCCGGTCACGGCTCGACGCGACTGGCGTGATCCGGCTCGGCAGGACATGGAGGGGGGGGGGGTGTTGTCAACGGCTGGAACTAGGTGGGTGTCCCAGTTTTGCTAGTGCTTTATTTTTATTTCTCATTATTGAAGTTTACTATTATCAAAATGCCTTTGGCAGTATCATATAAAATAGATAATGAATATATAAAGCATGCTGTAATCGCTGAATTCAATAGTAGTTCGGCATTCTTAATCTCTTGCACGACTGGTGAGCTCGTTAAAATAAGTAGCGCAATTGAAAGTATTATTATAATGATTTGCTCTTTAACAGAGAGAAGCATCTGTGATTTTGTGGAAGAAAAACAATGTATTCCATCCCCGTTATTTTTATCCACAATGTCCATGACTTTGGTTAATACTATTCCCATAGTGGCAGCATTAATTGCCAGTAAAGCAACAAGAATAGTAACTAAGTTGTTTTCAAGAAACTTATGCAAAAAAGACGACTCGAGCCATAAATTTACAACCTCGATAGAAAAACCTATTCCGAGGGAGAAAAATGTGGTTTTCACTACAGTAGTCATTTTAGCAAGTCTTTCATTGCATTGACGATCATATTAGCCTCTCCGGTCATTTCTATATCACTCAACGCTATTTCTTTGACAGTTCTGGAAGTTTGAATACTTTTCTTTATTCCACCAACCTTTAAGGTTATATTTCCACCACCATCTCCAGTATAGTTTACCATACTTGCTAGAGTAGAATTATCTTTATCTAATCGAAGGGTTGAGTCTGGTTCAGACTCAATTTTTAGATTGTTTCTAGTTGAGTTTGTTGCTTTTGCAAAGGACTTTAGATCTTCAGATAAACATCCGGATATATTAGCCATGTTGGGGGTGATAAATTCAAACTCAACGGACTTTACTTTACCTCTATGAAGTTCTAAAAGATCCCAAAAATACTGTTTCTCAAACAGTGGTTCATAGATAACTCTTAGGTTTGAATGCGTTAGTTGAGGTGCAATTTTTTCTAATATTAATTCAACAACCTTTCGACAATTGTGGAAGGCAGTAGTTCTCTTTTGTACGGCAATTAATTGTCTTTCGGGGTGATTCCATAAGGCAACTAAAATTGATGGCCAGTTATCAATCCTCTCGTTTTTAAATTCCTTTGTTTCTCTGTTTATTATTTTGTTGTGAGCTATTTTGAAGAGGAAGAACTCTCCATCATCATATTGTTTTTTTACAACAGTATGATGTCTTTTATTAGAGAAATCATCTTGCGATAACAATGACTCTTTAAATATTGAATTTTTATTGGTAAGTAACTCTTCAATAGAACTGAAGTCAGTGAACATGTCACGCTGGAAAAACCTGTCAACAGGTAAAATTTGGTATCTAAAAAGCTCAAAACTATTGCTCTTGTTCGCCATTGCTATCCCTACATGGTGAGTCTCATAAGAGAATCAATATAAAGGAAGTGACGAGATAATTACAGCCTTGTCAGAGTTAGTTTCTGTGGATGTGAAGCTGATCTATCTAAATGATTTATAAAAAACGGCGCCTCGCGGCGCCGTTTTTACTATCACTCAACCCAACCAAGATCACTGCAGCAGGGAGATATCCGCCACTTGCAGGAACAGGTTGCGCAGGTTGTTCAGCAGCGCCAGACGGTTGGCCTTGAGGGCCTCGTCGTCGGCCATCACCATGACTTCGTTGAAGAAGGTGTCGACCGGCCCCTGCAGGGCGGCCAGACGGGTGAGGGCTGCCTGATAGTCACCGGAGGCGAACAGCGGCGCCAGTTCGGCTTGCAGTTCGGCAACCTGGGTGGCCAGCGCCTTCTCGGCGGCATCGACCAGCAGTTCCGGTTTGACGGCAGTCGGCAATTCGCCTTCGACCTTGGCCAGAATGTTGCTCACGCGCTTGTTGGCGGCGGCCAGTGCCAGTGCGGCATCCAGAGTGCGGAAGTGGCTGACGGCCTTGACCCGGCGATCGAAGTCGAGCGGACGGGTCGGGCGGCGGGCCAGTACGGCCAGCACCACGTCGGCACCGATGCCTTCGTCCTGATAGGCGGCGCGGAAGCGGCCCAGCATGAAGTCGACCACGTCGGTAACGACGGTGTTGTTGGTCAGCTTGCCTTCGTAGACGCGTACCGCTTCTTCCACCAGTTCAACCAGATCCAGATCCAGCTGCTTCTCGGTCATGATGCGCAGGGCACCGATGGCGGCGCGACGCAGGGCGAACGGGTCCTTGTCACCCTTGGGCAGCATGCCGATGCCGAAGATACCGGCCAGGGTGTCGAACTTGTCGGCCAGCGCGACGGCGCAGGCAACCAGACCGGACGGCAGGGCATCACCGGCAAAGCGCGGCATGTACTGCTCGTTCAGGGCCACGGCCACCGCTTCGTCTTCGCCGTCGTGACGGGCGTAGTGCATCCCCATGACACCCTGGGTGTCGGTGAACTCGCCGACCATGTTGGTCATGAGATCGCACTTGGAGAGCAAACCGGCACGCTTGGCCTGAGCCACGACGGCACTATCGCCACCACTGATACGCTCGGCGATAAAGCCGGCGACGGTCTCGATGCGCTCGACCTTGGCCTTGACGGTGCCCAGCTGTTGTTGGAACAGCACGGTTTCGAGGCGCTGCAGGCGGGAGGCCAGGGTCTGCTTGAGGTCGGTCTTGAAGAAGAACTCGGCGTCAGAGAGACGGGGGCGAACCACCTTCTCGTTGCCGCTGATGATCTGGCTCGGGTCTTTCGACTCTATGTTGGTGACGAAGATGAATTTGGGCAGCAGCTTGCCGTTCTGGTCGTAGACCGGGAAGTATTTCTGGTCACCCTTCATGGTGTGCACCAGCGCTTCAGCCGGCACGGCCAGGAACTTCTCTTCGAAGTTGGCGGTCAGCACCACGGGCCACTCGACCAGGGCGGTGACTTCTTCCAGCAGGGCGTCGTCCAGATCGGCAACGCCACCGAAGGCGGCAGCGGCCGCTTCGACGTCAGCCTCGATCTTGGCCTTGCGCGCCATAAAGTCGGCCACCACCATGCCGCGCTCCAGCAGGATCTGCGGGTACTGGTCGGCATTGTCGATTTGGAACTCGCTCTCGCCCATAAAGCGGTGACCGCGAATGGTGCGGGCGGAGTCGATACCCAGGATGTGGGCAGGCACGAGATCGCCGTCCAGCAGCAGGGTCACGGTGAACACCGGACGCACGAACTGGATGGTCTTGTCGCCCCAGCGCATCATCTTGGGGATGGGCAGCTTGGCCAGTGCAGCAGCGACCAGCTCGCCCAGCAGATCTTTGGCCGGACGGCCTTCGACCTTGGCGGTGTGGACCAGCCACTCACCCTTGTCGGTGACCAGACGCTCGGCCTGTTCAACTGTGATGCCGTTGCCACGGGCCCAGCCTTCGGCGGCCTTGGTCGGCTTACCATCGGCATCGAACGCCTGGGAGACGGCCGGGCCGCGTTTCTCGACGCTCTTGCTCGGCTGTTCGCCGGCCAGGTTGCTCACCTTCAGCGCCAGACGGCGCGGTGAGGCGAACCACTCGACGTCGCCGAAGGCCAGATCGGCCTTGGTCAGCTCGGCTTTGAAGTTATCGGCAAAGGCTTCGGCCAGGGAGCGAAGGGCCTTGGGTGGCAGCTCAGCTGTGCCGATCTCTACCAGAAATGTATGTTGTGCCATGTCCGTTCCTTAACCTTGCTTGTTCTCAGTGCGCTGACGCTCTTCGTCGCTGCGCTGGCACATCGGGAAGCCCAGCGCCTCGCGGGAGGCGTAGTAAGCCTCGGCCACGGCCTTGGTCAGGGTGCGAATGCGCAGTATGTAGCGCTGACGCTCGGTGACCGAGATGGCCTTGCGGGCATCCAGCAGGTTGAAGGAGTGCGCGGCCTTGAGGATGCGCTCGTAGGCGGGCAGGGGCAGCGGTTTTTCCAGCGCCAGCAGTTGCTGGGCTTCCTTCTCGTACTGCTCGAAGCAGTGGAACAGGAAGTCCACGTCGGCGTGTTCGAAGTTGTAGGTAGATTGCTCCACCTCGTTCTGGTGGAAGACGTCGCCGTAGGTGGTCTTGCCCAGCGGGCCATCGGACCAGACCAGGTCATAGACGCTGTCCACGCCCTGGATGTACATGGCCAGACGCTCGAGACCATAGGTGATCTCGCCGGTGACCGGCTTGCACTCGAGGCCGCCAACCTGCTGGAAGTAGGTGAACTGAGTCACTTCCATGCCGTTGAGCCACACTTCCCAGCCCAGACCCCAGGCACCCAGAGTCGGGTTTTCCCAGTTGTCTTCCACGAAGCGGATGTCGTGGATCTCGGGATCCATGCCCAGCTCCTTCAGGGAGCCGAGATAGAGTTCCTGAATGTTGTCGGGGGAAGGCTTGATGATCACCTGGAACTGGTAATAGTGCTGCAGGCGGTTCGGGTTCTCACCGTAGCGGCCATCGGTGGGACGGCGGGACGGTTGCACGTAAGCGCAGGCGATGGGCTCCGGGCCCAGGGCGCGCAGGCAGGTCATGGGGTGGGAGGTACCGGCACCCACTTCCATGTCCAGCGGCTGAATGATGGTACAGCCCTGGCGGGACCAATAGTCCTGCAGCTGCAGGATCAGGCCCTGAAAGGTTTTGACATCGAATTTTTGCATAGTGTTTTTCGCGCGAAGTGAAATCAGAGCAAGATTTGCTGAATGTGAACCGAAGGAGTATACCGTCTGGCATGGTCGGATAATAGGCGAAATTGTAGGGGATTCATGGGGCGGGGCTGCGCCGGGCCTGGTTGGCCCGGGATGAAAGCCCCGTCATGTCGCCGATGAAATCCCCTTGTCGGACAGAGAGTCGGACAGAGAAAAATAACAGGAGACGAAGAATGGAACTGCGCTGCGCCTGGGTGACTAGGGACCCGGAATATATCGAATACCATGACAAGCAGTGGGGGCGGCCGGTGCGCGACCCGCGCGAGTTGTTTGCCAAGCTCTGCCTCGATGGCCAGCAGGCGGGGCTCTCCTGGATCACAATTCTCAAGCGCACCGACAGCTACTACCGCGCCTATGCCGACTTCGATCCCACCCTCATCGTCCGGTTCGACGAGCAGGATGTGGAGCGGCTGATGCAGGACAAAGGCATCATCCGCAACCGCCTCAAGGTGCAGTCGATCATCAAAAACGCTCGCGCCTATCTGGCGCTGGAGGCGCAGGGGATCGACTTCGCGGACTATCTGTGGGGCTTCGTCGGCGGCGTCCCCATGGTCAATCGGCGGCAGGGCAACGGCGATATCCCGGCCACCTCGCCAGAGTCTGACGCCATGGCCAAGGCCCTCAAGAAGCAGGGCTTCACCTTCGTCGGCAGCACCATCTGCTACGCCTTCATGCAGGCGGTGGGGATGGTGAACGATCATCTGGTCAGCTGCCCCTGTCATGCCGCCTGCCAGCAAGGGACTGCGAAGTGACAAACCGGATACGAATGACAGAGGGGGGGCGAGTGCCTCCCTCTGTCATTGTCAGCTCAGGCCTGCGTGCAATGCGCTGATACCGGAGTAACGGAGGCTTCTGCCCCTCTTCGCAATGCGCACGTCACACCTTGGCGTCCCCCTGGGTTAGAATGCGCAGCCATCGGCTAGAGTCGTTCTTTTTCAGAGGTTTTTTCATGCATTTCAAGAAACTGGTTCCTGCACTTGCCCTGACCGTCGCCATCACTGGCTGTACTACCAACCCCTACACGGGCGAGCAGCAGACCGGCAAGTCTGCCTGGGGTGCCCTGGCCGGCGCCGCTACTGGTGCCGCCGTGGGGGCGCTCTCCTCCAGCAAGGGTGATCGCAAGAAGGGGATCCTGACCGGCGTGGCCGCCGGTGCGGCCCTGGGTGGCGGTATCGGTTACTACATGGACGTGCAGGAAGCCAAGCTGCGCGAGAAGCTGCAGGGCACAGGCGTCAGCGTGACCCGCAGCGGCGACCAGCTGATCCTCAACATGCCGAACAACGTCACCTTCGACAGCTCCAGCGCCCAGCTCAAAGCCGCCGGTGCCAACACCCTGTCCGGCGTGGCCATGGTGGTTGCCGAGTTCGACAAGACCCGCCTGAACGTGGTTGGTCACACCGACAGCACCGGCTCCCGCGAGCTGAACATGAAGCTCTCCGCCCAGCGTGCCGACGCCGTCGCCGCCCAGCTGATCGGTCAGGGCGTGACCGGCAGCCGCATCGCCACCAGCGGCGTGGGCCCGGATCAGCCGGTCGCCACCAACAGCACAGCAGAGGGCAAGGCCCAGAACCGTCGGGTGACCATCACCCTGACCCCGACCGCCTAAGTTGTCCCTGTTTCGGTAACGAAAAGGAAAAGGCCCCGCCAGCGATGGCGGGGCCTTTTGTTATCTCAGGCTGGGCGGGCGGCTTAGACGGCGGCAGTCAGCTGCACTTCCACTTTGTAGCCTTCGTGGGCGAGGCGGGCCTGCACGCAGGCTCTCACCGGAGCTGTATCGGCGTCAGGGGAGCCAGGCATCCCGCTCGGCTTAGACGGCGGCGGTCAGCTGCACTTCTACCCTGTAGCCTTCGTGGGCGAGGCGGGCCTGCACGCAGGCGCGAACGGGGGCGGTGCCCGCCGGGATCCAGGCATCCCACTGCTCGTTGAAGGCCGCGATGTCCTCAATGTCCTTGAGATAGATGTTGGCCATCAGGATCTTGTCGACCCCGGAGCCGTTGGCCTCCAGCAGCCGCTGCAGGCTGGTCAGCACTTCGCGGGTCTGCTGGTGGATGTCGGCGGTCTCGCTGGCGGGGACTTCCACCACATAGAGGGTGCCGTTGTGGATGACAACATCGGACCAACGGGCCGTGGTGCCGATTCGGGTAATCGTCATGGTGCGCTCCTGGGGAGAGGGGGGCTCATTGACCCTTGCGGATCAGGTAGCGGTAAGGGGCCTGCTCTGTCTCGCTGGCGATCAGGGTGTGATCCATGAAGCGGCAGAAGCTGGGAATGTCGCGGGTGGTGGAAGGATCATCGGCACTGACCAGCAGGGTCTCCCCTTGGGCCATGGTCCGAACGCGCTTGCGCACCATCATCACGGGTTCCGGGCAACGGAGCCCGATTGCATCCAGTTCATGGTTTGCGTCGCAGAATAAATCACTCATCTCTAATCAACCTTCAACCTAATTCGCTGCCAATGATACCCAAGGCTAAAAAATAATCAAACCAGAGGGGCCAATGTCAGCCGATGATACCAAAGTTGGCCCCGGCTCTATGCTGTCGTGGCCTGACGAGTAATATAAAAAATGAAGCATATTCAACAAGGAGGTATGAATATGATCCAGTCACAAGGCAGATTGCAGGCCTATGCGGCCATGGGGTTTCTGGCGTTTTCCATGATAGTGCTGGGCAGCCCGATCGGAAACACCGGCACCTGGTTTGGTGCCATGGTGATGATTGGGCTGGGGCTCTGGATTGAGCTGAGCGACTACTACGAGGATGACGAGGACGAGAACGACCCCTCCTGAGCTCGTCCCCCCAAAGCGACACAGGCGGATCCCCAACCGCCTCGGTCGTCTTCGCCGGTCAGCGGGCCGAGCGAATGGCCCGCGCCAGATGGTGGGCCGTCAGCTCGGGGCTGGCCCGGCCATCGTTGAAGAAGTTGCCGAGCACATCCATGATGGCCTGACGGGTATTGGTCGGGGTGGCCATCCCCTCCGCCATGCTGGGCAGCAGGGTGCCGCTCTGCTCCGCCGCCTTGAAATCCTGGTATGACTTGATGGCGCAGCGATCGAAGCGCTTCATGTCAGGCTCGACGAGTGCCGGAATAGACCCCTTGACCCGGTTGAAGGCCTGCTGGAAGTGCGGCGTCATCAGCAGCCTGGCCAGCTCGCCCTGAGCCTGCAACTGGGCCGGATCCCGCTGCTTGAACATGGCGATGGAGTCCAGGTTGTAGCTGAACAGGCCTTGGCTGCCCGGGCTCGGCAGGCAGTCGACATCCTCGCCTGGGCGGTAGTTGCCGGCGCTCAGCTCCCCCTTCACCCAGTCCCCCATCACCTGCATGGCGGCCTCGCCCGTCTCCAGCTGGTTGGTGGCCTGGTGCCACTTCAGGCCGACGAAACTCTTGGGCACGTAGGCGCGCAGCTGGTGGAAGCGCGACAGCACCCGCACCATGTCCGGGCCGGTCAGGGTCGCCTCATCCTGATCGAGAAAGGCCTTGCGATAGAAGTCGACGCCGCCTTCCCCCAGAGCCACCGCCTCGAACAGCACCGTCAGCTGCCACCCCTCGTTGCCGATGGCGAGCGGGGTCACCCCTTGCGCCTTGAGCTGCTCGGCCACCGCCACGAACTGGTTCCAGTCGGTGGGAGGGGTCAGCTCGAGGCGTGCGAACACCTTGCGGTTGAGCCAGAGCCAGTTGACCCTGTGGATGCCAGTGGGCACCGCCATCAGGGCGCCGTTCTGGCTGAGGGTGTCCCGCACCATGGGGGGCAGTCTGGCGTACCAGCCCAGGTGCTCCGCCATGGGGCTGAGGTCGCGCAGGAAGCCGAGTCCGGCCCACTCCTTGAGCTCATAGCCCTTGAGGTGGGCGGCTTCCGGCGGGTTGGCCGCCAGCGCCCGGCTTTTGAGCACCGTCATGGCGCTCTTGCCGCCGCCGCCCTGGATGGCGAAGTCGTTCCATTGATTGCCAAGGGCCGCCCACTCGGATTTGAGCTCGGCCACCGCCTTGGCCTCGCCACCGGAGGTCCACCAGTGCAGCACCTCGACCTGGGAGGCGGCGACGGGTTGTGACGACAAGGCGATGACGGTGACAGTGACAGAGAGAGACAACCACTTCATAGGGTGTTTACTGCCTCGGTAGGGAGAGGGTGGCCTGCAGGCCGCCCTGGGGACGATTTTCCAGCACCAGATCGCCGCCGTGGGCGTGGGCTATGTTGCGGGCTATGCCCAGGCCCAGGCCGGTGCCGGCCTGATCCGTGCTGAGGCGAACATAGGGCTCGAAGATGCGCTCCAGCTGATCCTCCGGCAGGCCGGGTCCCTCGTCCATGATGAAGAGGATCAGCATCTCCTCGTCATCCATGATGATGATGCGCACCCGCTCGCCGTACTTGATGCCGTTGTCCACCAGGTTGCCGATGCAGCGCTTGAGGGCCAGGGATTTGCCGCGATAGGGCCACTTGCACAGCCCCTCTATGGTGAGCCGCTCCTCGTGCAGGTTCATGGCCTCGGCCATCTGCTCGAGCAGGGCGTTGACGTCGATATCCTCGATGTTCTCGTGGATGTCGGTCTCTTTCACCGTCTGCAATGCGCCCTTCACCATCAGCTCCAGCTCGTCGAGATCCTTGTTGAACTTGGCTATCTGGGTCTCGTCGTCCAGCAGCTCGACCCGCAGCCGCAGCCGGGTGATGGGGGTCTTGAGGTCGTGGGAGATGGAGCTGAAGAGGCGCTCCCTGTCGTCGATATAGCGGCGGATGCGGTGCTGCATGATGTTGAAGGCGCGGGTCGCCGCCACTATCTCCGAGGCCCCCTCCTCCTTGAGCTGGGGCTGATCGATGTCCTTGCCGAGATTGACCGCCGCCTTGGCGAGGCGGCGCAGCGGCCGGGTCTGCCAGCGCACCAGCAGGAAGGTGAAGAAACAGAGGAAGACCGTCATCAGGGCGATGAAGCGCACCTGGTTGCTCGGCATCACGGTATCGTCGAGGGTCATGTAGGGGGCGGGCAGCAGGGCGGCCAGGTAGAGCCACTCCCCCGGCTCTATCTCTATCTGGGTCACCAGCACCGGCGGATTGATGGGCTCGAGCGACAGGGTGTAGCGGGCCCAGGAGGAGGGCAGATCCGCCAGCAGGGTGTCGTTGTTGAACACATGGAGGTCATCGGGACGGGAGAAGTCCACCTTGATGGCCATGGCATCGGAGAGCTTGCGACTGAGCACCCCATGGACCTCGCTCAGCACCAGGGTCTTGCGCTCGCTGTCCGGGATGGCGCTGATGTGGATCTCCTCCTCGTTCAGGGAGACGAAGAAGCGGCTGCCCCCCATGTTGCGCAGCTGATCCAGGGCGATGTGGCGGTATTGCAGCGGCAGGGACTTGAAGAAGTTGACCGTGGAGGCCGCCGACAGGGCCAGGTTGCGGGTGGTGCTGATCATGCCCTCCAGCTCCCGCTTCTGGATCTGCTGCATCCAGATGCCGGTGAGTATGGTCTGGGAGAGCAGGATGGCGAGCAGCAACAGCAGCAGCATCCGCGACAGCAGGGAGCGGGGCATCAGCACCCGCCAGAGCTGGGCCATTATGAGTGCCCCAGGGGGAGGGCGCGCCTGACCCTCATGGCAGCTCGTGCACTTCCGCGATCAGCATGTAGCCGCTGCCGCGTATGGTCTTGATGATGCGCGGGCTCTTGCCGTTGTCTCCCAGCTTCTGGCGCAGGCGGCTGATCTGCACGTCGATGCCGCGCTCCATGGGCAGGCTCTCGCGCCCCCGGGTGGCGTCCGAGATGGTGTCTCTGTCCAGCACCTGGCCCGGCTGCTGCAAGAACATGTTGAGCAGCACGAAGTCGCTGCCGGAGAGATCCAGCAGACTGCCATCCTCGTGGGTCAGCTGGTGGCTCAGGGTGTCCAGGGTCCATTCGGCGAACTGCCAGCGGCGGCTCGGCTCTTTTTCTTTCTCCGGCTGACGGAATTCGGCGCGGCGCAGCAGCGCCTTGATACGGGCCTGCAGCTCGCGCGGGCTGAACGGCTTGGCGATGTAGTCGTCGGCACCGAGCTCGAGGCCGATCACCCGGTCGGCCTCGTCGGAGGCGGCGGTCAGCATGATGATGGGTACCTGGGAGTCGCGGCGGATCTGCTGGCAGAGGGTAAAGCCGTCGTCGCCGGGCATCATGATGTCCAGAATGATGAGGTCCGGGCTGTACTGGGCGAGTTGCTGGCGCATCTCGTTGCCCTCCGCCGCCATCAGTACCTGAAAGCCGGCCCGGGTCAGGTATTCGTTGAGCAGCTCGCGGATCTCTTGGTCGTCATCGACGATCAGCAGTTGTTTGCTCGTTGACATATGTATGTGCATCCACCCATTTTTTTGTGCAGATTGAACCTGTCGGGGGAGCAAAAAGCAAGCAAACCCCCCATCTAATGTGAAGTTAGGGGGATTATCGCCGCCGTTTTGCCGCACTGAACGAAAAAAAGGCCGACCCAAATGGGGCGGCCAAGCGCAGATTCCGACGGCAAGAGCACACCCCGTGTGGTGCGCTCCACAGACTCAATCATGGGGCGAACAGGCCGACCCCAAGCGACGCGATACCGGCTCGCCCTCACCCGTCGAAAGGGGGCGACCCGTTTCAATATCCTCCACTCGTTCCCCGCAGGGCCGGGAGCGATCCCTGGCCGGTGGATCGGCCAGGGGGGGGTTGTGTTTACACCCATAGGGACCCGATGACAGGGGGATGCCCTGAGCGGCGGGTCTGTCTGGGGGTTAGACCCGCTCGAACACAGTGGCTATGCCCTGGCCCAGGCCGATGCACATGGTGGCCAGACCCAGGTTGGCGTCCTTCTCCTCCATCAGGTTGATCAGGGTAGTGGAGATGCGGGCGCCGGAGCAGCCGAGAGGGTGACCCAGGGCGATGGCGCCGCCGTTCAGGTTCACCTTCTCGTCCATCACCTCCAGCAGCCCCAGATCCTTGGCACAGGGCAGGGACTGGGCGGCGAATGCCTCGTTCAGCTCGATCAGGTCGATGTCGGCCATGGTCAGACCGGCACGCTTGAGCGCCTTCTGGGTCGCCGGCACAGGGCCGTAACCCATGATGGCAGCATCACACCCGGCCACCGCCATGGATCGCACCCGGGCGCGGGGGGTCAGCCCCAGGGCCTTGGCGCGGTCCGCACTCATCAGCAACATGGCGGAGGCGCCGTCGGACAGGGCCGAGGAGGTGCCGGCGGTGACTGTGCCGTTGACCGGGTCGAACACAGGGCGCAGCTGGCTCAGAGTTTCGACCGTGGTCTCGGGGCGTATCACCTCGTCGTGCTCAATGAAGAAGCGGGCGCCGCTGGCGTCGTGCCCTTCCAGCCCGACGATCTCCCTGGCGAAGCGTCCTTCCAAGGTGGCGGCGTGGGCACGGCGGTGGGAGCGGGCGGCAAACTCGTCCTGCTGCTGCCGGCTGATGCCGTGCAGCTTGCCCAGCATCTCGGCGGTCAGCCCCATCATGCCGGAGGCCTTGGCCACGGATTTCGCCATACCGGGGTGGAAGTCCACCCCGTGGCTCATGGGCACGTGACCCATGTGCTCGACGCCGCCGATGATGAAGATATCGCCGTCACCCACCTGGATGGCGCGGGAGGCATCGTGCAGCGCCTGCATGCTTGATCCGCACAGCCGGTTGACGGTGACCGCCCCCACCTGCTTCGGAATACCGGCCAGCAGGGCGGCGTTGCGGGCGATGTTGAAGCCCTGCTCCAGGGTCTGCTGCACGCAGCCCCAGTAGATATCCTCGATCTCGTTGGGGTCGAGGTTGGGGTTGCGCAGCAGGATGGAGCTCATCAGGTGCGCGGACAGATCTTCTGCGCGCACGTTGCGAAAGGCCCCGCCCTTGGACCGGCCCATGGGGGTCCGGATACAGTCGACAATGACTACGTCTTTCATGAATGGATCTCCTGTCCGCAATCAGTAGAAGGTGTTGCCCTGGGCGGCCATCTCACGCAGCTTGTCGCTGACGCGATAGAGCGGGCCCAGGTCGGCATACTGGTCGGCCATGGCGACATAGCGATCCAGGCCAATGGTATCCAGATAGCGGAACACGCCGCCGCGGAAGGGAGGGAAGCCCAGACCGTAGACCAGTGCGATGTCGGCTTCGGCTGGTGTGGCGACAATGCCCTCTTCCAGGCAGAGCACCACCTCGTTGATCATGGGGATCATCATGCGGGCGATGATGGCCTCCTTGTCGAAATCCTGTTTCGGCTTGGCAATGGGGGCCAGCAGCTCGTAGCTGGCGGCGTCTGCCACCTTCTTCGGCTTGCCCTTCTTGTCCTGCTCGTAGGCGTAGAAACCCTTGCCATTCTTCTGACCAAAGCGGCTCACCTCATACATCACGTCGATGGCGGTGCGACCCTCCTTGCTCATGCGCGCCGGGAAGCCCTGGGCCATGACGTCACCGGCATGGTGACCGGTGTCGATGCCGACCACGTCCAGCAGGTAGGCGGGGCCCATGGGCCAGCCGAACTCCTTCTCCATCACCTTGTCGACGGCGGCGAAGTCGGCGCCATCGGCAACCAGCTTGGTGAAGCCGAAGAAGTAGGGGAAGAGCACGCGGTTGACGAAGAAGCCCGGGCAGTCGTTGACCACCACCGGCGACTTGCCCATGGCGGCGGCGTAGGCCACCACACGGTTGATGGTGTCGTCCGAGGTTTGCTCGCCGCGGATGATCTCCACCAGGGGCATGCGGTGCACCGGGTTGAAGAAGTGCATGCCGCAGAAATTCTCGGGGTGCTTCAGCCCCTTGGCCAGCAGGGAGATGGGGATGGTGGAGGTGTTGCTGGCGAGCACGGCGTCGTCGCCGAGAACGGCTTCCACTTCGCCCAGCACGGTGGCCTTCACCTTGGGATTCTCGACCACGGCTTCGACCACCAGATCCACACCCTTCACGCTCTCATAGCTGAGGGTAGGGGTGATGGCGGAGAGCACCTGGCCCATCTTGATGCCGTCGATTCGGCCCTTCTCGAGCTGGCCGTTGAGCAGCTTGGTGGCTTCATTCATGCCAAGTGCCAGCGCCTTCTCGTTGATATCCTTCATCACCGCCGGGATGCCCTTGCTGGCGGACTGGTAGGCGATGCCACCCCCCATGATGCCGGCACCCAGTACGGCGGCGTGGCTGGTGGCCTTGGCAGCTTGCTTGGCGGCCTTCTTGGCCAGCGCCTTGATGTGCTGATCGTTCAGGAAGATGCCGACCAGCGCCTTGGCCACGTCTGTCTTGGCCAGCTTGATAAAGCCCTGTGCCTCGACGACGAGCGCCTCGTCACGGCCCATGCCGGCGGCGGCTTCGACGGTTTTCACCGCCGTCATGGGGGCTGGATAGTGTTTGCCCGCCACGGCGGCAACCATGCCGGCGGCTGTGGTGAAGCTCATCATGGCTTCCAGTTTGGAGAGACGCAGCGGCGCCTTCTTGGCGGCGCGGCGGCCCTGCCAGTCCAGCTTGCCCGCGATGGCGTCCTTGAGCATCTGCAGCGCAGCGCTCTGCAGTGCCTCGGGGGCGACCACGGCGTCGATGGCGCCCACCTTGAGGGCGTCATCGGCACGGACATCCTTGCCGGTGGTGATCCACTCCAGGGCGTTGTCGGCGCCGATCACTCGCGGCAGACGGACGGTGCCGCCAAAGCCCGGCATGATACCGAGCTTGGTCTCGGGCAGGCCGATTTTGGCGGTGGTGTCAGCCAGACGGAAGTCGGTGGCGAGTATGGTCTCGCAGCCGCCGCCGAGGGCGTGGCCCTTGATGGCGGACAGGGTCGGCACCGGCAGATCTTCGATGGCGCTGAAGATGTCGTTGGCCTTTTTCAGCCAGCCGAGCAGATCTTCTTGCGGTAGATCGAACAGTTCCAGGAATTCGGTGATGTCGGCGCCGACGATAAAGGCGTCTTTGCCGGAGGTGAGGATCAGACCTTTTAGTTCACGTTCTTGTTTTAATGCGGCGATCGCTTCGCTCAGGGAGAGCAGGGTAGCGCGATCCAGCTTGTTGACTGAACCCGGGGCATCGAACCTCAGCTCGGCAATGCCGTCTTCGAGGTAGCTGACCGTCAGGGTGTCGCCTTGGTAGATCATGAGAGTGTCTCCTTGTTCCCACATGGTGGGGGGTGGTGCTCCTTTATCCCCAGCAGGGGGCGAGGCTCACTATTGATCCAAAGCATGACAATTTCAACACCTATTTAAAACATTCGTTTAACAGTGTTTGAGTAAAAGCTCTCCATCACAAAACGGGCAAAAGAGAGGCGCCTGGCGGCGCCTGATTCGAGCATGAGTCGATGATCAGCTGGCCAGCTCGGGCCGGTTGCGATACTGGTTCAAGACCTCGGGATCGGCGAGGGCGTGGGTATTGTTGACCGGTCTGTTGTGCACCACTTCCCGCACCGCCAGCTCCACTATCTTGCCGGACTTGGTGCGGGGAATGGCGTCCACCTGCAGGATGCGGGCGGGCACATGGCGGGCGGTGCAGTGCTGTCGCACCTGCTGGCGAATGCGCTCGCGCAGGGGCTCGTCCAGCGTGAGGCCGGGCTTGAGCTTGACGAAGAGCACCACCCGCTCGTCCTGCTGCCACTGCTGGCCGATGACGATGCTCTCCTCCACCTCGTCGAGCTGCTCCACGTAGCGGTAGATCTCGCTGGTGCCGATGCGCACGCCCCCCGGGTTGAGGGTGGCATCGGAGCGGCCGTAGAAGAGGATGCCGCCGGTGTCGGTCAGTTCAATCCAGTCGCCGTGGCACCAGACGTTGTCGAAGCGCTCGAAGTAGGCGGCGTGATACTTGTCGCCGCTCTCGTCACCCCAGAAGTAGATGGGCTGGGCCGGGAACGGTTTGGTGCAGACCAGCTCGCCCTTCTCTCCCTGCACCGGTTGGCCGGCCTCGTTGAATACCTGCACCGCGAGGCCGAGGCCGCGCCCCTGACTCTCGCCGCGATAGACGGGGCTGAGCGGGTTGCCGATGACGAAGCAGGAGCAGATGTCGGTGCCGCCTGAGATGGAGCTGAGCTGCACATCCTGCTTGATCTGCTGATAGACGTAGTCGAACCCCTCAGGCGACAGCACGGATCCGGTGCTGCAGATCAGTCGCAAGTGCGGCAAGTCGTGGGTGTTGATGGGGGCATAACCCTGCTTGTGCAACGCATCGAGATACTTGGCCGAGGTGCCGAACAGGGCGACCTGCTCGTCCCGGGCCAGATCCCAGAGCACGTTGCCGTCCGGATAAAACGGCGAGCCGTCGTAGAGCACCAGGGTGGCGCCGGAGGCGAGGGCGCTCACCAGCCAGTTCCACATCATCCAGCCGCAGGTGGTGAAGTAGAAGATCCGCTCCCCCGGCTTGATGTCGCAGTGCAGCTGGTGCTCTTTCAGATGCTGGAGCAGGGTGCCACCTATGCCGTGGACGATGCACTTGGGTTTGCCGGTGGTGCCGGACGAATAGAGGATGTAGAGCGGGTCGTTGAAGGCCATGGGCTCGAAGGTGAGCTGGGCGCCGTGCTGGCTTGCCAGCAGCTGATGCCAGTCGTGGCCAAGCTGCAGCGGGTTGCCGAGCAGGGGGATCATCACCGTCTGCTCTATGCTGCCTATTTGGCTGACCACGCTGGCGACCTTCTGTTGAATGTCGATGGCCTTGCCGTTGTAGCGATAGCCATCCACCGCGAACAGCACCCGCGGCCGGGTCTGGCCGAAGCGCTCCACCACGCTGGCCTCGCCAAAATCCGGGCTGGTGGAGGTCCAGACAGCGCCCAGGCTGGTGGTGGCCAGCATGGCCACCAGGGTTTCCGGGATATTGGGCAGGTAGGCGGCCACCACGTCGCCACGGCCGATGCCCTGGCTGCGCAGCCACTGGGCCAGCCTGGCCACCTGCTCCCCCAGTTCGCGCCAGCTCAGGGTGCGGCTGGCGCCATCCTCGATGCGGGAGAGGATGGCGGGACTCTCGTCCTGGCGGCGCAGCAGGTTCTCGGCGAAGTTGAGGCGGCTGTCGGGGAACCAGCGGGCGTGCTGCATCTCCTGGCGGTTCTCCGCCACTATGTCCCCCAGCTCGCCCTTGACGCCGCAGTGCTGCCAGACCAGGGGCCAGAAGCGGGTGGTCTTCTCCACCGACCACTGATACAGCTCGGCATAGCTTTGCAGTTGCAGGCCATGGAAGCGATTGACCTCGCCCATGAACTGATGAAGGTTGGATTGGCTGATCCTGGCCTGGTCCGGCTGCCACAGACGGCGGTTGTGCATGAGTGATCCCTGGCTGCATATATCTGATGGCAGTGTATTGAACTGTTTCTTATTTGTTAATGCTTGGTTTGTTTTTAATGACAACGCCCCTGTAACCCGTGCTTTACCTCACGAAGCGGCGGTGTGACGGGTCGAGGCCCTCCGAGCTTGATGTTATGCTGGGGTAACCACCATGTCGGAGCAGGATGCCATGAGCAGTTACAGCCAACTTTTCGCCCAGCACATAGAGACGCTGCAGCGCCGCAGCCGCGACATACTGCAACAGCAGGGGCTCAGCGGCCTGGCTATCCATGCCGGCCAGGCCCACCGCATCTTCCTCGATGATCAGGATTACCCCTTCAAGGTGAATCCCCACTTCAAGGCCTGGTTGCCGGTGCTGGACAATCCCCACTGCTGGCTGCTGGTGGACGGCGTGAGCAAACCCGTGTTGCTGTTCTACCGGCCGGTGGATTTCTGGCACAAGGTGGCTGACCTGCCCAATGCCTTCTGGGTCGACTTCTTCGACATCCGCTTCCTGACCCGGCCGGAGCAGGTGGCGGATCACTTGCCAGCCGACAGGCAGGGGTGGGCCTACCTGGGGGGGCATCTCGAAGTGGCCGAGTTGCTGGGGCTGACCCAGCCCAACCCGGAGGCGGTGCTCAACTACCTGCACTACCACCGCGCCTACAAGACGGATTACGAGCTGGAGTGTCTGCGTGAGGCGAACCGGCTCGGGGTGCGCGGTCACATCGCGGCCAAGGAGTCGTTCATGGCGGGGGCGAGCGAGTTCGAGATCAACCTGGCCTACATGAAGGCGGTGGGACAGGGAGCCAATGAGGCGCCCTACGGCAATATCGTCGCCATCAACCGCAACGCGGCCATCCTCCATTACACCCAGCTCTCCCATCAGCGGGTGGCCGATACCGAGCGCCACTCCTTCCTGATCGACGCCGGGGTGGACTTCCATGGCTATGCCTCCGACATCACCCGTACCTGGGCCTGGCGCCGGGGCGAGTTTGCCGATCTCATTGCCATCATGGATGAGCAGCAACGGGCCATCATCGAAGAGGTCAAGCCGGGTCGCCGTTATACGGAGCTGCACCAGCAGATGCACCACAGGCTGGCGCGGGTACTGCAATCGGTCGAGCTGGTGGATATGTCGGTGGACGAGATGATAGGCACCGGGGTCACCAACGTCTTCTTCCCCCATGGCCTCGGCCACTTCCTCGGCCTGCAGGTACACGATGCCGGTGGCTTCATGCAGGATGAGCGTGGTACCCATCTGGCCGCGCCGGAGCAGTTCCCCTACCTGCGCTGCACCCGGGTGATGGAGCCAGGCCAGGTGTTCACCATAGAGCCGGGCCTCTATTTCATCGACAGCCTGCTGGAGCCGCTGCGCCGTAGCGAGCAGGGCAAGCGGGTCAACTGGCACAAGGTGGAGGCGCTGCGTCCGTTTGGCGGCATCCGCATCGAGGACAACATAGTGCTGCATGCCAACGGGGTGGAGAACCTCACCCGACAAGCGGGTCTCTGATGGCGTCGAGCTATCCGATCCCGGCGGCCGGGGTGGAGGTGAGCGAGGAGATCAAGAAGAGCCGCTTCATCACCCTGCTGGCCCATGCCCCGAGCGTGGCGGCCGCCAAGGCCTGGATAGAGGAGGTGCGCCTGGCTCATCCATCGGCGCGCCATCACTGCTGGGCCTTCGTGGCCGGTGCTCCTCACGACAGCCAGGTCTATGGTTTCAGCGATGATGGCGAGCCCTCTGGTACCGCGGGCAAGCCCATGCTGGCCCAGCTGATGGGGTCGGGGATAGGGGAGATCGCCGCCGTGGGGGTGCGCTACTATGGCGGCGTGCTGCTCGGTACCGGTGGTCTGGTCAAGGCCTATGGGGGCGGGGTGGGTATGGCGCTCAAGGCGCTCTCTACCCGACAGAAGATAGCCAGGCGCCCCTCCCTCATCGAGTGTGATTATGGCGACATGGGGGTGATCGAAGCCCTGCTGCTGAGTCACGCCGGCCAACTGCGCCAGTCGGATTACGGCCAGCGGGTGCGGCTCGAGGTGGACTGGGCCGATGCCGATTGGCAGCAGGTCAACCGCATCCTGACCGATAGAACCCACGGACGGGTATCTCTGCAGCCCATAGATGGCTAGAATCCATCGCTGTTTCATTGTCGGGAGACGGGGCCTGCATGCACATTCTGAGTATTATCCGCATCGTTGGCCTATTGGTGGCACTGTTCAGCTCCACCATGTTGCTGCCGGCCCTGGTCGCCTTCGGCTATCGAGACGGGGGCGGTTCTGAGTTCGTCGGCGCCTTCTTCATCGCCCTGTTGCTCGGCTTGCTGCTCTGGTTTCCCAATCGCCATCACAAGAAGGAGCTCAGGTCGAAAGAGGGCTTCCTGATCGTCGTGCTGTTCTGGACCGTGCTCGGCAGTGTCGGTGCCCTGCCTTTCATGCTGGGGGAGGTGCCGGACATGAGTGTGTCCGAGGCCTTCTTCGAATCTTTTTCCGGCCTCACCACCACGGGGGCGACCGTGCTGACCGGACTGGATGAGCTGCCCAAGGCTTTCCTGTTCTATCGCCAGTTGTTGCAGTGGCTCGGGGGCATGGGGATCATAGTGCTGGCGGTTGCCATCCTGCCTATCCTCGGCATCGGTGGCATGCAGCTGTTTCGCGCCGAGATCCCGGGACCGGTCAAGGACAACAAGGTGACCCCGCGCATCGCCGAGACCGCCAAGGCGCTCTGGTACATCTATCTGTTCATTACCCTCAGCTGCGCCCTGGCATACTGGATGGCGGGAATGACCCTGTTCGATGCCATCTGTCACTCCTTCTCCACCGTGGCCATCGGCGGTTTCTCGACCCATGATGCCAGCATCGGTTACTTCAACAGCAGTGCCATCAATCTGATCACCGTGCTGTTCCTGATGGTGGCCGGGGTGAACTTTACCCTGCACTTCGCCGCCTTTGCCCACAGGCCGCTGCGGCTCTATGTCTATCTCAAGGATCCCGAGGTCAAGGTCTTCATCGGCCTCCAGATCGGCCTGACCCTGGTCTGTTTCCTGATGTTGATGCACCACGTCAACTATGAGAGCTGGTCAGAAACCCTGGACCATGCCCTGTTCCAGTCCGTCTCCATCGCCACCACGGCGGGCTACAGCACCACGGGATTCTCCGAATGGCCGCTGTTTCTGCCCGTGTTGCTGATGCTGGCCTCCTTCGTGGGGGGCTGCGCCGGCAGTACCGGGGGCGGCATCAAGGTGGTGCGCCTGATGCTGCTGCATCTGCAGGGGCTGAGGGAGCTCAAGCGACTCATCCATCCCCGCGCCGTTTATCGGATAAAATTGGGTAACAAGGCCTTGTCGGAGCGGGTGATAGAGGCGGTGTGGGGTTTCTTCGCCGCTTACGCCATCATCTTCATTCTCTGCATGCTGGGGCTGATCGCCACTGGCATGGATGAGCTGACGGCCTTCTCTGCCGTGGTGGCCTCTCTCAACAACCTGGGGCCGGGATTGGGAGAGGTGGCTCCCCACTTCGCCAGCACGACGGATGCCGCCAAATGGATCATGATCATCGCCATGCTGTTTGGTCGATTGGAAATTTTTACACTTCTGGTACTGTTAACTCCTGCATTCTGGCGTAGTTGAGGTTGGTATGGATAAGATTTTGGTGCTTTATTCCTCTCGGGATGGCCAAACCCGAAAAATCATTGATGTCATGCTAGAAGAGATGCCGGGATGTGAGGTTGTCATGCATGATTTGCACAGCCTGCCCATGTGCAACCTCAGCAAGTACAAGAAGGTCTTGATCGGTGCCTCTATCCGCTACGGCCACTTCCATCCCAGCCTGCTCAGCTTCATCCATGCTCACCATGAGCAGCTGGAAGTCGCCAACGCTGCCTTCTTCTGTGTCAACCTGACTGCCCGCAAGCCAGAAAAGCAGACACCGCAAACCAATGCCTATATGAAGAAGTTTCTGCAAAGCTCTCCCTGGAAGCCGAAGAACCTGGGTGTCTTTGCCGGTGCCCTGCAGTATTCCAAGTACAACTGGTGGCAGACCCTCATCATTCGACTGATCATGAAGATCACCGGCGGCAGCACGGATACCAGCCGGGATATCGAATTTACCGACTGGGACAAGGTACGCACCTTCGCCCGTGATTTCTGGCACAAACGCTGACGCGTGCGGTCAGCCCCCGAGCCCCGCCCAAGCGGGGCTTTTCGTATGTTTTTTACGATAATTGATGGTTAAATCGACACTTGGTGTTGGATCTTCAGAAAAACGCACTTTTTTGCATTAATCCCCTTGCCAGAAAGTTTCAGCTCCCTATAATGCGCCTCCATCGACAGGGCAAGCGGCAACGCAAACAACCTCGTCGATAGCCTCGAAAAGCCTTTGAAAATAGGGCTTGACTCGAGAAGGCGGTTGAGTAGAATGCCACTCCCGCAGCAGCCAAAAGCTGCGTCGCTCTTTAACAATTTGAATCAAGCAATCTGTGTGGGCACTCACAGCATCGAACATCAAACAATTTTGTTGATTTTCAATGTCTGGTGAAGTGACCAAGACGATTTCTTAGCAATAAGAAGTCGAACAGTTTATTTCAGCAATTCATTGAGCCGCTGAAGTTCGCTACTCCGGTAACGAATGAACGCAAACCAAACTTAAATTGAAGAGTTTGATC
>NZ_JBSTYM010000029.1:0-36681 GCF_054052445.1 Aeromonas crassostreae | reverse complement strand
CCCGGGCCCCTGGGGGGCTTCCCCCCCCATACAAACCCCCCGGCCCCCCCGGGGGCCCCCTCTTCTCTTTCTGGCCGCAGCTCTTTCTGGCCGCAGCGCCGCTGTTACTTCAACAGGCTGAACAGCAGGGCCGAGACCGCAAGGGTCCCGGTCAGCAGGATGAAGCCGTTGGCCCAGCCCTGACGAAAACGAGCCAGCGCCTCCACCTTGTAGATGGCCACCACCGGCATGATGAACAGGATCATGGCGATGACGGGGCCGGAGAGGGTCTCCATCAGGCCGAGGATGCCTGGGTTGATGACCGCCGCCCCCCAGATGGCAAAGAACATGATGGCGATGCCCAGCCGGTCCGCCCTGGCCAGCGACAGGCCGGTGGGCTTGGCGATCAGGCTTTTCAGGCTCTCCCGGGCGCCGAGGAAGTGGCCGAGGAAGGAGGAGCTGATGGCGATGAAGGCGATGAGGGGCCCTAGCGTCACGATCACAGGATTGTCGGTGATGTTGGCGAGATAGGAGAGCACGGAGACATTCTGGGCCTTGGCCTCGGCCAGCTGGGCCGGGGAGAGGCTCAACACGCAGGAGAAGACGAAGAAGAGCACGAAACCCACCAGCATGACGGTGGTGTTGCGCAGGATCAGGCCGCTCCTGGCTTCGGCCTGCTCGCCATATTCGCGGCGCTGCACGTTGGCAAAGCCGGAGATGGCGGCGGCGTGGCTGAAGGCGAACACTGTGACCGGCAGCGCCAGCCAGACGGTGTTGAGGAAGCTGGCCCCCTCGAAGGCGGTCATTTGTGGCCAGTGCCACTGGGGAATGAGGTAGACGGAGAGGGCCGCCAGAATGGCCGCCAGCGGATAGACCATGAAGGCGAACGCACGCAGCATCGCCCGCTCGCCGGCCATCATCACGGCGATCATGGCAAGCACCAGCAGGCCGGAGAGCATGACCCGGTTCGGGGCAGCCATGCCGAGCTGGTTGACCATGAAGCTCTCCACCGTGTTGGTCAGGCCGACGCCATAGATGAGCAGGATGGGGAAGATGGAGAGGAAGTAGAGCACGGAGATGAGGCGGCCGGCCATCTTGCCGAAGTGCTCCTCCGTTACCTCGGTGAAGTCGGCGTGGGGGCGCGACGACGAGAGTACGAAGCGCGCCAGCCCGCGGTGGGCCAGGAAGGTCATGGGACCGGCCAGCACGGCAACTATCGCCAGGGGCCAGATGCCCCCCAGACCCAGGTTGATGGGCAAAAACAGGATGCCGGCGCCGACCGCGGTGCCAAACAGGCTGATGACCCAGTGGGTGTCGTGACGGCGCCAGCCGGTGCGGCCGATGGATGGGGAGCCTGATAACGCCCGGGAGATCTCTGCAGATGAACTCATTAATAAACCACTCATGCCCAGTATTAAAATCTGGAAGCATTGTGCTCCTTTAGCATTTAATTCTCAAAAATCCGCATTGGCAGATCTCACTGGCAAAGCGCGGCTCAGCCAGTGGGATTGGGCAGGGGATGGGAAGTGGATAATTCAGTTGAACCGTACACAGGTAATAATGCGAAATATAAAACCAAAATATTAATAAATTTTGACGTTATATTTTGAAGAAATGGACGTTGTCGGAATTACATGAAAAAACATCCCAGCAGCGAGCGGGAACTTGTGATGATCCACTGTCATCGCCGGGCATAGCCAGCGGATATCCCTGCATATGCCGCGATAAAGCAGCGGATCACACCAGGCAAACCGGCGACCAGCGGGCCGCCTGTTTGGCTGACATGCTTGAATATCAACCGCCTCAATGGGCCAGGATCTTGTGCCAGGCGAGATCCGGATCCCCCATCACGATGAAGTCCGGGTTCTCGAGCGACTCGGTTTCGTTGTAGCGCAGCGGTTGCAGCGCCAGGCTGAGGATGCGCCCCCCGGCCGCCTCGACGATGCACTGGGCGGCGGCGGTGTCCCACTCCCCGGTGGGGCCGAGGCGCACGTAGCAATCCGCCGCCCCCTCCGCCACCAGACAGGACTTGAGGGAGCTGGAGCCGAGGGGGACCAGATCGTAGTGGATGGCCGGGTTGAGGCGGCGGGTCAGATTCTCCAGCTTCTGGCGGCGGCTGATGGCCACCACCAGGGAGTCCGGCTGGTCGTGCTCGTGGTGCACGGCGCTGATGGGATGTACCTCGCCGTTCGCCTCCTTGAAGGCGCCGTGGCCGCGCACCGCCCAGTAGAGCACGTCGGATTCGGGGGCATAGATGACCCCGAGCACGGGCACATTGTCCCGCACCAGGGCGATCAGGGTGGCGAAGTCACCGCTGCCGGCGATGAACTCGCCGGTGCCGTCGAGGGGATCCACCAGCCAGTATTGCCGCCAGTTGGCGCGCTGGCTGAAGGGCACATCGGCCGCCTCTTCGGTCAGCACGGGCACATGGGGGGTGAGCGCCGCCAGCGCCTGCTTGAGGTAGGCGTCGGCCGCGAGATCGGCACTGGTGACCGGGGAGTCATCCGCCTTGAGCTCCCGCTCGAACTGGCCCCCCCGATAGATCTCGTGGAGTATCCTGCCGGCCTCGCGGGCGATCTCCTTGACCCCGGGCACCCAGCTCAGTAATTCCTGCATCTTCTCATCCTCCATGGCACCGCTCGTTATTTTTCCTGCCGGGCCAACCACTTCTGGGTCAGCAGCAGGGCACTGATGCTGCGTGATTCGGTGAAGTCTTCCCGCTCGAGCAGCTCATCGATGCGAGAGAGGGGCCAGGGGATCACCTCGAGGGGCTCGGGCTCGTCGCCGAGCCGCCACTCGGGGAAGAGATCCCGTGCCAGCAGTATGTCCATCTTGCTGGCGAAGTAGCCCGGGGCCAGGGAGACCTGTTTGAGCGGGATCAGGCTGCCTGCCCCGAAGCCCGCCTCCTCCATCAGCTCCCGATTGCCCGCCGTCAGGGCATCCTCGCCCGGATCGATCAACCCCTTGGGAAAGCCCAACTCGTAAGAGTGGGTCCCGGCGGCATATTCGCGGATCAGCAGCAGGGTGTCGGCGTCCAGCATGGGCACCACCATGACGGCGCCCCGGTTGCCGCCACGCATCCGCTCATAGACCCGCTCCTCGCCATTGGAGAACTTGAGATGCAGGGATTCCACCTTGAACAGGCGGCTTTCGGCCACGATTTCGGCCTTGATGATGTCGGGTTTGCGCTTGTTGGGATCCATAGCCGGGCCACTGGCGAGAGTCATGACTCAAGAGTAAACGAGTCGCAGGACGAACACCACGGGCAAAGGGGCGCAAGCTCCCGCCGTCCACCCCCTCCCCTTCGCAACCCCCATGGGGATGCTTCACTGCGGCCAGCTCACCAGCCGGTACTGCTTCTTGCCCCGGCGCAGCAGCAGGTAGCGACCAAACAGCCGATCCGCTGCCCCCAGCCGCTCATCCTGTCTTATGGCGCCGTTGAGGCTGACAGCCCCCGCCGCCAGCAGCTCCCGGGCGATGCGCTTCGAGCTCGCCAGACCACTCTCCACCAGCAGGGTGACCAGGTCTGTTTCCCCCTCGATGCGGCAGCAAGGCAGGCCATCCTGGGCCAGCTGGGCGAGATCGCTCTCCCCGAGCCCGGCCACGTCGCCACTGAACAAGAGCTCGCCGATGCGCCGCGCCGCCGCCAGCGCCCCCTTGCCGTGCACCAGTTCGGTCAGCTCGTCCGCCAGCACCTGCTGGGCCAGCTTGCGCCCCTGCCGCTTGGCGTCTTCCGCCTCCAGATCCCTGATGGCCGAGAGCGGCATAAAGCTGTAGTAGCGCAGGAAGCGGTAGACATCCTCGTCAGCGGTGCCGAGCCAGAACTGATGGAAGGCGTAGGGGGAGGTGAGCGCCGGATCCAGCCAGATGGCCCCACCCTCGGTCTTGCCGAACTTGGTGCCGTCCGCCTTGGTGATGAGGGGCAGGGTCATGCCGTGGACCTGGGTCTGATGCAGCCGCCGGGTGAGATCCATGCCGCTGGTGATGTTGCCCCACTGGTCGTTGCCGCCGATCTGCAGGGTGCAACCGAGGCGCTGGTTGAGCACGGCGAAGTCCTGGGATTGCAGCAGGGCATAGGCGAACTCGGTGAAGGAGATGCCCTGATCCGGACGGGCGAGGCGCTGGCGCACCGATTCCCGCGCCAGCATGGCGTTGACCGAGAAGTGCTTGCCGACGTCTCGCAGAAAATCGAGGGCGGACATCTGCCCCATCCAGTCGGCGTTGTTGACCAGCACGGGGGCCGTCAGCCCCTCGCTCGCCGGCAGCAGTGCCCGGATCTGGGCCGACAGGCTGGCCACCCAGCCCTGCACGGTATCGGCGCTGTTGAGGCTGCGCTCGGTCGCCTTGAAGCTGGGATCGCCGATGAGGCCGGTGGCGCCGCCCACCAGGGCCACCGGGGTGTGGCCGGCGAGCTGGAAGCGGCGCAGCATCAGGAGCGGTACCAGATGGCCGATGTGCAGGCTGCCGGCGGTGGGATCGAAGCCGCAGTAGAGGGTGCGTGGCGTGGCCAGATGATCGCGCAGGGCCGCCGGGTCGGACATCTGGGCCACCAGGCCGCGTTCGGTAAGATCGTCAAGCAAATGGGGGTCTGTCATGGGGTCTCCAACCTCAGGGGAAAGCGCCCATCCTCGCCCCTCAGGCCGGCGGCGGATATGTCCCCCAAGGGACAGTTTTGCCACTCCCGTGCTAGCATCCCGCCCATATCGGGGAGCCTGTCCCCGTCACCCGGAGCCCGTCGCCATGACCCCACCGCTTGCCGCAGATGCGCTGACCGCCAGCCTGACCGCCGTCGTCGATGCCCTGCACAGCCCGGCCTTTGCACCGGCCCTGGTGCGCCTCATCCAACAGCAGGTGGCGTTCGACTGCGCCCTGCTGCTCGGGGTGGGCCAGCGCCCCGTCTACCTCTATGACAACCTGAGCCACCAGCGGGCCCTGCTGTTCGAACGCTACCTCACCAGCCACTTCAGCCAGGATCCCTTTATGCAGGCGCTGGAGCAAGGGCTGGGGGCCGGGGTCTGGACCCTGGCGCAGGTATCGAAGGGGCGCCTCGACCCCGAGTATCGCCACCACTTCTATCAGGCCACCGGCTGGCAGGAGGAGGTGGGGCTGATCCTGCCGGTGCGCAGTGGCCTCACCCTGATGCTGTTTCTCGGCCGCCTCGACAAGCGCCACAGCCTGCGCCCGGAGGAGCGGGCCCGGCTGGAGGACATCTTCCCCCTGATCCATTCCCTGTGCCGCCAGCACTGGCGCCAGGAGGAGGTGCGGCTGGCACAGAGCCCCCAGCCCGAGGGGGCCGACCTCAGGGGGGCGGTGGAGCAGGCCATCGCCAGCGTGGGCGGGGACAGGCTCACCCGCCGGGAGCGCCAGGTGGCGGGATTGCTGCTGCAGGGGCTGGATACCGAGGCCATCGCCGCCGCACTCGGCATCGGCGGCGGCACGGTCAAAAATCACCGCAAGCACCTCTACGGCAAGCTGCGGCTCAGCTCCCGGGCCGAACTGTTTCGCCTCTTTCTCAACCACCTCATCACCACGCCCCTGAGCGGCGCCCCACCCGAGGACCCCGCTCCATAACGACACCACCCCGCCGAGGCGGGGTGGTGTTCATGCAGGCCAAGCCAACCGGCTGCGCCGTCAGATCCGGCCCTGATAGCGCAGCGGGAAGCGGCCCTGACCGTCGGGCTGACCGAGGAAGGGCAGCCCCTGCTTCATCTGATCCGGCAGCGCGGGCCCGGGCTTGAGGGTGCCCAGGAACAGGTACTGGCGATTGGCCTTGAGCTCAAGCTGGCCCGCCACCTGCACCGCCTCCGATCCCTGCTTGAGATCCACCTTCAGGGTCGAATCCAGGCAGCTGAGCCTCGCCTCGGGATCCCCCAGCAGCAGCTTGCCCGCCGGCGTCTGGGTCTCGGCGCCGTACCAGTAGAGGTTGCCATACAGGCTGTCGCACCAGGGCTGGCCCTGGGCGAACTGATCCACCTTGAGCTGCAGCTGGCCCGCCGCCGTCAGGGGGAAGGGCAGGCGCATGGGCAACCGCGCCAGCAGCCAGGGGGCGGGGGCGTTCAGGGTGAGGTCGCGACCGAAGGCGGCGCCATTCCAGCCGATCACCCCCTGGCCGTTGAGGCCGTCCCGCTCGCCGAAGCGCAGGGCGACCTCGGGGGCCAGCCGCAGCAGCGACCAGCCGTCGAGATCCCAGCGCAGCCGGGTCAGGGACTCGCTGGCGTATTGCAGCCGGGCCACCTCCCCCTGCCAGAGGGTGCCGCTCACCCCTTCCAACCTGACCATGGGGGGCAGGGGCAGATGACGCGCCACCAGGCTGGCGGGCACGCTGATCAGCAGGAAGCCGAGCCAGGCCAGCAGGAAGACGACCAGTATCCAGATCTTGCGTTTCATTGCGGGCGACTCACCTGTAAGCGTCTCACCTTGACCATGCCGGCGGGCAGTTGCTCGCGGGCCACCTCTATCACTTCTACCTTGACACCGTACTTGTCCGCCAGCTCGGCCAGCCACATCAGCAGATCGTCGAAGGCGACCTGGTCTATCCAGACTTGCAGCTCCTGGCCCTGGGGTTGCAGCCGGGCGATCTTGATCTTGTGGTTGAAGGCGGTGCGATTGACCACGCCATCCAGGGTGCCCCCCAGATCCAGGTCGCGGCCGCTGCCCGCCTGGGCCGCCAGCACCTGCTCTCCCTTCTCTTTCAGCCAGATCAGGGTCTGCTGCTGGCTCTTCACCTGGCGCTCCCGCTCCTCGATGCGATTGCCGAGGGGCTGCCACACCAGCCAGTAGAAGAGACCGATGAGCAGCACGCTGCCCCCCACCGCCAGCAGCCGCTGTTCCCGGGCGCTGAGACCACGCCACCAGAGTTCAAACCTTGCCATCATGATGATTTATCCTTGAGCACCAGCGCCCCTTCTACCCTACCCTCGGTGCTTCGCACCTCTCCCTGCTGCACCTCGAAGCGCTTGCCCGCCAGCTCGCGGAAACGCTCGATCTCGGTGAAGCCGGGGGCCGTCACCTGCAACCTGAGCTCGCCCCGGGTGGCGTCGAAGCGCAGCACCTCGGGTTTGAGCCCGGGCACCTCGGCAAACACAGGGGCCAGCTCAGTCAACAGCAGCAGTACGCCGCTCTGGGGCGCCGCCCCCAGCAGCCGCAGGTGCTGCTCCATCTGGCTGCGCACGTTCACTATCCGGCTCTCCCCGGGGAAGATGCGGGTGTAGACCTGCCGGATCTCCCCCTTGAGGACCTTGTCCTGCTCCGCCAGCTGATACAGGGCCAGCCCCCGCTGCCCCAGGGTGACCAGCAGCAGGGCCGCCGCCACGCCCAGCACCTTGCGCCACTGCAACCAGTGACGGCCGTATTCGGTCTGGGGCCGGAAGGGGCCCTGCAACAGGTTGATCTGGCCGCGCAACGCCTCCCGCGCCAGCAGCAACATGGGCAGTTCCGGATCCGCCGCCTGCCAGTCGGCGCCCGCGATGGCGGGAGCCGGGGTATGGCTATGGAGAGTGACGGGTTCGGCCTGGGCCGCCAGCAGCAGGCCGAGCAGGGCCTGGTCGGCCACCAGCCCCTGATGGGGGCCTTGGCGCACCAGCCAGTGCCTGCCCAGTTGCAGGGCGGACCAGCCGTCCGCCGCCTGAGGCAGCGCCAGCACGTCTGGCAGCATCTGCACGCAGCCGAGCCCGGCCGCCTCCAGCCAGCCGAGCCAGCGGCGCATCTGCTGGCTGTCCACCGCCATCAGATCCACCTCGTGTCCCTCATGACCCAGCACCACCAGATGCAGGGACTCCACGTCCGAGGCGATCTGCTCCTCCAGCAGGTAGGGCAGGGCCGCCGCCGACTGGCGGTTGTATTTGCCCGGCAGGCGTACCCGCCGGAAGATGACGGCGCTGCCGGGCACCAGGGTCACCACGGGGCGCCCTCCGGCCCGCTCGCGCAACTCGTGCAGCCCATGGGCCGAGGCCAGGGTGCCGGAGGCGATGATCTCCCCCTCCCGCGCCGACCAGACCAGCCAGTCGACCGGCTCTTCCTGGGTTGTGCCCAGACGGATGACCAGACTCTCGTTCAACACTCTCTCCTTGGTCTGCCCCGACGGTGCGGCGGCTGACGCTTGCTATTGGCTGCGGGGTGGCGCGCCGGGTCGGAGCCGCTCACTCGGCGCCCCCATTGACCCGGCGCAGCACCACCGGCTTGTTCTCTTTGCTGCGCTGGAAGTAGGTCTCCAGCCTGGCCCGGGTATCGGCCACCTCGGCCAGCAGGTAGGCCGCAAAATAGTCGCTCTTGACGCCGAGCGCCTCGTTCAATCCGGTCAGCCCGGCGCCAGCCGCCAGAGCGGGCAGGGATGTCATCTCCTGCTTGTCCTGCCACCCCTTCCTGGGGCGGTCGCTGAGCACGGCCCTGGCATCGTCCACCCCTATCTTGCCGAGGTAGAGGGCCGCCAGCAGCTCGGCCTGCTCCGGGGCTAGGGTGTTGATGTTGACCAGCAGCTTGTCATTGGGCAGGGCGCAGACATAGGGCACCAACCTGGCGTAGAGGGCACTGCCCACCCCGCGCACCGCCCGCAACTCATCCACCCCCAGCATCTTCTGATTGGCGGGCAGATAGGGGGGATCCAGCCCCTCGTAGTAGGCATCCTCGGCGCCGTAGCTGGAGACCAGCACGGTATCGCTGTCGGTCCAGTCACGCACCGCGTCCGTCAGTTGCACCGCCTCATACTCATCCACCTCGAGCAGGGTCAGCAGGGTGCGAAACACCTTGACCGGATAGGGCGGGTTCGCCTCATCGTCCGTGCCGTCCCCCTTGCGCGCCACGCTCAGGCTGTTGAGGTTGAAGCACCCCTGCAGATCCCGCACCTCCCCCTTGAGGGTGCCATCCTCCACCGGGAAGACCCCGTCCTTGCGGGCCCAATACTGGCCCAGGCTCACCACCTTGGGGTCATCCTTGAAGTCCTGGGCCAGGATCTTGCTGACCAGGGCCTCGGCGGACAGGGCATACCACCAGGCTTGCTTGCCCGTGGTGAGGTTGCTGGTGCGACGCAGCTCCAGCTGCAATCGCCCGCTCATGTTGCTGGCGATGATGACCATCACCGAGAGGATGAGCAGCACCACCAGCAGCGCCATGCCCCGGTTTCGGCCAGGCCCGCGCCCCTCAGGATTGCGTCGGTGCATCTTCGATCCTCGCGCCTGGGGCACCGATCAGGAACTGACGGCGCAGGGTGCCGTAATCCTCCAGATCCAGCTCCACCGCCAGCCCCTCGGGCAGACGATCGGCCGTGGTCCACTCCGAACGCCAGCTCCCCTCTGCATAGAAGAAGATCCGCAGTCCGCTCACCTTGCCGAGCAGGGGCTGCACCCTGGGTTCGGTGCCGATCACCGGATCCGGATAGAGGTAGCTCAGCCGCTCCAGGGTCTGTCCCTTGAGCCGCCAGCCCACCCGCTGCAAGCCGGAGCGCGGCAAGATGCCGTCCGGGTTGAGCCAGCCGCCGCGGATGAAGGCCATGCCCCAGTCGTCACTCTCCTGACCGAAGCGGGTCGCCGCCAGCAGCACCCGGTTGCTCTCCCCCTCGATGCGGCCGGTGCGCGGCACCATCTGGCCCACGTCCCGCTCCAGCAGGTCGAAGGCGCGCTGCAGCTCGGCCAGCCGCAGCTCCTTCTTCCTGGCCACCTCGTCGCTGGTGAGCACCCCCTGCAACACCTGATAGGCCCCCAGGCTGAGGCCGGCGAAGATGGCGATGGCCACCAGCATCTCAAGCAGGGTAAAGCCGGTGTGACGGGGGCGAGGAGGGAGACGCATCATCGGCTGATATAAGTCCGCATCATGGCGACCGGGTTGTCGGCCTTGGGGGCGCTGCGCACCTCCAGATCCAGCGCCTTGAAGTTGGCATCGCTGGTGGCGACGCCACGATAGCGCCAGAACCAGAGCTGGCCGGCCATCTCCTCCTGCCCCTCGACCCAGCTGTCGCTGGGCCACCTGGCCTCGAGTTTCTGCTGCACCAGCTGGTTCTGGGCGACCCAGGTGGCCAGGGTCTTCTGCTCCAGATGGCTGAGACCAGAGAGGTGCTCGCTGGCGCTCTTCATCACGGCGAGCCCGGCGATGGCGAACACCACCAGGGCCACCATCACCTCCAGCAGCGTCATGCCGCGCGCCTTCATGGGGTCGCCTCCCCGGATTCATCAAGGCTCAGGGTACCGAACTCGTCGGCGCGCACCACCCGCACATACTGGGCATCATCGACCCGCTGGTTCAGAGTCAGCACGAAAGGGGTCAGCTCATCACCGGGGAAGATGAGCACCTGGGGACGGCTTGCCTCTCCCCGCTCGTCCTCCTGTGGCTGCCAGGCAAAACCGGCCAGCTCCAGGGTGAGGCGGATATCGTCGCCGAGCTCGACCGGGCCCAGCAGCTTGTCCCCTTCCAGGGGTTGCCAGCTGCGATCCTTGCCCTGGCGGCGCATGAACTGCCAGCCATGGTCATCGAGGCGCAGCCCCAGCAGGCGACCATCCATCACCGCCTGCTGCTGGGCCTGCTGCAACACCGCCATGAAGCGACGCGCCTGCTTGTCCAGCTCCCTGTCCCCCCTGGCGCCCCCCATGCTGAGGGTGACGGCGGTGGCCACCAGTCCCATCAACATGGCGACCAGCAACACCTCCAGCAGAGTAAAACCGCCCTGGCGACTCTGCTTCATGGCATCTGCCTTAGCTGCATGGCGGTGGCCCCGGGCCATCCCATCAACATGGCGACCAGCAACACCTCCAGCAGAGTAAAACCGGCCTGGCGGCAGGCAGCAGAGGCCACCTTCATTCAGGCAGCCCCGGGGTGGCACAGTGATCGCGACGCGGCGGGATCACTTATTGGAAATCCTTCAGATTCCAGTTGCCGATGTCGTCATCGCTGCCAGCTTCCCCATCCAGACCCATGGAGAAGATGTCAATCTTGCCGAACTGGCCCGGGCTCAGCAGCTGGTAGGGATTGCCCCAGGGATCCTGCGGCAGGCGCTTGATGTAGCCACCGTCACGGTAGCTGCGCGGCTCGGGGGCGGCGCTCGGCTTGTTGACCAGGGCGTCCAGCCCCTGCTCCGTGGTCGGGTAGCGGTTGTTGTCCAGCTTGTACATGTCCAGGGCATTTTCCAGCGCCACTATGTCGGAGACCGCTTTTTGCTGGTCGGCCTTCTCCTTGTTGCCCATCAGGTTGGGCACCACCAGGCTGGCCAGGATCCCCAGGATCACGATGACCACCATGACTTCCAGCAGGGTGAAACCCGATTGACGACGCTTTTGCATGACTGACTCCCTAACGAATGAGATGGCGCAGGCCATCAGAAAGTGATCTGTGGGTCGACGTATCGCCGGGCGGCACCATCGAACACCGGAAACTTACAACTTCACCATATTGTTGAGCTCGAGCGAATTGACCGCAGGATCGACCGACATCACCTGCACGCCAGCATCACAGATTGACCATGTTGTTCAGCTCGAGCGAATTGACTGCAGGATCGACCGAAGCCACCTGCACGCCAGCATCACAGATTGACCATGTTGTTGAGCTCGAGCGAATTGACTGCAGGGTCGACCGACATCACCTGCACGCCAGCATCACAGATTGACCATGTTGTTCAGTTCCAGGATCGGCTGCAGGATCGACATCACGATAAACAGCACCACTCCGGCCATGGAGACCACCAGCATGGGTTCGAACACCCCGAGGGCGATGTTCACCTGGCTCTCGAACTCCCTGTCCTGGTTGTCCGCCGCCCGCTCCAGCATGCTGTCGAGCTCGCCGCTCTGCTCGCCGGAGGCGATCATGTGCAGCATCATGGGCGGAAAAATTTTGGTTTCATCCAGCGACTTGCGCAGACTGGTCCCCTCCCGCACCCGCTCGCTCGCCGCCAGGATGCGGGCGCGGGCGAAGTCGTTGGAGAGCACCTCCCCCGCGATCTTCATCCCCTCCAGCAGGGGCACGGCGCTGGCGTTGAGGATGCTCAAGGTACGGGCGAAGCGGGCGGTATTGAGGCCGCGGCTGACCCGGCCTATCACCGGCAGGCGCAGCAAGAGCCCATGCCAGCGCTGGCGGCGCGCGGGATCCGTCAGCCACCAGCGCCAGATCAGGCCGCCCAGGCCGAGCAGCAGCAGGAACCAGAGGCCGTAATGCTGCATCAGCTCGCTGGTGCCGATGAGAAAGCGGGTCGTCATCGGCAGCTGCTGGCCCATGTGCTCGAACTGGGCCACCACCTTGGGCACCACGGCGGTGAGCAGTATGGAGATGACGCCGATGGCCACCAGGGTCAGCACCATGGGGTAGATCATCGCCTGCAGCAGCTTGGTGCGCATGTGCTGGCGCTGCTCCGTGTAGTCGGCGAGGCGGTTGAGCACCTTCTCCAGGTGCCCCGATTTCTCGCCGGCCGCCACCATGGAGCGAAACAGCTGATCGAACACATGGGGGAAGGCCCCCAGCGAATCGGCCAGGGTGTACCCCTCGACCACACGACCGCGCACCGTGGCCACCAGGCTGCGCAGGTGCGCCTTCTCGCACTGCTGGGAGACGGCCCTGAGCGCCTCTTCAATGGTGAGACCGGCCCCCACCAGGGTCGCCAGCTGGCGGGTGATCAGCGCCAGTTCCGCCGTGCTGGCGCCGCGGCGAAACAGCACGAAGCGGTTCGCCTCCCGCTTCGCCTTCTCCGTGGTCTCGCTCACCTCCAGCGGGGTCAGCCCCTGCTCGCGCAGCTGCTGGCGCACCTGGCGCGCCGAGTCCCCCTCGGCCACCCCTTGCTTCTGGCGGCCCTTGTCGTCGAGGGCCTTATATTCGAATGCAGCCAAGTCCTATCCTCAATCTTCCCGGGTCACCCGCAGCACTTCTTCCAGGCTGGTCTGGCCCTGGAGCACCTTGTCGATGCCGTCGCGGCGGATGCTGGGGGTGTGGGGGCGGATCAACCGCTCGATGGCCAGTTCGCCGCTGGCCGCGTGGACGGCTTCGCGTACCGCCTCGTCCACCACCACCAGCTCGTGGATGCCGGTCCGGCCGCGATAACCGGTGTGGTTGCACTGCTCGCAGCCCACCGGGTGCCAGATCTCTCGGGCGGCCTCGTGGCCCTCGATGCGCATCAGCTCACGCTCCTGCAGGCTGGCCGGGCGCGCCTCCTTGCAGTCGGGGCAGAGGGTGCGTACCAGCCGCTGGGCCAGCACCGCCAGGAGCGATGAGGAGAGCAGGAAGGGCTCTATGCCCATGTCCCGCATCCGGGTGATGGCGCCGATGGCGGTGTTGGTGTGCAGGGTCGACATCACCAGGTGACCGGTGAGGGACGCCTGCACTGCTATCTGGGCGGTCTCCAGATCCCGGATCTCCCCCACCATGACCACGTCGGGATCCTGACGCAAGATGGCCCGCAGGCCGCGGGCGAAGGTCATGTCCACCTTGGGATTGACCTGGGTCTGACCCACCCCTTCCAGGTCATATTCGATAGGGTCTTCCACCGTGAGGATGTTGCGATCCCGCGAGTTGATCTCGGACAGGGCCGCATACAGGGTGGTGGACTTGCCCGAGCCGGTCGGCCCGGTCACCAGTATGATGCCGTGGGGCTTGCGAATCAGCTCCCCGATGATCTCGCGGTTGGCCAGCGTCATGCCGAGCTGCTTGAGCTCGAGGCGCACGTTGTTCTTGTCCAGCAGTCGCAATACTACCCGCTCGCCGTAGCTGGACGGCATGGTGGAGACCCGCACGTCCACCGCCCGGCCGCCGATGCGCAGCGAGATGCGGCCATCTTGCGGCACCCGCTTCTCGGCGATGTCCATGCGCGACATCACCTTGATGCGCGACACCAGCAGGGAGGCAAGCTTACGATGGGGGCGCAGTATCTCCCGCAGCACCCCATCGATGCGAAAACGGATGACCAGGGCCCGCTCGAAGGTCTCGATATGGATGTCGGACGCCTCTTCCTTGATCGCCTCGCTCAGCATGGCGTTGATGAGGCGGATGATGGGGGCGTCGTCGTCGGCGTCCAGCAGATCCTCGCTCTGGGGCAGCTCCTCGGCCAGGGCGAAGAAGTCCATCTCGTTGCCGAGATCCTCCATCAGCTGGCGCGCCTCGGAGGAGTCGCGCTGATAGTGGGCCATCAGCCGCTGCTCAAATTCTTCCCCCTCCAGGGGCTGCACGGTGAAGTCGCTGCCGGCCACCCGCTGCACCTCGAGCAGGGCCTGGGGGCTGACCCCGGGTCGGCACAGCAGCACGGGAGCGCCGGCCTCCTCGGTCAGGATGACGCCGAAATTGCGGGCGAAGGCGAACGGCAGCTCGGGCAGCGCCGCCGGCAGTTCGCCCTCATCGAGTCGATAAGCCGCCATCAGGGCTTGCTCTGCACGAAGGGCTTCACGCTGTCCGCCGTGGCCTGTTGCCGGTTTCTCATGGACTGGATCTGCTGCTGCACCTCGGGGGAGACCATGACGTCCTGGCCATAGGCCGGCAGGACCTGGCGCGCCGGCGAGGTGAGATACCCCTCCTCGGCGGCCCTGTCCAGCTGCTCGGCCCTGAACAGGGTGTACTTGTTGCTGGAGATGCCGGAATAGACGTTGGCATCGCGCAATATGGTCGGCCGGATGAAGATCATCAGGTTGCGCTTGGAGGTGGTATTGGAGGTGGAGCGGAACAGGTAGCCCAGCACGGGAATGTCACCCAGCAGGGGCACCTTGGAGACCTGCTCCTTGGTCTGTTCGTCCATCAGGCCCCCCAGCACCACGGTTTCGCCGCTCTTGACCAGCACCGCATTCTTGACGGTGCGGGTGTCGAAGGTGGGGCCGAGATCCGCCGTGCCGGTGGCCTGGGTCTGGGCCACGCTGGAGACCTCCTGCTCGATATTGAGCAGCACGGAGTCCCCTTCGTTGATCTGGGGCGTCACCACCAGCTTGGTGCCCACCGTCTTGCGCTCTATGGTGTTGAAGATGTTGTCCCCCGAGGTGGAGCTCTGGGAGCCGGTCTGCACCGGCACCTCCTGACCCACGTTGAACGACGCCTCCTTGTTGTCCATGGTGACTATGCTGGGGGTCGACAGGATGTCGTTCTTGGTGTTGGTGGAGAGGGCGGTCACCAGCATGGCCCAGTCACCCTGATAGAAGCCGGCGGCCATGCCGCTGAAGCTGCCCACCAGGCTGCTCAGGGTGTCGATGTTGTCATTCTCCTTGTAGTCGATGGCCCCCGCCGCCACGCTGCCGATGGGCAGACCCGTGTTGGTGAACTGGGTGCCGCCGCCATTGGTGTTGGCCCACTGCACCCCGAGATTGAGGCCGTCGCCATCGGCGACCTCCACTATGATGGCCTCCACCAGCACCTGGGCACGGCGGATGTCGAGCTTGGCGATCACCTGCTCCAGCTCCGCCATCACGTCCGGCTGGGCGGTGATCACCAGGGCATTGGTGGTCTCGTCCGCCGAGATGGCGAGCTGGCCGCCCCCTATGCTGCTGCCGGCACCGGCTGCCGCCGTGCCGCCCTTCTTGTCGGCCTCTATGCTGGAGCTGACCCCCTTGAGCACATCCACCAGATCCTTGGCCTTGCCATATTTGAGGTAGAAGACCCGGGTATTGCCCTGGCTCTGCAGGTCGCGGTCGAGCTGGTGCACCATCTGGATGATGCGGGCCCGCGCCTTGGGTTCGCCACTGACCACCACCGAGTTGGTGCGCTCGTCCGCCACCACCTTGGGGGTCAGCTGGAAGCCGGCATTGCCGCCCTGGGCGTTGCCTTCCTTGTTGAGGTTGGTCACCAGCCGCACCATCTCGCCGGCGGAGGCGTATTTCAGCTTGATGATGTCCACATCCTGATCCCCGGCCTTGTCGACCCGGCGCACCACTTCCACCAGGCGATTGACCACGGCGGCGCGGCCTGTGATGAGCAGGACGTTGGAGGGTTCATAGTGGACCACGTTGCCGCCGCCGGCGTTGTCATTGAGCTGACGCAGCAGGGGGGCGAGTTCGCGTACCGAGACGTTGCGCACCGGCACCACCCGGGTCACCATCTCGTCCCCCGTGCCCGGGTTGCGGTCGTCCACCACAGGGATGGCCGAGGTCTTGGCATCCTTGGAACGCACCACCTTGAGCACGCCGTTGTCCATGGGCACCACGGCGAAACCATAGACGTCCAGCACGCTCAGGAAGAATTGATAGTACTGATCCTCGTTGAGCAGATCGTAACTGCGCACGTTGATCTTGCCGCGCACAGAGGGCTCTATGATGATGGTTTTATTGAGGTTCTTTCCAACCGTGTTGATGAACTCCTCGATCTCCGCGTTCTTGAAGCTGGCAGAATATTCGGTCGCCCAGACGGAGCCCGTCATCAGCAAGGCCGCCGCCACAGACGCCAGGCGCCAGCCTTTCCCTTTGTTTCTCATGCGTGCACTACTCCGGATCATTATTCTGACAAGCCGACATAGACGTCATACAGCTGTCCCTGCCGTTCGACCGTCACTGTCATCTCGGTGGCGCTCGCCACCTGTTGCATCGCCTGCATGGCCTGGGCGTTATCCCGCAGATCCAGACCATTGATGCTGACGGCCAGGTCATTGGCGACCAGGCCGAGTTGGTTGAAGAGTTCCGGGTCCCGGCCCGGATTGAGGCGATAACCCGTCATGCGGCCATCGACCCGCACCGGGGAGATATTGAGGTAATCGGTCAGCTTGCCGGGGTTGCTCATCAGCGCGCCCCGCACCTCATCGAGCCTGCCCCCCGCTTTCTCCTGCGCCGGGACCGGCTTGCCATACTGCTCGCCGTCCAGCATCAGGGTCTCGTCGCGCCCGTTGCGCGCTATGATGACGCGATCGGCAAACACCTGCCGCAGCTGGGCCTGGGTGCCATCTATATAGTCACCGATACCGTAGGAGTTCTGGCTGCCGCCATGGGCGATGATGGCGATGGACTTGGCGGGATCCGAGCTCGCCAGCACCCCGTTGAGCTGGGCGTTGAGCTGGGTCTTGGGGGCATCGGCCGCCACCCGGGTCTGGGCCTTGGCCAGCTCGGCGCGGCCAAACAGGGCGAGACGCGTGAGGGGCACCAGATCCGTGCCCTGGCGGCCCCCCTCGGTCACCTGGACGCCGGGTTGCCAGGCGACGGGCTGCTCAGGACTCGCCAGCGACAGCAGTCGCCAGGTCAATCCGGCACTCTGGTGCGCCAGCAACAGCAGCAGGCCCCAGAACAGCCACTGGCTGATACGGGCAAGGGGCAGCCGCTTGCCCAGGGCAAGCAAGGTAGACAGCAAGTCATCCTTGAACGGTAGCGTCATGTTTCTCAAAATAATTTTCTATCCAAATCGGTCAGCTATTGTGTACGGCAATGGCCCGGGAGACAACTGACCGCATGCGCAATATGGCCAAAAATGCTCGCGCCGTCACTGACAGCCAGCCCAGATTCAATCCTGGGCCCCGGCTCTGGTATAATCGGCGTCCATGTCACATCGTCGGAGCCCGTCATGAGCAAAGCCGTTTCGCCCGAATCCTCCCTGCGTCTGGACAAGTGGCTCTGGGCCGCCCGCTTCTACAAGAGCCGCAGTCTGGCCCGGGATCAGATCGACGGCGGCAAGGTGCACTACAACGGCCAGCGCAGCAAACCGGGCAAGGCGGTCGAGGTCGGCGCCCTGATCCGCTTCTGGCAGGGTCAGGACGAACGGGAAGTGCGGGTGCTGACCCTGTGCGAGCAGCGAAGATCGGCCCCCCTGGCCCAGCTGATGTACGAGGAGACGGCCGAGAGCCTCAAACGCCGGGCCGAGAACGCCGAGGCGCGCCGCCTCAACAGCCAGTTTGCACCGAGCCCGGAGCGCCGTCCCGACAAGCAGGAGCGCCGCCAGCTGATCCGGGTCAAGCAATCCTGAGCCAACCCCATGACCCTTGTATGACGACAGGGACCCAAGAAAGTTCACCCCCGGCCGCGAGGCGCCGGGCGTCCAAGCCATTACCACCCCGAAGGAAGATGAGATGAGTCACCAAGATCTGCTGTATCGCTATCTGTTTGAAGAGTACGAAGTGCGGGGTGAGCTGGTCCAGCTGGATAGCACCTACCGTCATGTGGTCGAGGCGCAGAGCTACCCGGTACAGGTGCAGCACCTGCTGGGGGAGCTGCTGGTGGCCACCAGCCTGCTGACCGCCACCCTCAAGTTCGAAGGCTCCATCACGGTGCAGTTGCAGGGGGACGGCCCGGTGCGCCTGGCCGTCATCAACGGCGACCACAACCAGCAGCTGCGCGGCGTGGCCCGCCATGAGGGAGAACTGCCGAGCGATGGCAAGCTGCAGAGCCTGATCGGCAACGGCCAGCTGGTGATCACCATCACCCCGGAACAGGGCGAGCGCTATCAGGGCATCATCGCCCTGGAATCCGACACCCTGGCCGGCTGCCTGGAGCAGTACTTCGCCCAGTCAGAACAACTGGCCACCAAGCTCTGGATCCGCACCGGTCACCTGGATGGCGCCCCCCGCGCCGCCGGCATCCTGTTGCAGGAGCTGCCCGCCCAGAGCGAGGATCACAGCGCAGATTTCGAGCACCTGACCCAGCTCACCGCCACCATCAAGGACGAGGAGCTGTTTGGTCTGGAGGCCGAGGAGATCCTCTATCGCCTCTATCACCAGGACAAGGTGCGGGTGTTCGATCCCCAGGCCGTCGCCTTCCGCTGCACCTGCTCCCGGGAGCGTTGCGAGGGCGCCCTGCTGCAGATAGAGAAGGAAGAGGTGCTCGATATGCTGCAGGAGCAGGGCAAGATAGAGATGCACTGCGACTACTGCGGGGCTCACTATCCTTTTGATGCGATCGATGTCGAAACCCTGTTCAGCGGGGCTCCCGGTAATGATGCAAACCAGTTACACTAAATGAAGGCGGGGAAACCCGCCTTTCACTTAAAAAATAAAAAAATACCCTACTTTATAAACTTTGATGAAGGTCGCTAAATTCTACTACCTAGGTGGTAGAGTTGATGCCAGATAGAACCCTACACACCTCTGAACCCAGGAGAATACAATGACAATCGTGGCAGCACCCACCCTGGCCCAAGGATTACAACTGGAGCAATACGGCATCCATAATGCCGTGGAAATCCTGCGTAACCCCTCCTATGAGCAACTGTTCGTAGAAGAGACTCGTCCCGATCTCGAAGGTTTCGAGCGCGGGGTGGTGACAGAACTTGGCGCCGTCAATGTCAACACCGGCATCTTTACCGGTCGTTCCCCGAAAGATAAATATATCGTCAAAGACGGCACCACCCAGGATACTGTGTGGTGGTCTGACCAGGGCAAGAACGATAACAAGGCGATCACCCCTGCGGTATGGGCAGATCTGAAGGCGCTGGTCACCCAGCAGCTCTCCGACAAGCGTCTGTTCGTCATCGACGGCTACTGCGGTGCCAACCCGGATACTCGGCTGGCGGTGCGCGTCATCACAGAAGTGGCCTGGCAGGCGCACTTCGTCAGGAACATGTTCATCCGCCCGAGCGAGGAAGAGCTCAAGAGCTTCAAACCGGACTTCGTGGTGATGAACGGCGCCAAGTGCACCAACCCGAACTGGCAGGCCCAGGGTCTCAACTCCGAGAACTTCGTCGCCTTCAACCTGACCGAGAAGATCCAGCTCATCGGCGGCACCTGGTACGGTGGCGAGATGAAGAAGGGCATGTTCTCCATGATGAACTACTTCCTGCCCCTGCGCGGCATCGCCTCCATGCACTGCTCCGCCAACGTGGGTCAGGATGGGGACGTGGCCATCTTCTTCGGCCTCTCCGGCACCGGCAAGACCACCCTCTCCACCGATCCCAAGCGTCAGCTCATCGGCGATGACGAGCACGGCTGGGACGATGACGGCGTGTTCAACTTCGAAGGGGGCTGCTACGCCAAGACCATCAAGCTCTCCAAGGAGGCCGAGCCGGACATCTTCAACGCCATCCGCCGCGATGCGCTGCTGGAGAACGTGACCGTCGCCGACGATGGCACCATCGACTTCGATGATGGCTCCAAGACCGAGAACACCCGGGTCTCCTACCCCATCTATCACATCGAGAACATCGTCAAGCCGGTCTCCAAGGCGGGCCACGCCACCAAGGTGATCTTCCTGACCGCCGATGCCTTCGGTGTACTGCCCCCGGTCGCCAAGCTGACCAAGGAGCAGACCAAGTACCACTTCCTGTCCGGTTTCACCGCCAAGCTGGCCGGTACCGAGCGTGGCATCACAGAGCCGACCCCGACCTTCTCCTCCTGCTTCGGCGCGGCCTTCCTCAGCCTGCACCCCACCAAGTACGGTGAAGAACTGGTCAAGCGGATGGAAGCGTCCGGCGCCGAGGCCTATCTGGTCAACACCGGCTGGAACGGCACCGGCAAGCGCATCTCCATCAAGGACACCCGCGCCATCATAGACGCCATCCTGGATGGATCCATCGAGCAGGCCGACACCAAGGTGCTGCCCATCTTCAATCTGGCAGTGCCGACCGCGCTGCCGGGCGTGAACCCGGCCATCCTGGATCCTCGTGACACTTATGCCGACCAGGCCGAGTGGGATGCCAAGGCCGTGGATCTGGCGGGGCGCTTCATCAAGAACTTCGAGCGCTTCACCGACAACGACGAAGGCAAGCGCCTGGTCGCCGCGGGTCCCCAGCTGTAACGACCCCAGCCGCCCATGACCAGACCGGCCAGCTCAGCTGGCCGGTCTTTTTTTCGCCTCGCTGCGGCAATTCCCCCGGCCAGCCTTGCCATGGGCACGCCCGCGCGTTAGATTCAGCCACACTTTATACAATATACAATTTTGCAACCTGCCCCCGATGCCACCATGAGCCCGACCTACAAGACCCGCACCCAGATGGTGGCGGACAGCCTGAGGACCAGGATACTGCGGGGCGACTTCCCCGCCGGCGCCCCCCTGCGTCAGGACGCCATCGCCAGGGAGCTGGCGGTGAGCCGCATCCCGGTGCGCGAGGCCTTGATGCAGCTGGAGGCCCAGGGGCTGGTGAAGTTCGAGCCCCATCGCGGCGCCGTGGTCACCCGGCTGGATCCGGACTCCGTGGCCGAGCTCTTTTATTTGCGGGCCCTGCTGGAAGCCGATACCCTGTTCCACGCCGTCGACCTGATGACGGAGGAGACCTTCGTCAACGCCCAGGCCATTCTCGATCAGTTCGATGCCGCGCTCGCATCGGGTACCCAGGTCGAGCATTGGGCCGAGCTCAATCACAGCTTCCACGCCACCCTCTACCGGGCCGCCAATCGCCCCCAGGCGATGGAGCTGATCGCCCAGATCAATCTGAGTTGCGACCGCTACGTGCGCTTCGAGCTGCTGTTTGCCCAGAATGGGGTAGACAAGGCGGAGCGTGAACACGCCGAGCTGCTGGCCCTGTGCCGGGCGAGGCGCAAACACGAGGCCGCCGTCCTGCTCAAGCAGCACATACAGGCAGCCGGCCACTCCGTCGGCCACATGCTGAGCCGCGGCAAACCCGGCTGAACCCTCTCATCGACCAACCATCTGGCAATTACGACATGAACCATTTCGAGATCATTGCAGCCCGCGTCGCCCAGGTCAGGGCCACCCTGGCCCAGCAGGAGCTGGACGCCTTCATCGTGCCCCATGATGACGAACATCTGGGAGAATACATTCCGGCCCATGCCGAACGCCTCGCCTGGCTGACCGGGTTCAATGGCTCGGCGGGTCTGGCCATCATACTGCCCCAGCAGGCGGCCCTGTTCGTCGATGGCCGCTACACGGTACAGGCCAGATTGCAGAGCCCGGCCGAGACCTTTGCCTTCCTGCACCTGGTCGATGATCCCCACGTCGGCTGGCTCACTGAGCAGCTGGAGCCGGGCGCCCGGGTCGGTTTCGATCCCCGTCTGCACAGCCTGACCTGGTACCAGAACGCCAAGGCCCTGCTCGGCGAGCGCGGCATCGCGCTCGTCGCCGTCACCGACAACCCCATCGACCAGCACTGGACCGATCGCCCCGCCCCCGGCAAGCATCCGGTCATTCTCTACAGCGAGACGCTGGCGGGCCAGTCGAGCCAGGCCAAGCGTGAGCTGCTGGCCAGCGACCTGCGCAAACGCGGCCTGGATGCGGTGCTGCTGACCCAGGCCGAACCCATCAACTGGCTGCTCAACCTGCGGGGCCGCGACGTGGAGCGCCTGCCGGTAGTGCTGGGCTTTGCCGTGCTCTATGCCAATGCCAGCATGGATTTCATCGTCGATACCGACAAGCTGGACTGCATCGCCTTCAGCCAGCACGCGGGGCAGGATGTCTCCGTCTACCCCATCGACAAGCTGGGCGCCCTGCTCAGACGCATAGGGAGCGATCAGCAACGGGTGCTGGCAGACCCGAACAGCGCCAATGCCTGGACCCAGCTCACCATGGAAGAGGCGGGCGCCATCCTGGTGGCGGGCCAGGATCCCACCATGCTGCCCAAGGCATGCAAGAACGAGACCGAGCTGGCGGGCATGCGCGCCGCTCACCTGCGCGACGGTGTCGCCGTCACCCGCTTCCTCGCCTGGCTGGATCGGTTGATCGCCGCCGGCGAGTTCGACGGGGTGGACGAGGGCACCCTGGCCGACCAGCTGGAGACCTTTCGCAAGGAGCAAGAGCACTATGTCGAGCCGAGCTTCGACACCATCTCCGCGCTCGGCCCCAATGCCGCCATGTGCCACTATCGCCACACCAACGGGGTGCCGCGCCCCTTCGGCCAGGATGCCATCTATCTGGTGGACTCCGGTGGCCAGTATCTGGACGGCACCACCGACATCACCCGCACCGTCAAGGTGGGCGAGGTGAGCGCCGAGCACAAGGCCATGTTCACCCGGGTGCTGCAGGGCCACATCGCCCTGGATCAGGCCCGCTTCCCCCGTGGCACCTCGGGCATCCAGCTCGACGTGCTGGCCCGCATGCCGCTCTGGCAGGCCGGTTACAACTACGACCACGGCACAGGCCACGGGGTCGGCCACTTCCTGAGCGTGCACGAGGGTCCCCAGCGCATCTCCCCCAAGGGCAGCCTAGTGCCCCTGATGCCGGGCATGGTGCTCTCCAACGAGCCCGGCTACTACCGGGAGGACGCCTTCGGCATTCGCTGCGAGAACCTGGAGATAGTGGTCGAACTGCCCAGCCAGGGGGAGCTGGCCATGCTGGGCTTCGAGCGGCTGACCTATGTGCCGTTCGATACGCGTCTCATCGACCGCGACCTGCTGAGCCCGGCCGAGTTTCGCTGGATCAACGAGTATCATGCCGAGGTCTATCGCAGGCTGAGCCCGCTGCTGGAGGGCGAGGATCTCGCCTGGCTGGAGCAGGCCACCCGCCTCCTCTGAGGCAATGCCACTACCACAGGGCCTTCGGGCCCTGTTTTGTTGTGAGGCGATCGGCATCGCCCGCTCCCTTGAATCCCCTCCGGGCAGGGGCTACCCTTGCCGGCCGAGTGTCGCTCATCGGCGGCCCATTCACCGAGGAGATCCCGTGACCCCCATCCTTAGAGTCGCCACCCCGGCCGACATGCACGCCATCTGGCAGATAGAGCGCCAGGTATTCGGTGACGCCGTCTACCCCGACTTCTTCTTTCGCCAGGCCATGGATCTGTGGCCGGACTCGCTGCTGGTGGCCGAGCGCGATGGCCAGTTGCTCGGCTATGGCCTCGGCGGCGTGGGGCAAGAGGGCGCCCAGGGCTGGCTGCTCTCCCTGGCCGTGCTGCCCCAGGCCCGCGGCCTCGGCCTGGCCGCGGCCATCATCACTCGCCTGGAGCAGGCCCTGCTGGCACAAGGGTGCCGCCGGGTGCGCCTGACGGTGGATCCGGCCAACCCGGCCCGGCGCCTCTACCAGCGGCTCGGCTACCGCGAGCTGGCCCGGGATGATGCCTATTTCGGCCCCGGGGAAGCAAGATGCCTGCTCGAACATGCGCTCGTCCCCCAGGCGCAGGACACTCGCGACAGACCATGACGGGACCCCGGCGCCCCGGATGGCAAATATCCGGCCAGCCTCCTGATTGAATCCCTGCCATGGCACATACTTGGTTACACTTTTGGGGTGCCATCCTGGCGAAGAGAGGGGTAGAGTGGCCCCGAGAGCCCAATTTGTAGTCAAGTTCAGGAGAACCATCATGTTGCAACGACTGACCCTCATCCTCCTGCTGGCCACCGCCATCACAGGCTGTGCCAACAGCGACGTCTATTCCGGCGATGTCTACACCAAAGACAGGGCCAAGCAGGTGCAGACCGTCAACTACGGCACCATCCTCTCCACCCGTCCGGTCAAGATCCAGGCGGAGGAGAACTCCATCCTCGGCACCATAGGCGGCGGCGTGGTCGGCGGCCTGCTCGGCAGCACCATTGGCGGCGGCACGGGCCGCAGCCTGGCCACCGCAGGGGGCGCCATCGCCGGGGCCGCCGCGGGCAAGGCCGCCGGTGACAAGCTCAATCAGGTCGATGGCGTCGAGCTCGAGATCAAGCAAGACAGCGGCAACACCATAGTGGTGGTGCAAAAGGCCAGCCCCACCTTCGTGCCCGGCGCCAGGGTTCGCCTGACCCAGGGCAATGGCAGCGTCAACGTCGCCGTGGTGCCCTGATAACCCTACCCCACGAAAAAGCCCTCGCACTGCGAGGGCTTTTTGTTGTGCGCCGCCGCGCTAGGCCCCCAGGGCCCCCCTCGCCAGTTGCAGCGCCAGTCCGAGCATGATGAGACCGACCAGGGCGTCGATCACCCGTTGCACCCGACCCCGGGCCAGCCAGGGGGAGAGGGCCGCCGCCCCCAACGCCAGGCCGTAGAACCAGACCAGGGAGGCCAGCATGGCCCCCGCGGCGAAGGCGGGACGCAGGGGTTCGGCAAACTGGCTGCCGAGGGAACCCAGCAGCATCAGGGTATCCAGATAGACGTGAGGGTTGAGCAGGGTCACCCCCAGCGTCATGGCCAGCACGCTCTTGACCCCCATCAGCCGGGGAGAGTCCGCCAGGGCCTCCCCTTGGCCGCGCCAGGCACTGCCCAGGGAGCGCACCCCGAACCAGACGAGAAACAGCACGCCGCCCCAGGTCAGCAGCGCCAGCCCCAGCGGGCTCGCCGCCAGCAGGTTGGCACCGCCGAACACCCCTATCCCGATCAGCACGAGATCGCACAGGCAGCAGAGGGTCGCCGTCAGCAGGTGGTGGTTGCGATGGATGCCCCGGCTCAGCACGAAGGCATTTTGGGCTCCGATTGGAATTATCATGGCAAGGCCCAACAGGAAGCCTTGTAAACTGGTCGCCATCATGGTGCGAGTCCCTCACAGAAGATGGCGGCAGTATGGGGAAGACGAGAGATTAAGAGAAATTCATTAATTTTCTTGTTGATTCGAAAATTTAATAATTTGGGCGAACAAGGGTGACAGGGGGTCTTATGGCGCCGTCAATGGGCGACAGGGATGCGCCTGCTGCCACCTGTCCCGACGGATCTCGAGAGCGGCCTATGGGAAGGACGTCATTGCAGCTGGCGCGGGAAATTGGTGACCACCACCTCCTCCAGGTTGGGCAACAGTATGCCGCTGCTCACCCCCTTGGCGATGGCCTGATAGCGGTTGATGGAGTCTGTCTTGCGGGTCACCTGATTGAGGTGGTAGTTCACCGTGCGTTCCGTGATCCCGAGGATGCTGGCGATCTCGCTCGAGGTCTTGCCCTCGCTGGCCCAGGAGAGGCACTCGGTCTCGCGCATCGTCAACACCTCCTGTGCCCCCTCCCGCGCGCCGATCCGCACCGTGCGCAGGGCGGCATCGAAGATATAGGTCGACATCCAGGAGAGCACGGGGGAGGACTCCAGCAGCAGGTCGCTGGAGGCCCGCTCCCGGGTGATGAAGGAGAGAATGCCGCTCTCGCCGGTCGGCCCGTGCAGGGGGAAGGAGACGCCGTTGCGCAGGCCGAATTCCGCCGCCAGCCCCATCACGTCCAGGCTGCCCGCTTGCAGGAAGCGCGCCTTCTCGTCGAGCCGGTTCCAGTAGATGGGCAGGGTCTGCTGGCGGGCGAGTTGTATGATGGGGTCCCGAGCCAGCATGTGCTGCGCCGTGTAGGCCTGCACCCAGGAGTCGGGGCACTGGTTGAACAGCACCACCTTGGGGTGCTGCATCGACCTTGGCAGGATCAGGGCGAAGCGAAAGTAGTCGTATCCCATGGCGATGGCGAAGCGCCCGATCAGCCTGGACAATTGGTCCCCGTCCGTGGCCGTGGTAAACAGTTCGAGGTATTCGAGCAACTGAGTCTGTTTCATCTTGATCCCCTTCCCGAGGCCGAAATTATAGCGCCCTTCCTGACTCTGGAGTGATCCGTATGCGCATTTTCAAGGGAAAACTGAGGAAACATTGGGATAAAAACATAGAAAATTCGCTTTATGCGTTCAGAAACCGGATTTTCTTTGAAAGATTACGGTGGGATGTGGGATCAAGCCAGGGGCTGGAGCGGGACCACTTCGATGGCCCCGACACCCACTGGATCCTGATCGAGGATGATGCTGGCCTGTGTGGCTGCATCCGGCTGCTCAGCTGCGCCGCCGATTACATGCTGCCCACCTGCTTCCCCGCCGCCCTCGCCGGCGAGTCGCCGCCCCGTCGCCAGGATGTCTGGGAGCTGACCCGGCTCGCCATCGACGCCGCACGCGCCCCCCGACTCGACAACGGGGTGAGCGAGCTCACCTGCGTCATCTTTCGCGAGGTCCACGCCTTCGCCCGCGAACACCATATCCGCGAGATGGTCGCCGTGGTCAGCCTGCCGGTGGAGCGCATCTTTCGCCGCCTCGGCCTGCCCATCGAGCGGCTCGGCCATCGTCAGGCGGTGGATCTGGGGGCCGTGCGCGGCGTCGGGATCCGCTTCGCGCTGGACGAGCGTTTCGCCGCCGCCGTGCAGCGCCCCCTGCGCGGCGAGTACCGGGCTGCAGCCATAAAAAATCCCGGGAAGATCCCGGGATAAAACACTCATGCCATCTCCGATCCCACCCCACGCAGGAACGAGCGCAAAAGAGTATCACTACTAAACGCACGGCTGGCTACTGCCACTTCTGACAGGCGCTGCGCTCCGGCGCCCCTGTGGCGAGCCGCCCTTGTGCCGGATCGGCGCCAGCAGTAGAGTCGCTGCTTGAGTTGCATTGTTCATAAGGAAAGATGATGAAGGCCCTGGACTACAAGCTGCTGCTGGCGCTGGATGCCGTGATGCAGGAGCAGAACTTCGAGCGCGCCGCCCAGCGCCTGCACCTCACCCAGTCCGCCATCTCCCAGCGCATCAAGCAGCTGGAGCAGCAGTTTGCCGAGCCCCTCATCATCCGCGGCCAGCCGTTGCAGGCGACCCCCCTCGGCCAGAAGCTGCTGGCCCACTATCGTCAGGTGCGCCAGCTGGAGCTGGAGCTGGCCAACGAGCTGGCACCGGAAAGCCCTGAGGCGCCAATCCGGATCAGCATCGCCGTCAACGCCGACAGCCTGGCCACCTGGTTCCTGCCCGCCCTGGCGCCCTTGCTGGAGCGCCATCCCATAGAGCTCAATCTGCTGGTGGATGACGAGAGCCGCACTCTGGACAAGGTACGCGAAGGCCAGGCGTTCGGCGCCGTCAGCCTGCATCCCCAGGCCCTGCCCGGCTGCCGCGTCGATGAGCTGGGCACCATGTGCTATGTGCTGGCCGCCAGCCCCGCCTTCATCGCCCGTCACTTCCCCCATGGCCTGACGCCCCAGGCCATGGCCAAGGCCCCCGGGGTGGCATTCGATCCCCGTGATGACATGCACATCCGCTTCCTGCGCCGCGAGTTCGGCCTCGAGCCCGGCGGCTACCCCTGCCACACGGTGCACTCCTCCGAGGCCTTCGTCGCCATGGCGGAGCAGGGACTCGCCTACTGCCTGATCCCGGAATTGCAGATCAGGCCCCAGCTCGAGGATGGGCGCCTGCGGGATCTCTGCCCGGACAGACACCTGATAGAGACCCTTTACTGGCATCGCTGGCTGCTGGAGCGGGGGCTGCACAAACAGATATCCCAGCGCCTGATCGAGCAGGGCCGCCGGGCACTGCAACCCCGCTGACGGGGCCATTCACCTTGGCTTTGGAGGGGTAAAAACGTATAGTGCTGGGCGATCCTTCATCAGGTCTCCACCCAGGTTTTCCACTTCAGGTTCCTCACTTATGTTCCAAGACAATCCGCTGCTGGCCCAGCTCAAGCAACAAATCCGCGAAAACATCCCCAAGAAAGAGGGGGTGATCCGCGCCTCCGATCGGGGCTTCGGCTTCCTGGAGGTGGATGAGAAGACCAGCTACTTCGTGCCGCCCCCCTACATGAAGAAGGTGATGCACGGCGACCGGGTGAGTGCCCTGATCCGCACCGAGAAAGAGAAGGAAGTGGCCGAGCCGGACGCCCTGCTGGAGCAGGCGGTGACCCGCTTCGTCGGCCGCGTCAAGATGTTCCGCGACCGCCTCAACGTGGTGCCCGATCACCCCCTGATCAAGGATGCCATCAAGGCCCGCGCCAAGAAGGGGTTGGACGAGAAGTCCTTCAAGGAAGGGGACTGGGTGGTCGCCACCCTCAAGCGCCACGCCCTGGCGGACGGCAATTTCTCCGCCGAAATCATCGAACTCATCGCCGACAAGGACGATCACAACGTGCCCTGGTGGGTGGTGCTGGCGCGCCACAACCTGGCTCAAATCGAGCCGGCCGATCTGCCGGAGTGGAAGGTGATCGAGGAGGAGGAGCTGCCCCGCACCGACCTGACCAGCACCCCCTTCTTCACCATAGACGGCGCCAAGACCAAGGACATGGATGACGCCCTGGCCATCCGCAAGCTGGACAACGGCTGGGAGCTGCTGGTGGCCATCGCCGATCCGACCGCCTATGTGGCCGAGGGCAGCGAGCTGGACCAGGAAGCCGCCAAGCGCGCCTTCACCGTCTACATGCCGGGGCGCAACGTGCCCATGATACCGCGTACCCTCTCCGACGAGCTCTGCTCCCTGAAAGAGGGGGAGGAGCGCAACACCCTGTGCGCCCGTCTGCTCATCGCCGAGGATGGCCTGCTGCTGGAGGAGACCGAGTTCTTCGCCGCCCGCATCAATTCCCATGCCCGTCTCAGTTATGACGACGTCTCCGACTGGGCCGAGCACGGCAAGGCGCTGGACATAGACGCCGGCGTCCTGGCCCAGCTGCCCCTGATGAAGGCGATGACAGAGGCGCGCATCGCGTGGCGCACCGAGCACGCCCTGGTGTTCCCCGACCGTCCCGACTACGACTTCGAGCTGGGGGAGAACGGCGCCGTGCTGGCCATCCATGTGGAGCCGCGCCGCATCGCCAACCGCATGGTGGAAGAGTCGATGATCGCCGCCAACATCTGCGCCGGCCGCGTGCTGGGCAAGCAGGTGGGCTATGGCATCTTCAACGTCCACACAGGTTTCGATGAAGAGTCCCTCGACGGTGCCATCGATCTGCTGAAGACCGCAGAAGCGCCGTTCGAGAAAGAAGAAATCGCCAGCCTGTCCGGCTTCTGCGCCCTGCGCCGCTGGATAGACAGCCTGGATACCCGCTGGCTGGACGGCAAGATCCGCCGCTTCCAGAGCTATGCGCTGATGTCCGCCGAGCCGGGTGCCCACTACGGCCTGGGGCTGGATGCCTACGCCACCTGGACCTCTCCCATCCGCAAGTACGGCGACATGGTCAACCATCGTCTGCTCAAGGCCGTCATCGCCGGCAAGACCCCGGGTGAGCGCCCAAGCCAGGAGCTGACCGAGCACCTGACGGAATGCCGTCGCCTGCACCGCAGGGTCGAGCGCGACATCGGCGACTGGCTCTATGTCCGTTACCTCCAGGCCGCCGCCGGTACCGATCAGGTGTTCAACGCCGAGATCATCGACGTGATGCGCGCCGGCCTCAAGCTGCGCCTGCAGGAGAACGGTGCCGTGGTCTTCATGCCCGCCCGCCACATCCTGGACAACAAGGACAGGCTGGAGTGCAACTGGGACAACGGCCGCGTCTATCTGGACAAGACAGAGGTGGTCTATGAGCTTGGCCAGGTCATCGAGGTGACGCTGAGCGAGGCGGTGGAAGAGACCCGCTCCCTCATCGCCAAGCCCGCCGTCGCCCTGGTGCCGGGCCCGGCGCCTGAGGCGCCCGCTGCCGAGAAAGCAGAAACCGGCAGCACAGAGGCGGCGACCGACGCGGCCCCCAAGGCGGAATAAGCCAAGCCTCCCCTGCCGATGCCAAAAGCCCGCAATCTTGCGGGCTTTTTTGATCGCGGAAAGAGCGAGTCGCTCGAGCCTGCGAGCGGAAGGATCTGCCCGCAGAGGTGGCAGGCATCTGGGGATGACAACCTGAAAGTGGGTTACAAAATCAGCCAATCTTTACTGATTCATTGGCGATTAAGCATCAAATTTGGCTTATCCATCGTTGAAAGCCCGAGATCGCGGCCTTCATGACTTGCTCCATTTGAATACAAATCATGACTCTGTGATCACAATCACGTTGACACGGCGTTTGCGCAAACCGTGAAAGGTGATTTAGATCACACAAAAACGTGGGGCACGATGAAAAAGGGCGAAATGTAGCCGAGCTACAGCCAATGAATGTGATCTGCATCACGACGAAGGGAGGGGGGTAGTCCGGGTATTTGAGAGCTGGCTCACAAGACACCCCGTTTTCAGCCCAATTCGATGGCGAACTGGTAGATTGAAGTTGCTTAGACGACAGGGATGAGGGTTCGGCAAAACCCGTTATCCCGACTACCACTTTCAATCAAACAGGCTCAAAACGGGGTGCCGTCATGTTATCACCGGATACCAAAGTCAAGATACAGAATTTTGGACGCTTCCTGTCCAATATGGTCATGCCCAACATAGGGGCATTCATCGCCTGGGGCTTCATCACCGCCCTCTTCATTCCCACCGGCTGGCTGCCCAATGAAACCCTGGCCAAGCTGGTCGGCCCCATGATCACCTATCTGCTGCCGCTGCTGATCGGCTACACCGGCGGCAAGCTGATGGGGGGTGAGCGGGGCGCCGTGGTCGGTGCCATCACCACCATGGGCGTGATCGTGGGGACCGACATCCCCATGTTCATGGGCGCCATGATGGTGGGCCCCCTGGGTGGCTGGGCCATCAAGCGCTTCGACAAGGCGATGGAGGGCCGGGTCAAGAGCGGCTTCGAGATGCTGGTCAACAACTTCTCCGCCGGCATCATCGGCATGTTGCTGGCCATCCTCGCCTTCTTCGTGATTGGTCCCTTCGTCAAGGTGCTCTCCGGCGTGCTGGCGGCCGGTGTCGGCTTCCTGGTGGACAACCACATGCTGCCGCTGACCTCCATCTTCGTCGAACCGGCCAAGATCCTGTTCCTCAACAACGCCATCAACCACGGCATCTTCTCGCCGCTCGGCATCCAGCAGGCGACCGAGCATGGCAAGTCCATCTTCTTCCTGATCGAGGCCAACCCGGGTCCGGGTCTGGGTGTGCTGCTGGCCTACATGGTGTTCGGCCGCGGCGCCGCCAAGCAGTCCGCCGCCGGTGCCTCCATCATCCACTTCTTCGGTGGCATCCACGAGATCTACTTCCCCTACGTGCTGATGAACCCGCGCCTCATCCTGGCGGTGATCGCCGGCGGCATGACAGGTGTCTTCACCCTGACCCTGTTCAACGCGGGTCTGGTCTCCCCCGCCTCGCCGGGCTCCATCTTCGCCGTGCTGCTGATGACGCCCAAAGCCTCCCTCATCGGGGTGTTGCTCTCCATCGTCGCCTCCGCCACCGTCTCCTTCCTGGTCGCCGCCGTGTTCGTCCGTGCCCAGCAGCCGGAAGCCGACGAGGCCGATGCCCTGGGTGAAGCCACTCGCAAGATGAAGGCCATGAAGGGTGCCAAACCCGAGACCGCGGCGGCCAAGAAACCGGGCGCCGAGCTCAAGGCAGTACGCAATATCGTGGTCGCCTGCGACGCGGGCATGGGCTCCAGCGCCATGGGCGCCGGCATGCTGCGCAAGCGGGTAGAGGCCGCCGGGCTCGACATCAGCGTCACCAACCGCGCCATCGATCAGCTCGACGATCAGGTGGATTGGGTCATCACCCACCAGGATCTGACCGAACGGGCCCGTCGCCACGCGCCTCACGCCCATCACATTTCCCTCACCAATTTCCTCGACAACGGCCTCTATCAGGCGCTGGTGCAGGAGCTGAGCCAGACCCGGGCCGCCAACGACGACGTGGCCCACCCCCAGCTGCTGGTGGCCGCCAACGATGACAGCTACGAGCAGCAGGAACCGGAAGTGTTCACCCTGAGCCATCATGACATTCAGCTCGGCCTCAAGGCCGACAGCAAGGAGGCCGCCATCCGTACCGCAGGCCGGCTGCTGGCGGAACGTGGCTACGTGGAGCCCGACTACGTCAATGCCATGCTGGAGCGCGAGCAGCTGGTCTCCACCTACCTGGGTGAGTCCATTGCCGTGCCCCACGGCACCATAGCCGCCAAGGAGAAGGTGATCCGTACCGGCATCGTCATCTGCCAGTACCCGGCCGGCGTGGCCTTCGGCGAGGCCGCCGACGAGGTGGCGCGCCTGGTGATCGGCATCGCCGCCCGCAACGACGAACACATGCAGGTGATAACCCGCCTGACCAATGCCCTGGATGAACCGGGGATCATAGACCAGCTGGCCAGCACCCTGGATCCCCAGGCGTTCCTGGACCTGCTGGGCGGCGAACAGGCCGCCTGAACACTCGGCTCATCATTGGTTAAAGAGGTTGATATCATGAAAACATTGCATTTTGGCGCCGGCAACATAGGCCGTGGCTTCATCGGAAAACTGCTGGCAGACGCCGAGCATCAGGTCACCTTCGCCGACGTGAACGAGACCCTGATCGACCAGCTCAACCATCGTCAGGAGTACAAGGTTCACGTGGTGGGGGCGGATCAGAAGCTGGACGTGGTGCGCAACGTGGCCGCCGTCAGCTCCGCCGGGCACGAGGTGATCGCCCGCATCATCACCGCCGATCTGGTGACCACGGCGGTGGGCCCCAACATACTGGACAAGATTGCCAGCACCCTGGCCAAGGGGCTGCAGGCCCGCTTCGATGCCGGCAATCTGGCCCCCCTCAACGTCATCGCCTGCGAGAACATGGTGCGGGGCACCAGCCACCTCAAGCAGGAGGTACTCAAGTACCTGCCGGTCGCGTATCATGCCACCCTCGAATCCTGCGTCGGCTTCGTCGACTCGGCGGTGGATCGCATCGTGCCCCCCGCCGCGGCCAACGACGACCCCCTGGAGGTGACGGTGGAGAGCTTCAGCGAATGGATCGTCGACCAGACCCAGTTCAAGGGGGCGCTGCCCCAGGTGGCGGGCATGGAGCCCACCGACAACCTGATGGCCTTCGTCGAGCGCAAGCTGTTTACCCTCAACACGGGACACAGCATCACCGCCTACCTCGGCAAGCTGATGGGCTATCGCACCATCCGCGAGGCGATCGAGGATCCGGTGATCCGCAGCAAGGTGCGCCGCGCCATGGAGGAGAGCGGGGCCGTGCTGGTGAAACGCTATGGCTTCGACCCGCGTCTGCACGCCGCCTATATCGAGAAGATCCTGGCCCGTTTCGCCAACCCCTATCTGGTGGACGAGGTGGACAGGGTCGGCCGCCAGCCCCTGCGCAAGCTGGGCCCTCAGGATCGCCTGATCAAGCCCCTGCTCGGCACCCTGGAATACGGGCTGCCAAACGAGGGATTGCAGGAGGGCATCGCCGCCGCCCTGCGCTACCAGGATGACCAGGATCCCCAGGCCCGGGAGCTGCAGGCGGCCATCGAGGCCGACGGCGTGGCCGCGACCCTGGCCAGGGTATCGGGACTGGACCCGGTCCACCCCCTGGTCGCCGCCATCGCCGCCCGCTACCAGGCACTCTAACCGGACTCACAGGGAGGGCCTTGCCCTCCCTGCTCACGACTAGCTGGACCCTATCGATTTATGACCACACACCAGGAAGATGAGGTACTGGAACGGCTCAACGAGCAGGATGGCCCGCGCGGCTTCTTTCTCGAGGTCGTCACCCTCCTGGAAGAGGCGGTAGACTCCCTGATGCGACGCGCCTTCCGCCAGGAGGAGTACGCCGTCAAATACGCCATCGAACCCCTGCTCAACCAGAGCGGCCCCCTCGGCCAGATAGAGGTGCGCCTCAAGCTCATCTTCGCCCTCGGCCTGGTCTCTCTCGAGCTCTATCAGGACATAGAAGCCTACCTCAAGGCCCGGGATGCCCTGGTGCGCGACCCCAAGGATTACCGCTTCAGCGACAAACCGGTGCGCGACCTGCTCGAGCGGCTGCACGGCATCAACCGGACCGGCCTCCAGGAGCTGATCCCCCCGGCCACGGAAGAGGATTGGGCCTTCTATCAGATGCAGCTCGCCCGCCAGGATCAGATGGTACGATCCTCCCTGATGCTCGCCGTCGCCCACTGCGTCGGCGAGCTTCACAAGGAGAGTCCCATCTGACCCGATTGCGCCGGATACTGCCGTATCATGGCGCCCCCCACCTCAGGCCCTTGTCTCATTCCAGTTAGAGTGTCAGGCTGACATCTATTCACCCTGGCATGCCCTTTCCACTCCCTTGACGAGGTACTCATGACCGCACTCTCTCTGGCGGGGATCGCACTGATCTCTCTGCTGGCCCAATGGCTGGCCTGGGCCTTGCGGGTTCCCGCCATCCTGTTCCTGCTGCTCACCGGCCTGACCCTGGGCCCCGTGACCGGCGTGCTCGACCCGGATCTACTGCTCGGCGACCTGCTGTTCCCCCTGGTCTCGCTGTCGGTGGCCATCATTCTGTTCGAGGGGGCCCTGACCCTGCACCTGACCGAGCTCAAGGGGATCGGCAAGGTGGTGCGCAATCTCTGCTCCATCGGCATGCTGACCAGCTTCGCCGTCATCGCCGCCGCCAGCTACTGGTTGCTGGGGCTGGACTGGCGGGTCGCCATGGTGCTCGGCGCCGTGCTGGTGGTGACCGGGCCGACAGTGGTGGCCCCCATGCTCAACGTGATCCGTCCCACCCGGGAGGTGGACAAGATACTGCGCTGGGAGGGGATCGTCATCGACCCCATCGGCGCCCTGTTTGCGGTATTGGTGTTCGAGGCGGTGCGCCTCGGCAGCCAGGGCAACCTGATCAGCCACACCCTGCTGGCCCTGGCCAAGACGGTGGGGGTGGGCACCCTGATCGGGGTGGCGGCAGGCTGGATCACCACCTTGCTCATTCGCAAGGACTGGCTGCCGGTCAGCCTGCACAAGTTCGGGGTGCTGGCCCTGGTGCTGGTCACCTTCAGTCTCTCCAACTGGCTCAGCCACGAGTCCGGCCTGCTGGCGGTCACCGTGTTCGGCATCTGGCTCGCCAACCAGGACGGGCTGGATCTGGAGGAGGTGCTGGCCTTCAAGGAGGATCTCGCCGTCATCCTCATCTCCTCCCTCTTCATCCTGCTGGCGGCCCGCCTCGATCTGGCCCAGCTGTGGCAGCTCGGCCCCATGGTGCTGCTGTTGCTGTGCGTGGTGCAGTTCGTGGCGCGCCCGCTCTGCATCCTGGTCTCGACCTGGGGCTCGGATCTCTCCTGGCAGGCCCGCGCCCTGCTCGGCTGGATAGCGCCACGGGGCATAGTGGCGGCGGCGGTCAGCGCCTCCTTCGCCATCAGCCTGGGGGAAGCCGGGATCCCGGATGCGGGCAAGCTGGTCCCCCTGGTGTTCGCCGTCATCATCTCCACCGTGGTGCTGCAGAGCCTCACCTCGGCTCCGTTGGCGGGCTTGCTGCGCATGCGCCAACCCACCCCCAACACCTGGCTGCTGATCGGCGCCAACTCGGTGGCCCGGGCCGTCGGCAAGGCCCTGGCGGATCAGGGGGTCCCCGTCTATCTGTCGGATCCGGCCTGGGAAAACTGCAAGCTGGCCCGCATGAGCAACCTGCCCTGCTATTTTGGCAATCCGCAATCGGAACATGCCGAGCTGCACCTGCCCCTCACCAGCATCAGTACCGTGCTCGCCCTCTCCCCGAGCCGCCACAACAACGCCCTCGGGGTGCTCCATTTCGCCCACCTGTACGGGGAGGAGAAGGTCTACTCCCTGCGCTCGAGCGATCAGCACGGCAAGGCGAACCGGGAGAGCGCCACCTTCCGCGCCCGCCAGCTGCTGTTTGGCGGTGACGTCAACTTCGCCCGCCTGAGCGGCCTGCTGGCCCGCGGGGGCCAGATCAAGGCGACCCGCCTCTCGGAGACCTTCGACTGGTCGGCCTACCAGGCAGCCAACCCGGGGGCCATCCCCCTGTTCGTGCTGGATGCGAGGCAACAACCCAGGGTGGTCACCGGCCCCATCCAGCCGGGGGCGGGGGAGCTGGTCGTGGCACTGCAACCGGCCAGGGAGAGCGCACACCGGGGCGAGCCAGGCCCGGGCAAGGACTAGACTTGTCATTGAACCGCTTCGCCAGAGGAGGCAACCATGACAGTCAACGAGCTACGCCAGCTCTATCGCCAGCAGGGCATACACGAGGCAGAAATCATCCATGATGCCGTGTTGCCGGGCTGGATCGTCGAGTTTCGCGGGGAGGGGGGACGCCTGTTCGAGCTGACCGACAGCTTCGGCCTGCCCCTCAGCTTCGGCACGGTGGAAGAGGCGCGCGAGCACATCCACAAGGTGGCCGACTGCCCGATCCAGGTCGAGCACCTCTACCACTTCTTCGAACGCTGACCCCCAGCAAGCAAGACCCCGCCGAGGCGGTAATGCCAGTCAGTTAAGGCTGACTGGCATTGTTTTTATTGGCTTTTTTCACACTGTACTTCTGTGGTCTTGGCTTCACGCAGCGAG
>NZ_JBSTYM010000028.1:0-40475 GCF_054052445.1 Aeromonas crassostreae | reverse complement strand
GTGTCGCCATCGAAGCCGGCATCGCCGACTACTGGTACAAGTACGTGGGCTTTGGCGGCAAGATCATCGGCATGCGCACCTTCGGTGAGTCTGCCCCGGCCGAGCTCTTGTTCAAGGAATTCGGCTTTACCGTGGAAAACGTGGTTGCGACCGCTGAATCCCTGTAACAGTCCCTGTAATTCCTGAACGTTGGGCCGCGCAGGCCCAATAGCCGGAAAATAAAACGCCCTCCATCGCAAGATGGGGGGCGTTTTTTTAAATGAATTGCATTGGTTAATTTTATTGATAATATTGTAATGCAATTTATAAAGCAGTGTTTGACATGAAGTTTTTTATAATTGAATGGTACATTTTTGTTTATATAATAAAATGCCATACTTCATGATATATTTTAAATTTTTATTTATTAATATAAGAGTGTATTTTTATGAGCGCGATAGAAGTATTCAATTTTGAAGAGCATGGGCGAAAGGCAAGAGAAGAGTTCTCAAAAGTTCGCCACCAGTATGAGGCATTAGCAACAGCAATAAAATTAATAATAGAAAATGCTCTAGAACACGAAAAACTATTGATTCACTCAATTGAATGTAGGGCTAAAGATTTAGAAAGTTTAGAAAAAAAGTGCAGAAAAAACAACGCATCTAGGCCTGAGGAACCAAAATATAGCGAACCATTAAAACAGATTACAGACTTAGCAGGCGTTAGAATAATAGCTTTCTTTTTAAAAACTGTTGAAGATATTCAATTGGTTTTGGAGAGAGAGTTTGATGTGATAGAAAAAATTGATAAATCAAGTATTTTACAAGAAGAAGAAAAATTTGGTTATCAGAGTATACATTTTCTCGTGAAATTAAAGCCTAATAGAGCTAACCTTCCTGAATATAAGTTATGTGAAGGATTAGTTTGTGAAATACAGCTTAGAACTATTTTGCAGCACTCATGGGCAGAGATTGAACATGATATACAATACAAATCGGTTGCGACTATCCCTAGGTCAATTAAACGACGGTTCATGGCTTTGGCTGGCATGTTAGAAGTGGCTGATAGAGAATTTCAGGCAATCCAGAAAGAAGATATAAGAATAAGGGATGCTGCAAGATTATCTTTGGAAAAAGGTGATGTCGTTGGAATAGAAATTACTCCAGACGCTTTGAAAGCGTATTTAGATAAAAACCTAGGGAAAGATGGGAGAATGAGTGAAGGAAACTATGATTTTACCGCTACACTTTTAAAACATCTTGGCTTTGACTCTTTTGAGCAGATTCAAAAGTGTATTAGTGGCTATGATGCTGACGCTATTAGCCGCATATTATTTGGTACGAGGCAAGGACAAATAGCCCGATTTGAATTGGTGCTTTTAGCTGGCATGGGACAATTTTATATAAAAAATCATCCTTGGAGTGAAAGTGATTGGCATACAGATATGTGCGAGAGATATTTGAAGGAAATGAAAAAAGGTAAGGTTAAAATAGGTAATTACGTTCCTGTGTAAAAAAACACCGGCCTAAGCCGGTGTCCTTTTATCGTTAACGAAACATCTTACGCCTGCGGCGGGGTGCTTTCCGCATTGGACATCACCGCATCCATCTGCACCAGGGCGCCGGCGGGTAGCTCGCTCACGCCGATGACAGTGCGGGCGGGCAGGTAGGCCGGGAAGTATTTGGTGTAGATGGCATCCACGTCCGCCAGATCCGCGATGTTCTTCAGCTGGATATTGACCTTGACGATATCGTCCATCACGTGGCCGATGCTCTCCACAATAGTCTTGATATGGCCGAGACACTGGGCGGTCTGCTCTTTGATACAGCCGGTCAGCACCTTGCCGGTGGCGGGGTCGATCGGCAGCTGGCCGGCGATATGGTTGTAGTGGGAGAAGGCGACGCTCTGGCAATGGAGCGGGCTGCGCGGTGCCTTGTCGGTATTGCGGGCACGGATCACCAGCTTGTGCCTGTCTTCCACCAGCTGCGGCGGGGTGCCGTCACCGTGGGAGACGACGGCATCCATTTGCACCCGGGCACCCAGCGGCAGGGCGGAGGCCACGATCAGGCTGCGGGCCGGCAGGTAGGCGACGGCGCGGGCGATGGCCGAATCCGGGAAGAAGGTGCGGTAGACCTCGTTGACGGCCTCCAGATCGACGAGGCTGGTCAGGTAGAGGGTCACCTTGACGATATCGTCGAAGGGCACATCTATGCTCTCCAGCACGTTTTTGATATTGCGCAGGCACTGGGCTGCCTGCTCGCGGATGCCGCCGTCAACCAGGGCGCCGGTGGCGGGATCCATGGGCAGCTGGGCACCGATATTGTTGTAATGGGAGAAGGCGACGCTCTGGCTGGAGAGCGGGTCTTGCGGGGCGCGATCGCTGCTTCGGGCAAGCTTCAGCAGCGGGCAGGGGGCCTGGGGGAAGGTGCCTTCCCCGTTGGAGAGCAGGGCGTCCATCTGCACCCTGGCGCCGAGCGGCAGACCGGCCACCGCCAGCACGGTGCGGGTCGGCAGCGAGTGGGGGAAGAATTCCCGATAGACGGCATTGACGGCATCGAGGTCGGCGATGTCAGTCAGGAACAGGGTCACCTTCACCATGTCCTCCATGCCGTGGCCGATGCTCTGGACGATGGCCTGGATATTGGTGAGGCACTGTCTGGCCTGCGCCTTTATATCGCCACTCACCAGCTTGCCCGTCTTGGGATCGACCGGTAGCTGGGCGGCAATATTGTTGTAGTGGGAGAAGGCCACGCTCTGGGTACAGGGCCCCAGATCCTGGGGGGCATTAGGGGTATTTCTGGCGGATTTGATGATGGTACCACTCATGGCGATACTCCTTTTTCGTTTTGGATGTAGGGTCACGCCACTCTTCTGTGCATTGCCGGGTATCTGATCGGCGGCGGATCCGACTCGTTTTATTGAGGCAACAGTTGCCCGTACCCGGCGTAGCACGACGGGGAAAAGGAAACATTGCCATCACTGTGTCGAGCCTGAATTCGCTGTCGCCAGCGCGGTCGAACGGACGATGGAGCAAGATTGGCTTGATGATGTCAGACAGGGGGATTCTAGGGGGCGGCTATCCGGGGATGCAAACCGGGATCCGGTTTCTATGAGGTGGCTCAACAGAGTGAAATATATTCACTTTGCGATTCAATTCATGACAAAAATACCAAATAAAGGTGATGGCGATCCCGCTTTCATGTCAGGGCAGAACCAGATAGCCCCTTATTGTCATCCATCAGGGTTACTGGGTGTGAATCATCCGTTAATGACTTTGACAGGATTGCAGGTTATTGCCCCGGTTTTGCATAGCTATCTATTTATCGTGATCCCGCAGGGCTGTTCAGTGCGACCAAAATATGCCTACGGTGAGCCGAAAAACAGCCATTGAAATAACATTCAGCCCCTCTGCATGGCAATAAGTAATGACAGAGAGGCGAGGGCAACCTTTAGCCCCTGATACTGCGGAAAAATGGACGAGCCGCCACGCCGGTTATGCCATATATTTTCAGCGGTGCGAATGCGGGCTGGCAGGAGGCAACAGCAGAGGGCAAGCGTGAGGGACGCTTCCCGGTTGCCTGGCCCCTGGCAGTCAAGACGATGAGAGCGAGTCAACCCATGATGGAGAGAGTCCCATGACCGAGAAGCTGATTGACGACAAGCAACCGACCCCGGATCCGGCAGAGCAGAATGCCTTTTTCCCTTCCCCCTACTCATTGAGCCAGTTCACTTCGCGCAAGTCGGATCTGGCGGGGGCCGATTATCCCGCCCCCTATCGGGGCGGCCGCTGGAAGATCCTGTTGATCGGGGCCGATGAGCGCTATCTGCCCACCGACAATGGCACCCTGTTTTCCACCGGCAACCATCCGGTCGAGACCCTGTTGCCTATGTATCACCTCGACCAGGCGGGCTTTGCCTTTGAGGTGGCGACCCTGTCGGGCAATCCGGTCAAGTTCGAGTGGTGGGCCATGCCGACGGAGGATGAGGCGGTGGTGGGCTTCTATGGCAAATACCAGGGCCAGTTCCGCCAGCCTGCCAAACTGGCCGATCTGCTGGCGCGGGTGCTGGCCCCTGATTCGGATTACCTCGGCGTGTTCATTCCCGGCGGGCACGGCGCCCTGATGGGGCTGCCCGAGAGCGCCGAGGTCAAGGCGCTGCTGGAGTGGGCGATGGCCCACGATCGTTTCATCATCTCCCTCTGTCACGGGCCGGCGGCCTTTCTGGCGGTGGCCAATCCGCACACGTTTGCCGGCTACAAGATCTGCGTCTTCCCCGATGCGCTGGATGCCCAGACTCCGGCAATCGGCTATATGCCTGGCCACCTCACCTGGCAGTTTGGCGAGAAGCTCAAAGAGATCGGTTTTGAGATCGTCAACAGCGGTATCTCGGGGGAGGTGTGCCGAGATCGCAATCTGCTGACCGGTGACAGCCCGTTGGCTGGCAATAACCTCGGCAAGCTGGCCGCGACCACCCTGCTGGAGGCGGTGGGCCGTCGATAAGGTCGCGCCCCTCGCAAGGGGGCGCTTGGCTGAGCAGAACAGGCTGGAAGTAAAGCAACAGGGCCGTCGCATGACGGCCCTGTTTTATTGGAGGCAGGCGGGATAGAGGGCACCGAGTACGGCCGGTCGGCTGGCGCCGGTGTCAGAATGGGGGGCTGGTGCCCGGCCCTTCAGGCGGGATAGAGGGCGCCCAGCACCGCCGGGCGACTGGCGCCGGTGACCGCAGGCAGGTTGCCGGGCTGGCGCGTCATAAAGCGCTGCGCCAGCCAGGCGAAGGCCGCCCCTTCCACCCAGTCGGGGGCGAGCCCCAGCAGGGCAGTGCTGGCGATACGCCAGCGGGGCAGCAGGGCGGCGAGCTCCCCTAGCAGCGGGGCGTTATGGGCCCCGCCGCCGCAGACAAACAGCTCGGCAGGCTCCTTCGCCTCATCCACCGCGGGCAGCTGGCGGGCGATGCTGTGGCAGGTGAGAGATTGCAGGGTGCGCTGCACATCTGCGGGGGCGTATGCGCTGCCTGCCAGTTCGCCATCGAGCCAGTCGAGCGTGAACATCTCCCGCCCCGTGCTCTTGGGATAGGGGGCGGCGAAGTAGGGGTGAGCCAGCAGTTTCTCAAGCAGCTCGGGCACAAGCCGACCGCTGGCCGCCCACTGGCCACCGGCGTCGTAGCTGGCGCCGTGGGGATGATGGCGGCGATACCAGCCGTCGAGCAGGGTGTTGGCCGGGCCGGTATCGAAGCCATATACCCCTGAATCAGAGCCGCCATCGGCCTGGCCCGGCAGCACAGAGATATTGGCGATGCCGCCGAGGTTCAGCACCACCCGCAGGGCGCCGGGTTTGGCAAAAATCCCCCGATGGAAGGCGGGCACCAGGGGCGCCCCCTGACCGCCGAGGGCCATGTCCAGGGTGCGAAAATCGGCCACCACGTCGATGCCGGTCAGCGCCGCCAGCAGGGCGCTATTGCCAATCTGCAGGGTGAAGCCGAGTTGGGGGCGGTGGCGCACTGTCTGGCCGTGAGAGCCGATGGCGCGGATATCCTTGGGAGTGAGCCCCGCCTTGGCAAGCAGGGCCAGGGCGGCGGCGGCAAATTCCTGCGCCACCCGGTTGTCGGCCACCCCCAGGCGGTCTATCTCGTTCTCCCCCGGGGTGCAGAGGGCGTGCAGCTCGCGCGCCGTTGCCTCCGGCCAGGGGTGGCAGAGGGCAGCCTCGACCCTCAGCTCATCGCCGTCGATCTCGATGAGCACGGCGTCTATGCCGTCCAGGCTGGTACCGGACATGAGTCCCAGATAACGCTCTGCCATGACAAGGCTCCTTGTGGTTGAGGGGGCGCGCGAGTCGCCCGTGTCGCCGGTCGCCGAGGTGGCCGTCAAGAGGCGTCCCGGCGCTGGGCGAGCTGCAACTGCGGCTGCTCCAGCTTGGCGAGCTGCTGGCGGGCCTGAGCCTGGAATCGGCTCAGGGCGTTGCCGCTCAGGGTCTCGGCCTGGGGCAGGGTCAGGGTGCGCGGGTTCTTGTGTACGCCGGCAACCAGAAACTCGTAGTGCAGATGAGCCCCCGTGACCCGGCCCGTGCTGCCCAGGAGGCCAATGGTCTGCCCCTGCTTGACCCGCTGACCCTTGTTGACGGTGCGCTTGGAGAGGTGCAGGTACTTGGTCACATAGTTGCCGGCGTGCTTGATGAAGACATAGTTGCCGTTGAACTGGTTGTAACCGGCGGCCACCACACTCCCCGACCCCGACGCCATGATGGGGGTGCCCACGGGGGCCACGTAGTCGATGCCGTTGTGGGGGCGGATCTTGCCGGTGACCGGGTGCAGGCGGCGCGGATTGAAGTTGGAGCTGATGTACTTGAAGTTGACCGGGGCGCGCAGGAAGCTCTTGCGCATCGCCTTGCCCGCCGGGGTGTAGTAGTTGCCATCCTCGCTCAGCACGGCGCGGTAGATCTCGCCCTGGTTGATGAACTCGGCGGCCAGGATGTCGCCGGAGGCGACCCGCTCCTCATCCTGATACTTCTCCTCGAACAGCACCCGGAAGCTGTCCCCCGGTTGCAGATCCTGGGCAAAGTCGATGTCCCAGCCGAAGATGGCGGCGAGATCCAGGATCTGATCCTCCGTCATGCCCGCCTCCACGGCGGCGCCCCAGAAGCTGGAGCGGATGCTGCCCTGGGCGCTCGCCTCCCGGGTGTCGAGCTCCAGGCGCACGGCTTTGGCCACGAAGCTGTCGTCCTTGCGGCTCACCTTGAGTGCCTGCTCCAGGCTGTGGGGGTAATAGAGGCTGTGCAGCTCGCCGCCCCGGGTGAGCTTGAAGGTGATCTCCTGGCCGGGCCTGAGCAGGCGCAGGGGATCGGCGGCCTTGAGCTGATCGATGAGGTGCAGGTCCGTGGTACTCAGGCCCAGGCGCTGGAAGATGACTCCCATGTTGTCGCCGCTGCGCACCTTCACCTGTTTGGTGACATAGCTCGGCTTGGGCGGGGTGACGGTTTGGTCAAGGGCGAGGCGAGCCTGTTCGTCCGCCAGCCCATCCTCGGCGATGCCGGCGGTGCGCTCATCGACCCGGGTGGCCACGGCGCGCTCGCTTGGCCAGGCCGCCAGCATCATCACCAGTATGCTCAGAATAAGCACCATCTTGCGGTGCCAGGTAGGAAGAGAGTTGAAGGCGTGCCAAATGACCATGGGAAGCTGACGAAGTTGAGCCGAGAAGAAGGTCGGAGTTTACCGCCTTTCCAATTGGCCTGCCATTCCAGTAATATGGCTGGCCCTGTGGAATCGTGATTGGAGAGTCAAAAAATGTCCCAGCTCGAGGTGGCGCTAGCCGAGATCAAGCGCGGAGCGGAAGAAATTCTGGTGGAAGAGGAACTGGTTGCCAAGTTGAAGGAAGGGCGCCCGCTGCGCATCAAGCTGGGGATGGACCCGACGGCTCCGGACATCCACCTGGGTCATACCGTGATCCTCAACAAGCTGAAGACCTTCCAGGATCTGGGCCACGAGATCATCCTGCTGATCGGCGACTTCACCGCCATGGTGGGGGATCCGTCCGGCAAGAACAGCACCCGCCCGCCGCTCTCCGAAGAGGCGATCAAGCACAACGCCCTCACCTATGCCGAGCAGGCGTTCAAGATCCTCGACCCGGCCAAGACCCGCATCGAGTACAACTCCACCTGGCTCGGCGAGCTGGGCGCGACCGGCATGATCAAGCTGGCGGCCAAGCAGACCGTGGCCCGCATGATGGAGCGTGATGACTTCAAGAAGCGCTACAGCGGCGGCCAGTCCATCGCCATTCACGAATTCCTCTATCCGCTGCTGCAAGGCTATGACTCGGTCGCGCTCAAGGCGGACGTCGAGCTCGGCGGCACCGATCAGAAGTTCAACCTGCTGATGGGCCGCGAGCTGCAAAAAGATGCCGGCATGGCCGCCCAGTGCGTGCTGATGATGCCACTGCTGGTGGGTCTGGACGGCGTCAAGAAGATGTCCAAGTCCGCCGCCAACTACATCGGCGTGCACGATGCCCCGGGGGAGATGTTCGGCAAGATCATGTCCATCACCGACGATCTGATGTGGAACTACTACGAGCTGCTCTCCTTCCGTCCGCTCTCGGAAATCGACGAGTTCAAGGCCGGCATCGCAGCCGGGACCCTGAACCCGCGCGACGTGAAGATCTGGCTGGCGAAAGAGATCATCGCCCGCTACCACGACGAGGCGGCGGCCGAAGCGGCCCACGAGGACTTCACCCAGCGCTTCTCCAAGAACGCCATCCCGGACGAGATGCCGGAGGTCGAACTGGCCCTGGAAGGGGACGGCCTGGCCATCGCCAACCTGCTCAAAGACGCCGATCTGGTGGCCACCACCTCCGAGGCGCTGCGCATGATCAAGCAGGGCGCGGTCAAGGTGGATGGTGACAAGCTGGAAGATGGCAAGGCACTGATCGCTGCCGGTACCGCCGTCTACCAGGTCGGCAAGCGCAAGTTTGCCCGGGTGACGGTGAAGTAAGCGCTTCCCCTCTGTCAGCTGGCTCAGGCTGGCCCTGAGATCAGAAAGGCCTCCCTCGCGGAGGCCTTTTCGTTGGTGAGGTTCGGCTGTCGGCTCACTCCCGTGCTGTTTGTCCCTCTGGCAGGGAGCGACTCCCGCTCGTTGAGGTGTCAGCCTCGGTTGGCTCGACGCCCTGGGCTGGCGGGAGGACAGGTACGCAGATATTGATGGGGGGTGAGGCCAAACTCTTGCCTGAACCGGGCGGCGAAGCGGCTCGGGGAGTCGTAGCCGCAGGCGAGGGCGGTTTCAAGCGGATTGAGCCCCTGCTGCAACAGGGTGAGGGCATGGCCCATGCGCACCTGGGTCAGCAGCTGGCGAAAACTGCGCCCCTCGGCGGCCAGCTTGCGCACCATGGAGGCGCGGCTCATGGCGAAGTGGGGGGCCAGGGTCTCAAGGGTATGGTCGGCGCCGGGCTCCACGCCAAGATAGCGGGCCAGCCGCTCCCCTAGCGTCATGGTGCTGGCGGGGAAGAGCAGGTCGAGGGCATCGGCGGCGCGCAGCTCGGCATAGAAGCCTTGGATCAGCTGGATCCGGGCCGCCTCGCTGAGGTGCTTGTCCGCCATGGTGGTGACGAGATCGAAGCAGAAGGCGAGCGCCTGGGTCACGTCGAGGCGCGGATCCCTGAGCGAGTCGGCCGGGGTGGGGGTCAGCCACTGGGCGGGGGGCGGGGTCAGCAGGGTCAGCACATGGGAGCTGAATTTGCCCTGCTCTGGCTGGTTGACGAAGGTGAGCTGGTGGCCGGCCGGGATCAGCAGCCAGCTCCCCTTGTCAACGGAGAGGCGCCGCTCCTGCCACCACAATTGCTTGTGGCCCTGCTGGACCCAGATGACTGTAGGTGCATAGATGAGCACCCGGTGCAGCGGCTGCTGGCGGATGCCGAGATAGTGATGCAGCTGCAGCAAGGGGGTGCTCATCCGGCGGGCTCCTAGGGGGTGACGAAGGTGGCGGTCAGGGTGGCCTTGCCCAGCGCCATGGCATTGAGCATGTAGCCTACCATGGCGGGCGGAGTGTCTGCCTTCACCGCCAGCGTCGCCTCTGGCAGGGCCCAGGCGGTGAACTGGTAGCGATGCATGCCGTGACCCGCGGGCGGGCAGGGGCCGCCGTAGCCCTGGCTGCCAAAGTCGCTCCTCAGTTCCAACCCCTGCTTGAGGGTGCCGGAGGCGTCGGTGGCAAGTGAACCCTGGCTGGCCGGCAGGTTCACCACCAGCCAGTGCCACCAGCCGCTGCCGGTGGGGGCATCGGGATCATGGGTGGTGATGGCGAGGCTTTTGGTGCCGGCGGGCAGGTTCTGCCAGCTCAGCTGGGGGGAGCGGTTCTCCCCGCTGCAACCAAAGCCGTTGAAGCTGAACCGTTTGTCCATCAACTGGCCTTCGTGGATGTCAGTGCTGCTCAGGGTCATGGCGGTGGCGGGCAGGGCTGCCAGGCAGAGCAGGGGCAGCAGGGCGGTCGACTTGGGCAATCTCATGGTGTGGTTCCTCGTGTGATGATGGGTTCACTTTAGCGAGACGAGGCCACAAAAAAGTCACACCTTGGCTCAACCTTGGTCAAAAACAGGGCTTTGATGAGCCTGTCTGTCATCTCTCTGGATCGGTGAAGAAGGGAGCATGAAAGGGCGCCGCCCGCCTCGGGGGACCTGTTTCACCATGACGGGGGGAGGCACAGGTCTTTCGGCAAGGAGTCCCTGCCTTGGCTGGCGGATGGTCGACTCGCACTGGCTGCGCCATCCGCCATCCGTCATCGCCGCATGGGCGATCACAGCACCATGGGGCCGGCCACGGCATCGGCCGCCTCGGCGCCCCGCAGCACCCGCACTAGAGCGAGGGCAAACTCGATGGCGGTGCCGGGACCCTGACTGGTCACCAGTCGAGACACACTGTCGATGACGACGCGCTCCTGGCTGAGCTGGGGGGCGGGGATGCGGGCCCAGAAGCTGGGATGACAGGTAACCCTGGCCTCCCCCAGCAGACCATGGGGCAGCAGCACCACGGCGGGGGCGGCGCACAGGGCCGCGCGCCAGCGGCCCGCCTCGGCCTGGGCCCGCAGCAGGGCGATGGCTGTGGGGTTATCCCGAATGCACTCGCTGCCGGGCAGGCCGCCGGGCACGACGATCAACTCGAACGCCCCTGGGGGCAGCTCGTCGAGGTGGCAGTCTGCCATCAGCTGCACGCCGCGGGAGGCGCGGATGAGGCGCTGACCGGCCGGGCAGCAGGAGGCGAGTACCACCTCGATGCCGGCGCGCACCAGCACGTCCTGGGTGGCGACGGTTTCTATCTCTTCCGAGCCGGGGGCGACCAGCAGCAAGACGCTCATGGGGTGACTCCTGTGAGGGACATGGGGCGAGCAGTCAAAGCTTAGTCCTGGCCCTGGCTGCGATCCTTGATGGCCTGATAGAGTCCCTGATTGACCGGCACCATGATGCCGTGTCGGGCGGCGCTGGCCAGCAGGAAGCCGGTGATGGCTTCTATCTCCGTCTCCTTGCCCTGCTCCAGATCCTGGTGCATGGAGGAGTAGTTGTCGGCGGTGAGCCCGGCGACCGATTGCACCCGCCGCGCCAGCTCCTCCGCCGTGGTGGCGATCCCCTCGGCGTTCATGACATCGGCCACCTCGATGCAGATCTGCTGCAGGGTGTCGGCAAAGCGCGGACCTGTCAGCTCGCCATTCTTGATGCGATAGAGGGCGGTGAGGGGGTTGATGGCGCAGTTGATGGCGAGCTTGTGCCACTGACGGCTGAGGATCTGCTCATCCCAGCTCGCCTGACCCAGGGCCTGGGCCAGTCGATCGGCCAGGGGAGCGAACGGGCGTCCCGCCTCGTTGACCGGGCCGAGCCAGGTCTCGCCCCGGCCGGTGTGACGAAACACGAAGTGGCCCTGCTGCAGGGCGCCATGGCTGGTGACGCCGGCGATGACGGGGTTGTCGGGGAACAGCTCGACCACGCGCTCGGCCACCCCCATGCCGTTGTGCAGCAGGACGATGGGCACCCGTTTGTCCAGCTTGCCTTTGAGCGGGAGCAGGGCCGGGATCACCTGGTCCGCCTTGGTCATCACCAGCAGGCGGCGGATGGCCGGGCGATCGGCCACGAAGGCGCGTGGGAGGGCGATGAGGGCATGCTGGCCATCCAGGCCGGTGAAATCGACGGCCGGGTGCAGGGTGGCTCTGTGGCGCTCGCGCAGCAGCAGCTGGGTGGGTTGGCCGGATTGGGTCAGCAGGGTGGCGAACACGCCGCCGAGTGCGCCACAACCGAGCAGGGACCAGGAGGGAGGAGGGGGAAGTTGGGATCCGCTTGGCATGATATGACTCGATCATCAGGGTGGGCCGTCCAGCCTGGGAGGGCGCCCCAGGGGGTGGAGGTGGACACTCATGGGTCTCACCTGTCGGCAATGGCAAGGATTCTAACAGAGCGTCTTTATCGAAATCAGCAAATTTGCCGGTTTTCTGGTAGATTTGGCCGCCAATAATGCAACATGAGGAGCCCCGGCCATGCCGTCATTCGATATTGTCTCTGAAGTCAAAATGAACGAGGTGTTGAACGCGGTCGACAACGCCAATCGTGAACTGGCCACCCGATTCGATTTTCGTGGTGTGGAAGCCAGCTTCGAGTTGAACAAGGAAGAGGTGAAACTGGAGGCGGATGCCGATTTCCAGCTCAAGCAGATGGTCGAGATGCTGCGGGGCGCCCTGCTCAAGCGCAACATCGAGAACAGTTCCATGGAGGTGGGCGACAGCGTTCACTCCGGCAAGCGTTTCCACCTGACCGTGAAGTTCAAGCAGGGGATCGAGAAAGAGACCGCCAAGAAGCTGGTGAAGCTCATCAAGGATTCCAAGATCAAGGTGCAGGTCGCCATCCAGGGTGACGAGGTGCGGGTCACCGGCAAGAAGCGCGACGATCTGCAGGAGACCATGGCCCTGGTGCGCGGCGCCGAGCTGGGTCAGCCGATGCAGTTCCAGAATTTCCGCGACTGACGTCGGATAAAGAGGGGATGACCCTCTTTATTTGGTCGAACCGACGCAAAAAAAACCGGAGCCTGGGCTCCGGTTTTTTTGTCTCTGTGAGTGACTGGTTCGATTAGAACTTGTAGGTCACGGAGAAGTAGTGGCTGAAGCCAGAGCTCTTCCAGGGGGTGCCATCCCAAGCGGTGGAACCATCTTTAGTACCATAGGCATCCATGAAGTACTTCAGGCCATAGCCGACGGCGTAGCGGTCTGAGTGCCAGTAGATGCCGTGGAAGGTCGCCATGTTGTCACTGGTGCGATCGGCACGGCTGTGTTTGTCCATATCGAAGGCGTAATCCAGGTAACCCTGGTAAGAGACGAAACTGCCGTTGCCGAAGGTGTAGAAGGGTTTGAACCAGTTCATGGCGAACCAGTAGCCGTTCCAGTCACCTTCTTCCTCGGTGAAGAATTTGTTTTCGGTGGAGTGGCGAGCATACAAGTTCATGCCCACTTTGCCGAACCAAGGTACCTGCACATCCGCACCCAGACCAATCATGTTCTCCATCTGGTTGTCGCCGATGTTGTTCAGAGAGGCGATATACACCTCTTGCACCGGGCCAAAGGAGAGATCCTTGCCAGTCAACGCATCCAGAGACATACGGGGCGCAAACTTCATGAAGAGGTTCTGATCTCTGTGCTTATCGCTGTGGCGGGAGTCGAAGATATCGAATACATCGACATAGCCATACAGATCAAACAGACCGGAGCGACCACCGAATTCCATTTCTAAATAGGTGTCGTTGTAATCTTCGGCACCGGCAGTGAACGGACGCTGGTCGATGGTGTGCATCACGTTGAACTGCATCCACTTGTAATCGTTCTTGTGGATGTCGCCGCTATAGTCAGCAGCCATAGCCGGAGTGGCGGAAGCCGCCAGCAGACCAGCAGCGATCAGAGTCTTGGTAAATTTGGCCATTTTATTGGTCTCTTGTGCGTTAGTTGAGGTTTTCCGTAGCCTGCCCACAAGGAGCGGAGGGATTCTAGCCAAATAAATTCAGCGGATAAACGCTCAAGAGGGAACTTTCTCTGGAAGTGTGAATCTAATCACCCCTAATTTTGCGCAAACGCTTGCTATTTGTCCGGTTTCGGTGACAAGGCCATGTTTCGTCTGGCAACCATTGCGATCAGCAGCAGCACCGGGATGCCGAGCAGGCTGGTGGTGACGAAGAAGGTGCTGTAGCCGAACTGCTCGACGAAACGGCCGGAAAACCCGGCAAGCAGCTTGGGCAGCAGCAGCATCACAGAGCTGAACAGGGCGTACTGGGTCGCCGAGAAGGCGACATTGGTCAGGCTCGACAGATAGGTGATGAAGGCGGCCGTGGCGATGCCGGCGCTGAGGTTGTCCAGGGAGATGATCAGGGTCAGCAGCTCCAGGTTGTGGCCGAGCTGGTTGAGCAGGGCGAACAGGAGATTGGTGCTGGCGGTGAGCAGGGCCCCCAGCATCAGGATGCGCAGGGTGCCAAAGCGCATCACCAGGATCCCCCCCAGGCTGGCCCCCACCAGGGTCATGATGACGCCGTACACCTTGGTGATGGTGGCCACCTCCGTCTTGCTGAACTGCATGTCCACATAGAAGCTGTTGGACATGACCCCCATCACCACATCCGAGATGCGATAGCAGGCGATGAGCCCCAGGATCAGCAGGGCCGAGCGGCCATGGCGGGCAAAGAAGTCGGCGAAGGGGCACCAGATGGCCTCATAGGCCCAGGCGCCGAGTCCCGCCAGGGGGGTGGGCCAGCCATGTTGCAGCAGGAGGGCCTTGCGCTGGGCCTGCTGCCTGTCCTGGCTCGCCACATCGATGTCGGGCTCGTGACAGCAGAGGGTGGTGACCAGACCTATGCTCATCATCCCCGCCATCAGCAGATAGGTGAGCTGCCAGCCGCGGTAATCATAGACGCTGTTGCTGCCGAGCCAGGCCGCCAGCGCCAGGGCGCCCGCTCCCGCCATGATCATGGCGAGCCGATAACCCGTCATGTAGGAGGCGGCCATGGCCGCCTGCAGGCGTTCGGGGGCCGACTCGATGCGGTAGGCATCGATGACGATGTCCTGGGTGGCGGAGGCGAACGCCACCAGCAGGGCGAACAGGGCGAGCTGGGCCAGCTGGGTCTTGGGATCGCAGAAGGACATGCCGACCAGGGCCGCGGCGATCAGCAGCTGGGAGAAGAGCATCCAGCTGCGGCGCCGGCCGAGCAGGCGCGACAGCAGGGGCAGGGCCAGCCTGTCCACCAGGGGAGACCACAGCCACTTGACCCCATAGGCGAGAGCGACCCAGCTCATGTAGCCGATGTCGGTCAGGCTCACCTCGGCTTCTCGCAGCCAGAAGGAGAGGGTGCCGAACACCAGCAGCAGCGGCAGACCGGAGGAGAACCCCATGGCAAACAGAATAAGGACGCGGGGCTCGAGATAGACCCGCAGGGATTCTCTCCAGCTTGGTTTGCTGACAGCGTTCAAGTGCCTGACTCCTCGAAAAAAGTGAGCCATTTTGGCAGGTTCATGGTGCCGCGCCAAGGCGGGTGCTCAGATTGCGGGGATATTGTGGGGAGAAAGAGGGCGCCGATCTGCCCGGGTCTTGCCGCCGTTGCGCCGGCAAATGGGGCTGGGCCTGTGGTGGGAGGTGGCCTGGGGGCGGCCTCGTCATCGGCAGGGTTGCGGTCAGAGGGGGACGGCCGGGGGCGTCTCTCCCGTGTGCCAGAAATTGGCGACTGGCCTTAGATTGGCGGGGCAGGGTCTGGCGGCCGTGAGGGATAGGGCTGAGTCGATGCTGCTCTGGGGCCCGGGGGGGGGGGCGAGCGATGCAAGGCGGGCCCGGCCGGGCCCGCCTTTGGCTCAGTTGGCGAGCAGGCTCGCCTTCTTGAGGATGATGGTGCTGGTGGGCACGTCGTTGGCGCGCAGTATGGGGCTGTAGCCCGTCTGCACCTGGGCCAGCTTGTCCAGCACCTCCATGCCCTGTACCACCTGGCCGAATACGGTGTAACCGGCGCCGGCATTGGCGTTGAGGTTGTTGTTGTCGGCCAGGTTGAAGTAGAACTGGCGGGTGGCGCTGTCTGCTTCTCGGCTGCGGGCCATGGCGATGCTGCCGCGGACATTGGGCAGCCCCCCCTTGGACTCGTTCACCACGGGATCATAGGTGGGCAGCTGCTGGAACTGCTGGTTGTAGCCGCCACCCTGCACCACGAACCCCGGGATGACCCGGTGGAACAGGCTGCCGTCATAGCTGCCATCGGCCAGGTAGCGCAGAAAGTTCTTCACCGTCTGGGGCGCCGCCTTGGGGGCCAGCTCCACCACTATGTTGCCGTGGTTGGTCTCCAGATTCACCTTGGGGGCGGCGAAGGCCAGCGGGCAGACCAGCAGGGCCAGTAACATCAGCTTTTTCATCGCATATTTCCTTGGACGTTGAGGGATCAGGCGCTCGGTTGACCCTTGAGGTAACCGCGCAGCTGCTCGTCGGCCATGATCTGCTGGATCAGGTTGCCGAGCTGCTGGTTCAGCACTCGCTCCAGATCGGCGATGCTGGGCTCACCCGGACCCTCCTTGCTGGCGCTGGCATTGAACACCTTGGTCAGGCGGCTGCCCTGAAAATCGGCCATCACCTGCAGGCTCACCTTGGACTTGGTGACATAGGTGAAGGTCTTCTCGTCGACCCTGACCAGGGCGTCGTTGACCTGCAGGGTGAGGTGGGTGGTGCCGCTGCTGCCCACCTCCAGCCCCTGGCCGCGCAGCCCTTCGCCCAGACGTTCGACCAGCAGGGTGTTGAGGGGCTGTTCGCTGCGGATGTAGACGGGGGCCTTCTCTTTTTGCTGGATGGCGAACACATGTGCGGCGGCGCGCTTGTCGATGCCCTCCATGGTGATGCGGTTGCCGGAATAGTATTGCTGGTTCGCCGGGATCACCTGGGGATTGAGCAGTGCCGTCTCGGGCCAGTGGGTAGCGCAACCGCCAAGCAGCAGGGCGGCGAGCAGCAGAAAGGATGATTTCATGATGGAGTCCTCTAGCGTTTGATGGCTTTCAAAATAACGAATTTATTATTGGATGCAACGACTTGCGCATTGGCAAACAGTCGCTTGAGCTTGTGGTGATAGTCCAGATGGCGGTTGCCCACTATCCAGAGCTCGCCCCCTTTGGGCAAGACCCTGTGGGCATCCTGGAACATCTGCCAGGCGATATGGTCCGTGATTGCCTGCAACTGGTGAAACGGCGGATTGCAGAGGATGCGGTCCGCATAGCCGCTCGGCAGGCCGTCCAGGCAGTTGTTGACCAGGAAGTGGGCCTGCGGCAAGGCATCTGGCAGATTGTGCTGGACGTTGAGCCGGGCCGAGGCCACCGCCATGTAGGATTCGTCGATGAAGGTCACCTCCACCTCGCTGTCTCGCGCCAGCAGGGAGAGGCCGAGCACCCCATTGCCACAGCCCAGATCGATCACCTTGCGGGCGCTGTGAATGGGCAGGTTGGCCAGCATGAAGCGGGCGCCTATATCCAGGCTGGTGCGCGAGAAGACGTTGGCGTGGTTGTGGATCTGCATCCCGCTCCCCTCCAGGGGCCAGACGGTCGGGAAGGGATCGACCAGGGGAGGGCGCTCGGCGGGGGCGCTGGCGACGGTGCAGTGAATGAGGCGCGCCTTCTTCCAGGCGAGCGACGTGCGGGTCTCCCCCAGATAGTGTTCGAACAGCCTGAGGGTGGAGCTGTGGATCTCCTTGGCCTTGCCGGCGGCCAGGATGCGGGTCGCCGGGGTGACCACGGCGCGCAGGGCCAGCAGCTGCTGTTCGAGCAGGGCCTGATACTTGGATACCTTGATGATCACCAGAGACGGTGCCTCGGGCAGCGGCGCCAGGGCGTCCTGAATGCGAATGCCGGCCGGATCCAGGCCGTTGTCCGCCAGGTTGGCCAGGGTGCCCTGCTCGCTGACGAAGGAGTCGGTGACGCACAGGGGCTGATGGCCGTGGAGGAAGGCGGCCAGGGCGCCGAAGCTGTCATTCATGATGATGACGGGGCCGCTGCCGGTCGGAGGCTGCTCGGTCAGGTGCTGGATCAGGTACTCATCGGCGGCATCCCAGGCCTGCAGGGGATCCTGCGCCTGGCGCGGGTAGCGCAGCAGGGTCAGGCGGCAATGGTCTGTCTCGAGGTGGGTCTGCATCGAACTCTTTGTCTCACGGCTGGATCGGATGGCGCTATTCTAGCGGCGGCGCCCCGATTCACCAATCGCCCCGCCGTGCAAGTTCTCCCTGCTCCTCAAAGCCGATAGAATGAGGGCCCATATCCTTTCCCTCTGTCGGAGTTCCCCATGAAGATGCAAGAGACCATCCAGGCCCGCCTCAGCGAGGCCCTGTCACCCAGCCACCTGGAGGTGCTCAACGAGAGCCACATGCACCGCACCGAGCCGGGGGCCGAGAGCCACTTCAAGGTGATCGTCGTGAGCGAGGCCTTCGTCGGCCAGCGCCTCATCGCCCGTCATCGCCAGATCAACCAGTTGCTGGCGGAGCTGTTGGCTGGCCCGGTTCATGCACTGGCACTGCATACTTATACGGCCGAGGAGTGGCAGCAAAAGGGGATGGCGCCGCGCACCCCAGGCTGCGTCAGCAAGCTGGGCCCCCAATAAACCCAGGGCGCGGCCCGGGGCGCTGTGATGTTCTTTTAACATCGCGGTCACCCCTTGCCATTTTATCGAGCGTTTTTTGGACGCTACGCCATCAATTTTTCTAATCTTGCCGGCGCGATTTCGGTAAATACCCCTTAGGTGGTACTTCATCCCGGCGGCGGCGGCATACGGGATTTTCATGCCGACGGGCCGGGCACCAGCCCAAGCTAATTTTGTGATAGGGGGTTAATTTTCCCCATTTGGCGTGGCAGTCATCAAGCCGGAAGTGGTAAACTCAAGCGCTTTTGAAACACCCTGTATGTTGCTGATTTGTTGTTTGTTTGTATTCAGCTAGCCATGTGCCGCGTGTGTTCAACAACTCGTCGTGATGTATTTCTCGGCGCTAACCATTCTCTCTCCCCGTAACGGTAGTGCAAGTGAGTATGATTACAATTAAAAGAGGACTGGACATCCCCGTGCTGGGTGCGCCAGAGCAAGTAATCTACGATGGCCCGGCCATCACCCGTGTTGCTACACTGGGCGAAGAGTTCGTGGGGATGCGACCTACTATGTTTGTCAAAGTAGGGGATCGCGTCATTAAAGGTCAGGCGCTCTTCGAGGACAAGAAGAACCCTGGCGTTAAATTCACGGCTCCCGCCACCGGCGTAGTTTCAGAGATCAACCGTGGTGCCAAACGCATTCTGCAATCCGTGGTCATCGACATCGATGGGTCTGACGAGCAGGTGACCTTTGAGCACTTTGCCTCCGCCGAGCTGGTCAAGCTCGAGCGCAGCAAGGTGCAAGAGATCCTGGTCGAGTCAGGTCAATGGACTGCGCTGCGTACCCGCCCCTTCAGCAAGGTGCCCGCCGTCGGTTCCGAGCCCCGCGCGATCTTCGTGACCGCCATGGACTCCAACCCGCTGGCCGCCAGTGCCGAGCTCATCATCAAGGAGCAATCCCAGGCCTTCATCGACGGTCTGACCCTGCTCAGCCGCCTGACGGATGGCAAGGTGTATGTGTGCAAGGGCGAAGGCAGTCTGCCGCAGGCTTCCGTCGCGCAAGTCCAGGAAGAGGTCTTCGTTGGTCCTCACCCCGCGGGTCTGCCGGGTACCCATATTCACTTCATCGATCCGGTTGGCAGCCACAAGATCCAGTGGCACATCAACTATCAGGATGTGATCGCATTCGGCAAGCTGTTCACCACTGGCCAGATCTTCACCGACAAGGTGATCGCCCTGGCCGGCCCGAACGTGGTCAAGCCGCGTCTGCTGCGTACCCGTCAGGGTGCCTGCATCAGCCAGCTGACCAACAACGAGCTGCGTGCCGACGAGAACCGTATCATCTCCGGTTCCCTGCTCAGCGGTGCCAAGACCGATGAGGCGCACGACTATCTGGGTCGTTACCACAATCAGGTCTGCGTACTGGGTGAAGGGCGCGAGAAGGAGTTCCTGGGCTGGATCAACCCCAGCGCCAGCAAGTTCTCCATCACCCGCACCACCCTGTCTCACCTGGTGAAGGGCAAGCTGATCAATTTCACCACCACCACCAACGGCAGTGATCGTTCCATGGTGCCTATCGGCAACTATGAGCGCGTGATGCCGCTGGACATCCTGCCGACCCTGCTGCTGCGGGATCTGGTCTCCGGTGACACCGACAGCGCACAAGCGCTCGGTTGCCTGGAGTTGGATGAGGAAGATCTGGCGCTCTGTACCTTTGTCTGCCCCGGCAAGACAGAGTACGGCCCCATCTTGCGTGAGTGCCTGACCAAGATCGAACTGGAAGGTTAAGCGATGAGTTTCAAGCAATTTCTTGAAAAGATGGAACACCACTTCGAGCCGGGTGGCAAGTACGAGAAGTACTACGCCCTGTACGAGGCGGCCTTCACCATCTTCTATACCCCGGGTTTGGTAACCCGTAACGCCGCCCACGTCCGTGATGCGCTCGATCTGAAGCGCATGATGATCATGGTGTGGCTGGCTGTGTTCCCGGCCATGTTCTGGGGCATGTTCAACGTCGGCAACCAGGCCATCGCCGCCATCGCGCACCTCGGCTCCGCCGCCGGTGCCGCCTCCTGGCAATATGGCCTGGCCACCCTGCTGGGGGCCTCACTGGATCCGGCGGTCGCCGGCGTCGGCAGCAAGATGCTGATCGGTGCGGCACACTTCTTCCCCATCTATATCACCGTCTTCATCGTCGGTGGTTTCTGGGAAGTGCTGTTCGCCATGATCCGCAAGCACGAGATCAACGAAGGCTTCTTCGTGACCTCCATCCTGTTCGCCCTGATAGTGCCGCCCGAGCTGCCCCTGTGGCAAGCCGCCCTGGGTATCACCTTCGGTGTGGTCATGGCCAAGGAAGTGTTCGGTGGTACCGGCAAGAACTTCCTGAACCCGGCCCTGGCGGGTCGTGCCTTCCTGTTCTTCGCCTACCCGAGCCAGATCTCCGGCGACGCCGTCTGGGTGGCCGTTGACGGCTTCTCCGGCGCAACCGCCCTGAGCCAATGGTCTCAAGGTGGCCAGATGGCACTGATCAACGGTGCCACCGGTCAGGCCATAAGCTGGATGGATGCCTTCCTCGGCAACCTGCCTGGCTCCATCGGTGAAGTCTCCACCCTGATGATCCTCGTCGGCGCGGCCATGATCGTCTACATGCGGATCGCCTCCTGGCGCATCATCGCCGGCGTCATGATCGGCATGGTGGTGACCTCCCTGCTGTTCAACGTCATCGGCTCCGACACCAACCCCATGTTCAGCATGCCCTGGCACTGGCACCTGGTGCTGGGTGGTTTTGCCTTCGGCATGGCCTTCATGGCGACCGATCCCGTCTCCGCTTCCTTTACCAACAAGGGCAAGTGGTGGTACGGCGCCCTGATCGGTTTCATGGTGGTGCTGATCCGTGTTGTGAACCCCGCCTTCCCGGAAGGCATGATGTTGGCCATTCTGTTTGCGAACCTGTTTGCCCCCTTGTTTGACCATTTCGTGGCGCAGGCGAACATCAAGCGGAGGATCAGTCGTGGCGTTTAATAAAGATTCAACCGTCGGTACCGTCAGCATAGTGGCGGGCCTGTGCCTGGTCTGCTCCATCGTGGTCTCCGTGGCCGCCGTGGGTCTGCGTCCGGCCCAGCAGCTGAACAAGGCGCTGGACAAGCAGAGCAACATCCTCTCCGTTGCCGGCATCGATACCGCCAGCATCGCCAAGAGCGAACTCGGCAAGCTGTATGGTGACAAGATTGAAGCGCGCCTGGTCGACCTGACCACGGGCGAATTCGTTGACGGCGACGCCGACGGCTTCGATTTCAAGCTGGCAGCCAAGAACCCGGCCGAAAGCACTCGTCTGGCGCCTGCCGACGACAAGGCCGGTATCCGTCAGATCTCCAAGCTGATGCCGGTGTTCTTCGCCAAAGACAGCGAAGGCAAGGTCGACAACATCATCCTGCCGGTGTACGGCCAGGGTCTGTGGTCCACCATGTATGCCTTCGTCGCCGTCGCGGCCGATGGCCAGACCATCAAGGGCATCACCTACTATGACCAGGGTGAAACCCCGGGTCTGGGCGGTGAGGTCGAGAACCCGGCCTGGCGCGAGCTGTTCGTCGGCAAGAAGCTGTTCGATCAGGCCGGCCAACCTGCGCTGCGGGTGATCAAGGGCCATGCCCCTGAAGGTTCCGAGCACGAGATCGACGGTCTCTCCGGTGCCACCCTGACCAGCAACGGTGTCCAGCACTCGTTCGATTTCTGGATGGGCCCCCAGGGCTTCGGTCCTTTCCTTGCCAAGATCCGCGCAGGAGAACTCAACAATGGCTGACAATAGCGCAATGAAAAAACTGCTGTTGACGCCGGTGCTCGGTAACAACCCCATCGCCTTGCAGGTGCTGGGTGTCTGTTCCGCCCTGGCCGTTACCAGCCAGATGAAGACGGCGTTCGTCATGACCCTGGCGGTCATGTCGGTCACCGCCTTCTCCAACCTGTTCATCTCTCTGATCCGTCACCAGATCCCCAACAGCGTGCGCATCATCGCCCAGATGGCGATCATCGCATCCCTGGTTATCGTGGTTGACCAGGTGCTCAAGGCGTATGCCTATGACATCTCCAAGCAGCTGTCGGTGTTCGTCGGCCTCATCATCACCAACTGTATCGTGATGGGTCGTGCCGAAGCCTTCGCCATGAAGAGTGCCCCGCTGCCCTCCTTCCTGGACGGTATCGGCAACGGCCTGGGCTATGGCGCCGTGCTGCTGACCGTGGCCACCGTGCGCGAGATCCTGGGCTCGGGCACCTGGTTCGGCATCGAGCTGCTGCCGCTGGTAAACAATGGTGGCTGGTATGTGCCCAACGGCCTGCTGCTGCTGCCGCCGAGTGCATTCTTCATCATTGGTCTGATCATCTGGGGCGTGCGCACCAAGGATCCCAAGCAGGTGGAGGCGAAGGATTAAGGTATGGAACATTATCTGAGTCTGTTGATTCGTTCGATTTTCATCGAAAACCTGGCCCTCTCTTTCTTCCTGGGCATGTGTACCTTCCTGGCGGTATCCAAGAAGGTCAAGACTGCCATGGGTCTGGGCATTGCCGTGGTTGTGGTGCAAACCATCGCCGTACCGGCCAACAACCTGATCTACAACTTCGTGTTGAAAGACGGTGCCCTGGTCTCCGGTCTGGACTTGAGCTTCCTGAGCTTCATCACCTTCATCGGTGTGATCGCGGCCCTGGTACAGATCCTGGAGATGGCCCTGGACAAGTACTTCCCGGCCCTCTACAACGCGCTCGGCATCTTCTTGCCGCTCATCACGGTGAACTGCGCCATCTTCGGTGGCGTCTCCTTCATGGTGCAGCGTGACTACAACTTCGTGGAGTCTGTGGTCTATGGCGTGGGCTCGGGTGCCGGTTGGATGCTGGCCATCGTGGCGATGGCGGGGATCCGCGAGAAGATGAAGTACTCCGATGTGCCGGACGGCCTGCGCGGTCTGGGCATCACCTTCATCACCGCGGGTCTGATGGCGCTGGGCTTTATGTCCTTCTCTGGTATTTCCCTGTAATCGGAAAAGGAATCATAAATGGAAATTATTCTGGGTGTGGTCATGTTCACCGTGATCCTGCTGGCCTTGGTGGCAGTCATTCTGTTCGCCAAGTCCAAGCTGGTGACCGCGGGTGACGTGACAATCAGCATCAACGGCGACCCGGCCAAGGCTGTCACCAGCCCGGCGGGTGGCAAGCTGCTCGGCGTGCTGGCCGGCAGCGGTATCTTCGTCTCCTCCGCCTGCGGCGGCGGCGGCTCCTGCGGTCAGTGCAAGGTGCGGGTGAAATCCGGTGGCGGCGACATTCTGCCGACCGAGCTGGATCACATCAGCAAGGGCGAGGCCCGTCATGGCGAGCGTCTGGCCTGCCAGGTCACCGTACGTTCCGACATGGACATCGAACTGCCGGAAGAGATCTTCGGGGTGAAGAAGTGGGAATGTACCGTCATCTCCAATGACAACAAGGCCACCTTCATCAAGGAGCTCAAGCTGCAGATCCCCGATGGCGAGAGCGTGCCGTTCCGCGCCGGTGGTTATATCCAGATCGAAGCCCCGGCTCACCACGTCAAGTACAACACCTTCGATATTCCCGAGGAGTATCGTGGTGACTGGGATCGCTTCAAGATCTTCGATCTGGAGTCCACCGTGAAGGAGCCGATCATTCGTGCTTACTCCATGGCGAACTATCCGGAAGAGTTCGGCATCATCATGCTGAACGTGCGGATCGCGACCCCGCCCCCCAGCAACTGGACCGCTCCTCCCGGCCAGATGTCCTCCTACATCTTCAGCCTCAAGGCCGGGGACAAGGTGACCATCTCGGGTCCGTTCGGCGAGTTCTTCGCCAAGGACACCGACGCCGAGATGGTGTTCATCGGTGGTGGTGCCGGCATGGCGCCGATGCGCTCCCACATCTTCGACCAGCTGCGTCGCCTGAAGACCAGTCGCAAGATGAGCTTCTGGTACGGTGCCCGTTCCAAGCGCGAGATGTTCTATGTCGAAGACTTCGACATGCTGGCCGCCGAGAACGACAACTTCCAGTGGCACGTCGCCCTGTCGGATCCGCAACCGGAAGACAACTGGGATGGCTACACCGGCTTCATCCACAACGTCTTGTTCGAGAACTACCTCAAGAACCATGAGGCGCCGGAAGATTGCGAGTTCTACATGTGTGGGCCTCCCGTCATGAACGCGGCCGTCATCAACATGCTGAAAAACCTCGGCGTTGAAGACGAAAACATCCTCCTGGATGACTTTGGTGGTTAATCCATGCACAGTGTTGTAAAGACCTGGCTAGCCTTCGGGCTAGCCTTTTTCTTGGCGGGGTGCGGCCAGGAGAACGTCAAGACCCATCCGGAGATCCACATCACCGGCAGCACCATGGGCACCTACTACTCCATCAAGGTGGCGGACGATGCCATCCAGGACGAAGCCGGTTTCCAGGCCGAGGTCGATGCGCTGCTGGAGCGGGTGAACGATCAGATGTCCACCTACCGGCCCGAGTCCGAGCTGTCGCGTTTCAACCAGAGCCGTGACAACCGGCCCGTGGTGGTCTCTCGCGATACCGCCCGCGTGGTGACCGAGTCCCTCCATCTGGGCCGCGAGACCCGGGGCGCGCTGGACGTGACCGTGGGCCCCCTGGTCAACCTGTGGGGCTTTGGCCCGGACAAGCGGCCGACCAAGGTGCCGTCCGACGAGCTGATCGCCCAGACCCGGCAGAAGACGGGGTTGGGCAATCTGCACGTGATCACCTCGGCCGATGCCGATACCCTGCAAAAGGACATCCCGGATCTCTATGTGGATCTCTCCTCGATCGCCAAGGGGTTCGGGGTGGACAAGGTGGCCGAGTACCTGGAAGCCAGGGGCTCGCGCAACTACCTGGTGGAGATAGGCGGCGAGCTACGCCTCAATGGCGTCAACGGCAAGGGTCACCCCTGGCGCGTCGCCATCGAGAAGCCGACCGCCAATCTGGGCTCGGTACAGGAGGTGATCCAGGTCGGTGACAACGGGGTTGCCACCTCGGGGGATTATCGCAACTATTACGAGATGGATGGTCAGCGTTTCTCCCATACCATAGATCCCGCCACCGGCAAGCCCATCCACCATCGACTGGTGTCGGTGACAGTGGTCCACCCCTCCTGCATGACCGCAGATGGGTTGGCCACGGCGCTGACCGTGATGGGGCCCGAGAAGGGCATGGCCTATGCCACCGAACAGGGGCTGGCCATCTTCATGGTGACCAAGACGGATGAAGGGTTCGAGGAGACTTACTCTCCCGCCTTCCAGCCATTTCTGACCCGCAATCAGGGGTAAGGATTGAATATGCAGATTTTTCTGATCACCTTCGGGGTGTTTCTGTTGGTGGTGGTCGGCATGGCCATCGGTTACATCTTCCAGAAGAAGAGCATCTCCGGCTCCTGTGGCGGCCTTGGCACCATAGGGATAGAGAAGGAGTGCGACTGTCCGGAACCCTGCGACAATCGCAAGCAGAAGATGGCCAAGGAAGAGGCTCGCCGCAAGATGCTGGAAGAGCACAGGATCATCTGATTGCAAACAGGCCATCTCCGGATGGCCTGGCTTTTTGACCCCTAGGGCCGGAGCCCCGTCAGTAGTCGTAGCGGGTGCACCCCTTCTCCCGGTACTCCCGCTGCCAGCGGGCCAGTTCTTCCCGGGTGCCCAGGGTATCTCCCCTGGCAATGCTCTGCTTGAGTATGAGTATCCTGTCGTGCAACCAGCGGCACTCGGCGGTGGGATGCAGCTTGGCACTCCCCAGCATGGGCCAGAGCAACAAGCCCGCGATCAGCCCCCGATATTGCCATCCTCTCTTCATATCGCCTCCCGAATCTTCCCTTGTCGCGTCTTGCAGACTAGTTCACTGGCATCCGTGGTTCCCCTATGGCCCCCTGAATGGGGCTCTCCTGAGCCGCGCCGGCACGAGGGGAAGGGATTGGGGCATCCCAGGTCGCGTCATGCGCGGATCCGGCATGGCATCCAGGGGCGCGCTGGGGTAGCATGGGGTTATCAACTGTTTATTTGTACAGTGTCATGCGCAAGATCATTCACATCGATATGGATTGTTTCTTCGCCGCCGTCGAGATGCGCGAAAACCCGGCCCTGCGGGAGGTGCCGCTGGCCATCGGCGGCGCGGCGGACCGGCGGGGGGTCATCTCCACCTGCAACTATGTGGCGCGCCGCTTCGGGGTGCGCTCTGCCATGCCCACCGCCCTGGCGCGCAAGCTCTGTCCGCCCCTGGTGCTGCTGCCGGGACGGATGGCCCTCTACAAGGAGACCTCGACCCGGATCCAGGCCATCTTCCACCGCTACACGGATCTGGTGGAGCCCCTCTCCCTGGATGAAGCCTATCTGGATGTGAGCGCCAGCCCCCACTGCGGCGGCAGCGCGACCCTGATGGCGACGGAAATCCGCGCCGCCATCAAAGCCGAGCTGGGGCTGACCGCCTCGGCCGGGGTGGCGCCCAACAAGTTTCTGGCCAAGCTCGCCTGCGAGCGCCGCAAGCCGGATGGCCTCTTCGTCATCGCCCCCCAGGAGGTGGATGAGTTCGTGCGCAACCTGCCCCTTGGCAAGATCCCGGGGATAGGGCGCAAGACGGCGGAGCGGCTCGAGTTGCAGGGACTCTATCTGTGCGAGGATGCGCGCCAGCTCAGTGACGAGGAGCTCAAGGGGCGCTTTGGCAAGCTGGGGGCCATGCTGGCCGAGCGGATCTGGGGGCACGACGACAGCCAGGTGCAGCCGACCCGGGTGCGCAAGACCATAGGGGTGGAAACCACCCTGGACGCGGATGTCCATGACGAGGCGGCCTGCTGGGCCGTGCTCAGCCGACTCATCCCCGAACTGGAGCTGCGCTTTGGCCAGCGTTGCCCGGCCGACCAGATCATGGGGCAGGGGATCAAGCTCAAGTTTGCCGATTTCCAGCAGACCAGCGTCTACCGCAGCCACGGTGGCTACTCGGCCACCCTGTTCCACGATCTGCTCCATGAAGGCTTGGCACGGGCGGAGGGAAAACCCATACGGCTCCTGGGTTTGGTGGTGGGCCTGCCGAGGGAGGGAGAGGTGAACCAGCTCAGCCTGGATCTCGATACGGGAGGTTAAGTTTTTGTTGTTGCCACCGATAACCTGAAGACGACTGCACTAAAAGGATCTTTCGCATGTTTTCTCTCTCGGTCCAGGGGCGCATTACCCTGATTGCGGGCTGCTCCCTGTTGCTGAGTGCCGCCACCCTGGTGGTCTCCTCCCTCTACACCGGTTCGCGCATGCAAGAGGAGGTGATGAGATCCACCACCACGGAGGCCGAGCTCGCTGCCACCCGCTGGATGCAGGCCATGGGCTCCGAGCAGGCGGCCAGGATCACCAGCTATCTGGACGAAGCCTACTTCAGGGCCACCCTGCTGGCCCAGAGCCTGCTGTTCCAGCGCCAGAACGCCGCCGACAACTTCACCCACTCCGAGGCGCTGCGTGGCGCCATCAACCAGCAGCTGCACAGCGCGGTCACCCACTCCCCGAACCTCATCGGCGCCTACGCCATCTTCGAGCCGGATCAACTGGATGGGGAAGATGCCAACTACCAGGGCTCGACCGAGCTGGGTTCCAACGACAAGGGGCGCTTCTCCAGCTACTGGGCCCATGTGGGGGACAAGGTGAGCCTGGAGGTGATGGACGAGGCGACCCTCAATGATGCCAGCCCGGATGAGTTCGGCACGCCCCAGAATGAGTGGTATCGCTGCAGCCTGCGGGAGCAGGCGCTCTGCCTGCTCGAGCCCTATCTGGACGACGTGGGGGGCGAGCAGGTGCTGATGACCTCGGTCACCACGCCGCTGCGCGAAGAGGGGGCCTTGCTTGGCATGGTCGGCATGGACATCTCCCTGGCCAGGTTGCAGACGCTGGTGCACGAGATGGAGCAGACCCTCTATCAGGGCCAGGGGCGTATCTTGCTGCTGAGCCAGGGTGGCCGGGTGGCGGGCGCTGCCGGGTTTGACATCCGCCCCGGGGAGGTGCCCGGCGCCCAGGATCAGGCACTGCTGACCGAGATCGGTGGCTGGTTGCGTCAGGGCCAGCCCCTCACCCAGTGGAGCCAGGATGGCGCCAGCCTGCAGAGCTTCATGCCGGTCGCCATGCGCGGCACCTCCCAGCGCTGGGGCATCTATATCGATCTGCCCCGCGCCGTGGTGCTGGCCTCGGCCAACCAGCTGCAAGGAGAGCTGGCGGCCCAGGCCAGGAACAGCGTCTGGTCTCAGCTCGGGGTCGGGGGGGCCATCACCCTGGGGGCCCTGCTGTTTATCTGGTGGATGGCCCATCGCATCGTGGCCCCCATCCGCGCCGTGGTGGCGCGACTCAAGGACATCGCCTCGGGGGAAGGGGACCTCACCCAGCGCATCGATATCCAGCGCAGTGACGAGATTGGCGAGCTGGCCGATGGTTTCAACGGTTTCCTCGACAAGCTGCAGGTCACCATAGGCGACATCATCACCACGGTGGGCGGCACCCGGGCCAGTGCCGCCGAGGCCGCCGTGGTGGCTGACAGCACCAGCGAGGGGATGCAGGCCCAGTACCAGGAGGTGGATCTGGTGGCGACCGCCTTCGAGGAGCTCAGCGCCACCGCTCTGCAGGTCTCGGGCCATGCCAGGGCGGCGGTGGCGGCGGCCGATGAGGCCGACAGCGCCGCCCAGGAGGGCAAGTTCGTGGTGGCCGATACCCAGGAGGCCATGGCCAGGCTGATGGCGGTGATCAGCGAGGCCAAGCCGGAGGTGGAGCGACTGTCGGCCAACAGCGAGAACATCAACGACATTCTCACCGTGATCCAGAGCATCGCCGAGCAGACCAACCTGCTGGCTCTCAATGCCGCCATCGAGGCGGCGCGGGCCGGGGAGCAGGGGCGCGGTTTCGCCGTGGTGGCAGACGAGGTGCGCAACCTGGCCGGTCGCACCCAGAATGCCATCGTCGAGATCCAGGCCCTCATCCATCAGCTGCAATCGGGCACGCAGGGGGTGGTCAAGGCGATCATGAGCGGTCACAGCCAGGCGGATCTCACCCTGGGCAAGGTGGACTCCTCGGTGCGGGTACTCGAGCAGATCATCTATGCGGTGGGCACCATACACCAGATGAACGAGCAGATAGCCAGGGCGGCGGGGGAACAGAGCGGCGTGGCCGATGAGATCAACCGTAACGTCAGCAACATTCGCGACGTGAGTCACCGCATTCGCGAGCAGGCGGCGAGCGCGGCCCAAAACAGCCGGGCCCTGGCCGCCCTGGCGGATCAACAGCAGCAGCTGGTCGGTCAGTTCAAGGTGTGACGGCGGCACCCCGGCGGACCATGGGGAGCCAATCCATTATTTTTTCAACAAAAAAAGGCGCCATCCATGGGAGGCGCCAAACACATTCAGATGACAGACTGGGTCAAAACCTTGCGGCCAAAACCCCTCTTCCCGCAGAGGAAGAAACACAACACCACAATCGGAAGCCGGCTCAAAAAGCACATGTGAACCACACGGAGCAGAAAAAGTGAGCCATATGACAACGGATTGCGGGGCGAATTATGTTTATTCGCTGGTCGGCCCGCAACCGACAAATTATAATGCCGTCCATTAGAAAAACTCATCGTTGGCTGGTGTCATGTCTCGTCGTTTACCCCCGCTCAATGCGCTCAAGGCTTTCGAAGCGGCGGCGCGCCACTTAAGTTTTACCCGGGCAGCCGAAGAGCTGTTCGTGACTCAGGCTGCCATCAGCCACCAGATCAAGGCGCTGGAAGAGTACCTTGGCATCAAGCTGTTTCGGCGCAAGAACCGCTCCCTGCTGCTGACCGAGGAGGGGCAAGGCTACTTCCTCGACATCAAGGACATCTTCGCCTCCATCTCGGAGGCCACCGACAAGCTGCTGGCCCGCAGCGCCAAGGGGGCCCTCACCGTCTCCCTGCAGCCGAGCTTCGCCATCCAGTGGCTGGTGCCGCGGCTGGTGCGTTTCAGCGAGCGCCACCCCGACATAGACGTGCGCATCAAGGCGGTGGACATGGACGAGGGGGCCCTCACCGATGACGTGGACGTGGCCATCTACTACGGCCGCGGCAACTGGCCTGGGCTGCGCTGTGACAAGCTGCACACCGAATACCTGATCCCCGTCTGCTCCCCCCTGCTGCTGACCGGCCCCAAGCCGCTGCGCACCCCGGAGGATCTGACCCGTCACACCCTGCTGCACGACACCTCCCGCCGCGACTGGAAGGCCTGGTTTCGCCAGCTCGACATCGATGCGCCCAACGTCAACCAGGGGCCCATCTTCAGCCACTCCACCATGGTGATCCAGGCGGCGATCCATGGTCAGGGGGTGGCGCTCGGCCACAGCGTGCTGGCTCAGCCCGAGATCGAGGCAGGGCGCCTCATCTGTCCGTTCGAGCAGGTGCTGGTGAGCAAGAATGCCTTCTACCTGGTGTGTCAGGAGCAGCAGGCGGATCAGGGCAAGATAGTGGCGTTTCGCGACTGGATGCTGGAGCTGGTGGAGCAGGAAGAGGCCCGTCGCCGGGCGAGGCTGGCCGATGCCTGATCCGATCCGGGAGGGGGCGGCGGACGCCCCGGTGCGCATCCTGCTGGCCCATGGCGCCGGCGCCGGCATGGAGCACGCCTTTCTCGCCGAGCTGTCACGGCGGCTGGCGGGGCCCGAGCTTGAGGTGATTCGCTTCAATTTCCCCTACATGGACAAGCGCGCCCAGGACGGCAGGCGCAGGCCGCCGGACCGGCAGCCGGTCTTGCTGGATCATTGGCGCCAGATGGTGCGCGAGTTTGCCCATCCCCGGCTCTATCTGGCCGGCAAATCCATGGGGGGACGGATGGCGGCCGAGATAGCCGATGAGGTGAATGCTGCAGGATTGCTCGTTCTCGGGTATCCTTTCCACCCTCCCGCCAAGCCCGATGCCTGGCGCGGCGAGGTGCTCAAGACGATCGCGACGCCAACCCTGCTGCTGCAAGGGGAGCGCGACAGCTTCGGCAGCCGCCTCGAGCTGGCCGATTTTCCCTTCTGTGCCAAGGTCGATGTGCGCTGGCTGACCGATGGCGATCACGGTTTCAAGCCGCGCAAGGCGAGCGGTTTGACCGAGTCGGACAACCTGGCGCAGGCGGCGGCCCATATCAGGGCCTTCATCGGGGCAGGGGCCATCTGATCCGTTTTCCCTGTCGAGAAGGAGTGTCTGGATGCGAACTCATCCTGTCTGGTTGGTGCTCGCCGGCCTGTTTGGCCTGACGGCAACCATGCTGGGGGCCTATGGTGCCCATGGCCTGGCGGCGAGCGGCGTCACGCCGGCCAAGCTGGCGGCGTATCATAGCGCGGTCAACTATCAGTTCTTTCATGCCCTGGCCCTGCTGATGCTGGGCTGGTGTGCACCGCGCCGCCGTGCCGTGACGGTGGCGGGCGTTGCGTTCACGCTGGGGATCCTGGGATTCTCCGGCAGTATTTATGCCATGGTGCTGCTTGGCAGCAAGGGGCTGGGGCTTGTGACCCCGGCCGGTGGCCTCTGTTTTATGTTGGGATGGGCCGCCCTTGTCTGGGTGGGCTGTCGTCTTGGAGGAAAAAATGAATAATCTGCTGCTTTATTGCCGCCCCGGTTTTGAGAAAGAGGCGGCGGCAGAGATCACCGAGCGTGCCAGTAACATGCAATGCTACGGTTTCGCCCGGGTCAAGGACGACAGCGGTTACGTGATATACGAGTTGTATGACGAGGAGCAGGCCGATCTGCTGGCGCGCAAGCTGCCGTTCCGTGAGCTCATCTTCATCCGTCAGATGCTGGTGGTGACCCACGAACTGAAGGACCTGGACGTGGCGGATCGGATCTCCCCCATCATCGAAGCGGCCCGTGATTACACCATCTGTGGCGATCTGCGGGTGGAAACCGCCGATACCAACGAGGCGAAAGAGCTGTCGGCCTTCTGCCGCAAGTTCACCGTCCCCTTGCGCCAGGCCCTGCGCAGCAACGAGATCCTGACCAAGAAGGAGACAGGCAACCGCCCCGTGTTCCATGCCTTCTTCATGGCCAACGATCACCTGCTGCTGGGCTACTCCTACTCCTTCAACAACTCCGAATTCCACATGGGCATACCGCGCCTGCGCTGCCCGGCCGATGCACCGAGCCGCTCCAGCCTCAAGCTGGAAGAGGCCTTCTATGTGTTCGTGCCCAAGGAGGAGTGGAGCCGTCGTCTCACCTCCGGCATGAAGGCGGTGGATCTGGGGGCCTGCCCCGGCGGCTGGACCTATCAGCTGGTGCGTCGCGGCATGATGGTGACTGCGGTGGACAACGGCACCATGGCGCCCTCCCTGATGGAGACGGGCCAGGTGAAGCACCTGCGTGACGACGGTTTCGTCTGGCGTCCCGGCAAGAAGAACATCTACTGGCTGGTGTGCGACATGGTGGAGAAGCCGGCGCGGGTGACCCACATGATCGCGGACTGGTTCCGGGAAGGGGACTGCCAGGAGGCCATGTTCAACCTCAAGCTGCCGATGAAGAAGCGCTATGCCGAGGCGGTGCACAACATAGAGGTGCTGCGGGATCTGCTCAAGCAGATCGACAACGCCTTCGTGATCCAGGCCAAGCAGCTCTATCACGACAGGGAAGAGATCACGGTGCACGTCTACAACAAGTACTGGGTCTCCAAGCTCGAAGAGAAGATCTGACGGCGACACCCCGAGAAGACAGAAACAAGAAGACCGGCGCGAGCCGGTCTTTTGCATTGCTCCTGGGAGAGTACTGCTATTCCTGCTCGTCGAGCCACTGGCCGAGCCGCTCCTCCAGCCAGAAGCGGGGTCGCCAGGGGGGACCATAGACGAAGCCCACATGGCCGCCTTGCTGGCTCAGCTCATAACGCACCTGGAGTGAGAGCTGCTCCGGGCGCGGGATCACCTCCCGGGTCATGAAGGGATCGTCGGCGGCGTGGAGGATCAGGGTCGGCACCGGGATCCGGGCCAGCAGCGACAGCCCGGAGCAGCTCTGATAGTAGTGCTCGGCGCTGTCAAATCCGTGCAGGGGAGCCGTCACCTTCTGGTCGAACTCGTGCAGGGTGCGAATGGCCCTGATGTCCCTGGCCCGAAACGGGGCCTGGGGATGGCGCGCCAGCTTGCGCAGCAGGTGGGCGCGCATGGTGCCGAGCAGGTAGCGCTGATAGACCCTGGAAAAGCCCTGATTGATCCGGTGCGAACAGGCATCGAGCCGCATGGGGGCCGAGATCACGGCCGCCGCCTTGAGGGCGGGAGGGCAGGCCCGGGCCAGGAGGTTGACCAGCATGTTGCCCCCCAGGGAGTAACCCACCGCCAGCAGCGGCTTGCCCGGGAAGCGGCGGGCGAGTTCGGCGATCAGGGCCTGGGCATCCTCGATGGCGCCCGAGTGATAGGCCCCCAGATGACGGTTGGGCTCGCCGCTGCAGCCGCGAAAGTGCATCAGCACCGCCTGGTCGCCCCGACGTTGCAGGTGTTGCAGCATGCCGCGGGCATAGTGGGACTCCACGCTGCCCTCCAGCCCGTGAAACAGCACGATGAGCGGGCGGGCATCCGGGCTGATGGGGCCGCTCCAGGCGAGATCGACGAAGTCGCCGTCCGCCAGCTCGAAACGCTCGGCGACGTAGCGCGCCGGCCTGCGGCGCAGCCACTTGGGCAATATGGTCTGCAGGTGGGGGTTGCGGGCCCACCAGGGGGCGCGAAAATGGCTCTCGGTCAGCATCTTGATCCCGGCCGGCTCAGGGCTGGTTCACCAGGCTGTCATGATGCTCGGCGCCGCGCAACATGGCCTGGACCAGTTCATTGGCCTCGAACTTGGTGAGCGCCTCGTGGGCACCGACCTGATGGGCCTGCTCGACGCTGATCTCGCTCGACAGCGAGGTGTGCAGGATGATGTAGGCCCGGGCCAGGCGGGCATCATTCTGGGCCTCGAATGCCAGCTCGTAACCATCGAGCCCCGGCATCTCTATGTCGCTCACCAGGATGTCGATGGGGGTGCCCTGGCTGGCGCGCTCCTGCATCAGGGTCAGGGCATCCCGGCCATTGGTGCACACCTCATAGGGGATGTTGATGTAATCCAGGGCGGCGGTGAGCTGCTTGCGGGCCACCGCGGAGTCGTCCACCAGCAGGATCCGCATCGGTTTGATGCGCTCGCGCTGCACGTCGGTCAGCACGGGGTAGAGGTGGCTGGGGTCGTCCGGATAGACCCGCGACAGGATCAGCTCCACATCGAGCAGCTGGATCAGCTGATCCCCCACCCGGGTCACCCCGGTCACGAACACATTGTTGCCAAGGGCCGCGGGAGGGGGCTCTATGTCGCGCCAGTTGCACTCGGTGATCTTGTCAATGCCCCGCACCAGAAAACCCACCAGGGTACGACGACAGTCGGTGATGATGATAAAGCAGTTCGCCATCTCCTCCTCGCTGATGCGTCGATAGCCCACCGCCATCGCCATGTCGATGACGGGGATGGTGGTGCCGCGCATGTTGGCGGCGCCGAGCACGGTCGGATGAGCGTGGGGCAGGGCGGTCAATCGGGTATAGGGCACTATCTCCTTCACCTTGAGGGTGCCGATGGCGAATGACTGTCGGGCGGCGAGGTGAAACAGCAACATCCCCTGGGATTGGTTGGCCTTGCTTTTCATGGCAAAAGTCCTGTGGTCAAGAAAATAAGGGCAAAACGGTGCGGGCCCGGGTTCATGCAAGATGGCCCTGCACTGTTAGCGACCGCGCTCGGAAAATCTGTAATCTTCCCTGGGCGCTGCCAGGGTTCTCCCTCATCCAGGCTGGCCGTCGGCGAGGGGGCAACCGAGCCAGCGCTGGCTGGCCTGCTCCAGCGCCGCCGGGGCCAGGCCCAGCTTGCCGGCGAGGGTGGCCGCCTTGTTGCCCCCCTTGAGCAGGCGCAGGGCCTGCACCAGCTGCCACTGGCTGGCGAGGGCATCGGCATCGACCAGGGCGCCGCCCAGCCGGTTCCAGGCGGCCTCGGCCCCTTCCTCTCCCCGGGCCAGGGCCTGCCAGGCCAGCTGCAGCTCGCCATGGGCCTGAGGCTGGAGCGCATGATGCAGCAGCTCATCGTGGATCACCTGCAGCCGCTGGCCATAGGGGCCCTGCCACTCCCGTGGTCGCTGCCAATCGGCCAGGCTCGCCAGCAGGCTGCTGAGCAGGGGGCCGGGCGTCAGCCAGCCCGCCTGGCTCGGTTGGGGCAGACGCAGGGAGCAGCGCACGCGGACATAGCGGCAATCGGCCAGGGGGGTGAAGGCCGCCAGCGCCTCGGCCGGCAGCCAGAAGGCGCTGCCCGCGGGGATCAGCAGTTCATGCTGGCCAAGGCGCAGCAGGGCCGCCCCCTGAACCAGATGCAGCAACTGGCCCATGGGGGCTCGCTTGCGGGCACCGGCGTGCAGGTAGCGGGGGGAAAAATGCTGACATTCGATGGCGTGATGCATGAGTAAATCCTGATATGATGCTGCCCGGAGGTAACAAAAATGGAAACCAGACGTAAAAAACGCTTCATTGCCGGGGCGACATGCCCGGCGTGCGGCAAAATTGACACCATGATGCTGTATCTGGAGCATGGAGTCGAGAAGGTGACCTGCGTCCAGTGTGGCGATACCCAGGTGCAGACCCAGGAGGCGGTGGCCGAGGCGAGCCGTCAGGCGGAGCAGGTGATCGGCGTCTTCCGGCCGGAATGATGGCGCCCAGGCGCAGCCCCTTCGGCTCGGGCTCGGGTCGCGCCATATGCTTGCCCCGCATTTTAGGGTATTCTGGGGCGGTTTTTTCTCTCATTCGCAGGATCACTGACATGAAAGTAGCTCCCCTGAGCGTAGTTACGCTGGAATACACGGTCACCGACGAGCACGGTGAAGTCATCGACAGCACCATCGGCAAGGAGCCTCTGGTCTATCTGCACGGCACTCGCTATCTGGTCTCCGGCCTCGAAGCCGAGCTGGAAGGGCGCAGTGTGGGCGATGCCTTCGAAGTGACCCTGGCACCGGCCCAGGCTTACGGTGAATACGACGAGACCCTGGTACAAGAAGTGCCGGGCGAGCTGTTCGACGGCATGGAAGTGTCCGAAGGGGATACGTTCGTCGCCGAGACCGACGACGGCCACCGCCCGGTGACCGTGGTGGAAGTCTCCGAATCCTTCGTCAAGGTCGATGGCAACCACCCGCTGGCCGGCGTGACCCTGGCGTTCAAGGTGGAAGTCAAAGAGGTGCGTGCCGCGACCGCAGAAGAGCTGGCTCATGGCCATGTGCACGGTGCCGGTGGCTGCGGCCATGACCACGGTCATCACCATGATCACGACCATGATCATGAGGGCGGCTGCTGTGGCGGCGGTCACCATGGCCACAGCCATGATGACGCCGAGGAGCAGGGCGGTTGCTGCGGTGGCGGCGGCTGCGGTGGCAAGGGCCACCAGCACTGATCCCGGGCCTGGTCCCATGATGAAAAAACCCGCGACAGACGCGGGTTTTTTTATTGGGCGAAGGGGCGGGCTCAGTAGTGGGGTGGCGGCGTCTCTTCGGCCATGCTGGCGATCTGGCTCGGCTGCACGCCCTGCAGTTTATCTACCAGCAGCTGGATCTGGTGCTTGAGTCGATCCAGTTCGCGGCCCTGGGTGGTGACCTCGTCATTGAGCTGCTCCACCGTGTACTCGGCGAAGGCGAGGCGGCTTTCCAGGGTCTCGATGCGATCGTTAAGTTGCTGACTCATGGGCCTTTAGGTCCTTACTTGATGGTCCAGATTTCCGCCAGGCCGCTGGAGCTGGCGCTGACGAGGTGGCCATTGTCGCGCAAAGCGGCGGCGTACACCACAGCGCTCGGCGGTTTGACCCCGGGGCGGGGAGCCACCTGCCAGTTGGCCAGGGCCTTGCCATCCTTGACCCGCCACAGGGTGAGCTTGCGCGACGGGGCGCCCGTGATCAGCCAGTTGCCCTGGTTGGCGAAGCGGGCGCTGGTGTAGACCTCGAAGCGGGATGACTTGTCGAGGCGGCTCAGGGCCTTGCCGCTGACCAGATCCCAGATGCGGCCGCTGCGGCTGTCGGCGGTGAAGGCGTAACGGCCAGACTCGTCCAGACGTACCATCACCACCCGGCCCTCGTGATTGAAGCGATGCAGCACTTGGCCGCTTTGGGTATCCCACAGGTAGGCGCTGTAGTCGTTGCCGCCGGTCAGGGCGTAGCGGCCATTGGGGGAGAGATCCACGCTGTTGACCTGCTCGGTATGGCCGAGAAACTGTATCCGGCGCCCGCTCTGGGTGTCCACCAGCTCGGCCTTGCCATCCTCGCGGCCGATCAGCACGGCGCGGCCATCGCTCGAGATGGCGATGTCGCGCAGTTTGGATTCGGGCAGGGAGTAGTAGCCCTGGGCCTGGCCGTTGTCGAGCCGCCAGATGGCGAAGGTCTCCAGGCTCGCGATCACCGCATGACTGGCCCCCGGGCCGAAGCGGGTGATGAAGACCTGCTCCTGCGCCTTGTCCGACAGGCGCCAGCGCCACAGCTGCCGGTCGTGTTCCAGATCCCAGGCCAGGGTGCCCTGCTCCAGGCTGGAGACCAGGGCCAGCTTGCCATCCGGGCTCAGATCGGCGCTCACCGCACCGGCGCTGGAGAGGGGGATCTGGCGATCCGAGGTGGGCTCGGCATCGCAGCCTGTCAGTATCAGACAAACCCCGATCAGATAAATGGCACTTTTTATCATTTTTCCTGTCTCATGCTTTCGTTACCTGGGATCCCGGCGTTAGTATAAGGCGCTTATCACGATAAACCTCTCATTTCACGAAGGAACCGAGAGCGGTATTTAGAGTTTTGGAGAAACTGATGAACAATTTTCTGAAGGTGTCCCTGCTGGCCGCGGCGGTTGCCGTTGGTCTGACTGCTTGCCAAAAAGATGAGAAACCTGCTGCAACCAACACCGCAGAGGTCAAGGCAGAAGCCAGCCAGCCGGCAGAGGCGCCCAAGGCGGATGCCAAGAGCTTTGAGGAGCAATCTGGTTATGCAATTGGCCTCTCCATGGGTCGCTATATCGCCAACACTCTGGAGCGTCAGCAAGAGCTCGGTATCCAGCTGGATAACGCCGTCATCCTCAAGGGGGTGACCGACGGTCTGGACAAGAAGGCGGACATGAAGGATGAAGAGATCCAGAAGGTACTGCAGGCCTATGACGCCAAGATCAACGAGCTGACCAAGGCCAAGGCCGACAAGGACGCCGAGGAGAACCTGAAGAAGGGTGAAGCGTTCCTGGCCGCCAACGCCAAGAAAGAAGGGGTGAAGAGCACCGAGTCCGGCCTGCAGTATCGGGTCGAGAAGATGGGCGAGGGCGCCAAGCCCAAGGCCACCGACGTGGTCAAGGTGCACTACACCGGCACCCTGATCGACGGCACCAAGTTTGACAGCTCCGTCGATCGCGGCGAGCCGGCCACCTTCCCGCTCAACCAGGTGATCCCGGGTTGGACCGAAGGGGTTCAGTTGATGCCTGTTGGCTCCAAGTTCAAGTTTTTCCTGCCCTCCAAGCTGGCCTATGGCGAGCATGGTGCCGGCTCCATCCCGGCCAACGCCGTGCTGGAATTCGATGTCGAGCTGCTCGCCATCGAGGCGCCGGCCGCCGAAGGGGATGCCGCCGCCAAGCAGTAAGGCGACGGGTAAGAGGCGAAACGGCTCCTTCGGGGGCCGTTTTTATGGGTGCTGGTCGGCCAGAGTACAAGAAAGAGGCGATCGCAGGCTTGAGTCCGTGGCGATAGCCCAGCAAAATAGATAAGCAAATCAATCGCAAGGATGAATCGCCGTGGCGGAAAACAAACCTCGCGTACTGCTGGTGGAAGACACCCGCAGCCTGGCCGTGGTCTATGAACAGTACCTGCGTCAGGAGGGGTATGAGGTCATGTCCGCCGACTGCGGGCAGCGGGCCATCGAGCTGATGCTGGCCCAGCCGCCGACCGTGGTGCTGCTCGATCTGGAGCTGCCGGACATGTCCGGGATGGACATCTTGCAGCAGATCACCGAGCAGCAGCTGCCCAGCGCCGTGGTGGTGATCACGGCGCACGGCTCGGTGGACGTGGCGGTGGAGGCGATGCGGCTGGGGGCCTTCGATTTTCTGACCAAGCCCTTCGATGGCAAGCGGCTGTGCGCCACGGTGCGCAACGCCGTCAACCATCAGCAGCTCAGCTTCCTGGTGGCCCAATACCGGGAGAACTTCGAGCGCAGCTCCTTCGCCGGTTTCATCGGCGCCTCCCTGCCGATGCAGGCGGTCTATCGCATCATAGAGAGCGCGGCGCCGAGCAAGGCGACCGTGTTCATCACGGGGGAGAGCGGCACCGGCAAGGAGGTGTGCGCCGAGGCCATTCACCAGTGCAGCCCCCGCAGCGAGCGCCCCTTCATCGCCCTCAACTGCGCCGCCATTCCCCATGACTTGATGGAGAGCGAGATCTTCGGCCACGTGAAGGGATCCTTTACCGGGGCCCAGGGGGATCGCAAGGGGGCCGCCAGCCTGGCCGATGGTGGCACCCTGTTTCTGGACGAGATCTGCGAGATGGATCTCGACTTGCAAAGCAAGCTGCTGCGCTTCATCCAGACCGGGACCCTGCAACGGGTCGGCAGCGGCAAGCTGGAGACGGTGGATGTGCGTTTCGTCTGCGCCACCAACCGAGATCCCCTGGCCGAGGTGAAGGCGGGGCGCTTTCGCGAGGATCTCTACTATCGACTCCATGTGATCCCCCTCAGCCTGCCCCCCCTGCGCGAGCGTGGCGAGGACATACTGCTGCTGGCGCGCAACCTGCTGCAGAGCTACGCCAGGGAAGAGAACAAGCGCTTCAAGGATTTCGACGCCGAGGCGGCGCGGGTGCTGCTCGATTACCCCTGGCCCGGCAACGTGCGCGAGCTGCAAAACGTGGTGCGCAACATAGTGGTGCTCAACGACAGCGAGCTGGTGAGCCCGGCCATACTGCCGCCGCCCCTCAACGGAGGGCGCAGCCTGCAGGCCGGCGTCGCCCTGAGCGCCGCGACCGACGGCTCTGCCCCCGCCCAGGCGAATGCCCCGATCCGCCCGCTCTGGCTGGTGGAGAAGGAGACCATAGAGCAGGCCATCGCCAGCTGTGACGGCAACATCCCCAAGGCGGCGGCCCTGCTGGAGATCAGTCCCTCGACCATCTATCGCAAGAAGCAGAGCTGGGAAGAGACGACTATGACGTGAGTGGTGGGCCTGGGCTCAGGGCTGCCCTGCCGGAGATCAGTCCCCCAATCCACCCATTTATCGCAATAAGCAGAACCGGGAAGAGGCGAGCCAGGCCTGAGTGGCGGGCCAGGGCCCGTGGTGACGGCAATATCCCCAGGGCGGCCCTTATTCGCCATCCTGAGGAGATCAACCTGTGTACGGGGCGGCCACCAGCCCGCCCCGCTGCGTTGGTGACGTGGGTTAGTGTTTGCCCAGCCTCATGCGCCGGCTCAGCCCC
>NZ_JBSTYM010000027.1:0-42955 GCF_054052445.1 Aeromonas crassostreae | reverse complement strand
TCTCCAACGGCCACGGCTCCATGCTGCTGTACTCCCTGCTGCATCTCTCCGGTTATGACCTCTCCATCGAGGATCTGAAAAACTTCCGCCAACTGCACTCTCGCACCCCGGGTCACCCGGAGTACGGTTACGCGCCGGGCGTCGAAACCACCACGGGTCCCCTGGGTCAGGGCATCACCAACGCCGTGGGCATGGCGATCGCCGAGAAGGCCATGGCCGAGCAGTTCAACCAGCCGGGCTTTGATGTCGTCGACCACTACACCTACGCCTTCATGGGCGACGGCTGCCTGATGGAAGGCATCTCCCACGAAGCCTGCTCCCTGGCCGGTACCCTGCAGCTGGGCAAGCTGATCGCGTTCTGGGATGACAACGGCATCTCCATCGACGGTCACGTGGAAGGCTGGTTCACCGACGACACCGTCAAGCGTTTCGAAGCTTACGGCTGGCACGTGATTGCCGCCGTCGACGGCCACAGCCCGGAAGCCATCAACGCCGCCATCGAAGCCGCTAAGGCGCAGACCACCAAGCCGACCCTGATTTGCTGCCGCACCATCATCGGTTACGGCTCCCCGAACAAGTCCGGCTCTCACGACTGCCACGGCGCACCGCTGGGCAACGACGAGATCGCCGCCGCCCGTGCCTTCCTGAAGTGGGACCACGCGCCCTTCGTCATCCCGTCCGACATCGCCGCCGAGTGGAACGGTCAGGAGAAGGGCGCCAAGCTCGAATCCGACTGGGCTGCCAAGTTCGCCGCCTATGAAGCCGCTCACCCGGCCCTGGCTGCCGAATTCAAGCGCCGCACCACTGGCGAGCTGCCGGCCAACTGGGCCGCAGAATCCGCCAAGATCATCGAAACCCTGCAGGCCAACCCGGCCAAGATCGCGACCCGCAAGGCTTCCCAGAACGCCCTGGAAGCCTTCGGCAAGCTGCTGCCGGAATTCATGGGCGGCTCCGCGGATCTCGCTCCGTCCAACCTGACCATGTGGTCCGGCTCCAAGTCCCTGACCAACGACGATGCCTCCGGCAACTACATCCACTACGGCGTGCGCGAGTTCGGCATGTCCGCCATCATGAACGGCATCGCCCTGCACGGTGGTTTCATCCCCTACGGCGCCACCTTCCTGATGTTCATGGAGTACGCCCGCAACGCCCTGCGCATGGCCGCCCTGATGAAGCAGCGCGCCATCTTCGTCTACACCCACGACTCTATCGGTCTGGGTGAAGATGGCCCGACTCACCAGCCGGTCGAGCAGATCGCCTCCCTGCGCCTGACCCCGAACATGAGCACCTGGCGTCCCTGTGACCAGGTAGAGTCCGCCATCGCCTGGAAACACGCCATCGAGCGTACCGACGGCCCGACCTCCCTGATCTTCTCCCGTCAGAACCTGGCCCAGATGGACCGCACTGCCCAGCAGCTGGCCGACACCGCCAAGGGTGGTTACGTGCTGAAGGATTGCGCCGGTACGCCGGAGCTGATCCTGATCGCCACCGGTTCCGAAGTAGAGCTGGCCGTTGCCGCCTATGAGCAGCTGACCGCCAAGGGCCGTGCCGTGCGCGTGGTCTCTCTGCCCTGTACCGACGTATTCGACGCCCAGTCCGCCGAGTACAAGGAGTCCGTCCTGCCGTCTTCCGTCACCAAACGTGTCGCCATCGAAGCCGGCATCGCCGACTACTGGTACAAGTACGTGGGCTTTGGCGGCAAGATCATCGGCATGCGCACCTTCGGTGAGTCCGCTCCGGCCGAGCTGCTGTTCAAGGAATTTGGCTTTACCGTGGAAAACGTGGTTGCGACCGCAGAGTCCTTGTAAAAAACCCGGTAAAGCACCAACCCTATACATTTAATGATCACGGTCGCATTGCGATCTACAGGAAAACGGGTCTTTGATATCGTTACCGTCCTAGGCCTTGATGGCCTAGCTAAAACGAGGCACTTTTGGATTTCATAACAAACGCTCCTGATTGGCTGGGGTGATCGTGATTTGCGAACTTGGGAATGAGCCCCACCAGAGTCTCATTCCAATATATAACCAAGATTTTTTTTGTGATGCTCGGCGCAATAAATCTGAAGTCACCCGCCGAAACACCATCACTTCTCTTCTGCACAGGGACGCTGAGGATCTGACGACCGGAGGTCCTTCGGTATCGACAACCGGCTCCCGGTGTGGAGTCAGGGGCTCCTTGCACAGTATCTCGCCACTTGGTTCACCCTATGCAAAAACATGCCAGAAACTGGGGGTGCAAGGTTGACACCTCAGTCCAGAAAGGGTTTAATGCGCGCCGTTGCCCAGATAGCTCAGTCGGTAGAGCAGGGGATTGAAAATCCCCGTGTCGGCGGTTCGATTCCGTCTCTGGGCACCAACTCTTCCTCCTTAGTTCAGTCGGTAGAACGGCGGACTGTTAATCCGTATGTCACTGGTTCAAGTCCAGTAGGAGGAGCCAAATTTGAAAGGCCCGCTCAATCGAGCGGGCCTTTTGTTTTTTCGCGGTCGGGGCGACACTGACAGCCCGCCGCCCCTCTGCTCACCCCGCCAGCTCTATCTTGCCGTAATCGAGGCGATTCTCTTTCGGTGCCCCCTCAATGCTGCGCACCTCGTTGAACCTGTACCTGAGGATGTAGCCGAAGCAGGCGAAGAAGAGCCCTATCACCAGGGCACCGACCCACTGGATCTCGAGAAAATCGAGCTGGAACAGCAGGGTCAGGCCGGCCAGCATCAGCAGGTTGAGCCCGAAGTAGCGCCATGAGCCGAGCCGCTGGGTCGTCAACCCCAGATTGTCGGTGTAGAGGCGGATCAGGGAGTCGAGGGAGTTGATCACCATGGTGATCCCTACGGCGACCATGGCCCAGTTGAAGAAGCCGGCGGTCGACAGTCCCTGCTCGTGGTAGTAGTAGAGCACGGCGAACCAGACGGCGATGGCCAGGGAGGGGAACACCAGCATGGCCCCCAGCAGCTGCCAGGTGCGCAGGCCACCGACGAAGCGGGCGGTGAACTGGCCGATCATGATGCTCCAGGAGAACCACCAATAGAGATAAAAGGCGTGGTAATCATTGAGGGGCAGCACGAAACGATCCAGATGCTGGAAGTAGCCCCCCACCAGCGCCAGGGTGGCGACGAAGTCTCCAGGGCTGCCCGCCGGGGTGAGGAAGGCGGCGCCCCACATCAGGGCGATCAGGGCGATGAAGCAGCTCGTGGTGCCCAGGCTCAGGATCCGCACAAACTTCAGACTGGTGCTCGAATAGATGGAGAGCCCTATCACCACCAGCACGAGCAGGTAAAAACTCGCCACCAGGCTCTCGCCATCCCCTATCTGGGGCAGGTACCAGGGCAGGTTGCTCAGCAGCAGATAGGCGGTGAAGGCGCAGGTGCCGATGATCACCAGGTTGTTGAGGAACTTCACCGGTGCCAGCTCAAAGAACTTCACTCTGGGTTCTATCACGCAAAAATAGAAACAAGTCAGGAAGTAGAAACCCCAGATGAGAAAACCCCAGTAGCCGAACTCGATGGCGAGCGGATTGGTGAAGCCGTACTCCGGGCTCCCCTGAAGATCGGCATACCCTGCAAACTCGGTGAGCGGAAACATGATGAGTCCCACGTCCAAGCCGGAGGTGAACAAGATGGCGATGAAGGTGAAGGTGCGCACCGGCGTGGTGCCGATGCAGCGGATATTGCCCCAGCGATAGAGGACAAACGCGATGGCGGCAAAGGTAAAGAGGATCCCCGCACTGAGCCAGGCCGTCATGACTGACCTACCGCGCTATCCATTTCGTGACCAAACATAGGTGCTCCTTGTCATTGCATTGTGATGTTCAAGGTGGGCAGTTCGGCTTCCTGCGGCCATGGCTTCCCCTACCCCACGGCGGCGGGGGAAGGGATGGACGCGGGATCAGGACTTAACTATCGCCAGCGCACAGAGGGCCCGGCGATAGGTAAAGACTGACGAACTGCCGCGATAGGGTGCTCTCTGCACCCAGTGTCGTTGTGGTGAACCCTCAGGCCAGGGCACGCACCGGCGCCCGGGGGCGCTGCTTCTCCTGCCAGCATTCGGCCAGCCCCACCTCGACCGGCAGTGCCGCGAGCGGCGCCTTGCCGAGGATCAGATCCGCGGCGCGCTCGGCCACCATCAGGGTGGGGGCGTTGAGGTTGCCGTTGGGGATGGTCGGGAAGATGGAGGAGTCCACCACCCGCAGCCCTTGCAGGCCATGAACCCGGGTCTGGGGATCCACCACCGCCAGGGCGTCCGTCCCCATCTTGCAGGAGCAGGAGGGGTGATAGGCGCTCTCCACGGCACTGCGCACGAAGGCATCGATCTGATCGTCGCTTTGCACCGAGGCCCCCGGCTGTATCTCCTCCCCCCGATAGGCATCCAGGGCAGGCTGGCCGATGATCTCCCGGGTCAGGCGCACGCAGGCGCGAAAGCCTTCGACATCATCGGGATGGGAGAGGTAGTTGAAGCGGATGGCAGGAGCCTCGCGGGGATCCGCCGAGCGCACTTTCACCTGGCCGCGACTGCGGGGCTTGTTGTGGCCGATGTGCACCTGGAAGCCGTGGCCCGCGAACGCCTCCCTGCCGTCGTAGCGCATGGCGGCGGGCAGGAAGTGGTATTGCAGATCCGGCCAGGGCACCCCGGCTTTGGAGCGAATGAAGCCGCAGGACTCGAAGTGATTGGTCGCCCCCAGGCCATCCTTGCGCAGCAGCCAGCGACTGCCGATGAGGAACTTGTCCCACAGCCCCAGCTTGCCGTTGAGGGTGATGGGCTGCTGGCAGCGAAACTGGAAGTAGAACTCCAGATGATCCTGCAGGTTCTCCCCCACCCCGAGCAGAGGATGCAGCACCCCTATGCCCGCTTGGTTCAGGGTATCGGGGTTGCCGATGCCGGAGAGTTGCAACAGATGGGGGGAGCCTATGGGTCCGGCACTCAGGATCACCTCCTTGTCGGCTCTCACCTCCTCCACCTTGCCTGCGCGCTCGAAGCGCACCCCGACCGCCCGCTTGCCTTCCAGCAACACCTTGTGGACCAGGGCGCCGGTTTGCACACTGAGGTTGGCCCTGGCCATGGCGGGTCTGAGATAGGCGTTGGCACTGGAGCTGCGCACCCCCTGCCTGACCGTCATGTGCATGGGGCCGAACCCCTCCTGCTGGCGGCCGTTGTAATCGGCCGTGGCGTCATAACCCGCCTCCACGCCGGCGTCGACGAAGGCCTGGTAGAGGGGGTTTTGCATCTGGTTGCCGTTGTTGACCCCAAGGGGCCCTTCGTCGCCGCGGTAATCATCCCCACCGAAGGCCCACTGCTCGGCCCGCTTGAAGTAGGGCAGGCAGTGGCCATAGTCCCAGCCCTCGGCCCCGGCCTGCTGCCACTCGTCAAAGTCACCGGCGTGGCCGCGCACATAGACCATGCCATTGATGGAGGACGATCCCCCCAGCACCTTGCCCCGGGGGCAGTGCATGCGCCGCCCGTCCAGATGGGGCTCGGGCTCGGTCTCGAACTGCCAGGCATACTTTTTGGTGTTCATGGGGATGGAGAGGGCGGTCGGCATCTGGATGAAGATGCTCTTGTCGCTGCCCCCCGTCTCCAGCAGCAGCACCTGATGCCGGCCATCCTCGCTCAGGCGGTTGGCCAGTACGCAGCCGGCGCTGCCGGCCCCCACTATGATGTAATCGAATCGCTTCATGGTGCCTCCTTAAAACGGGCTCTGGATGGCTTGCATGCCGACGTAGACGGACTTGATCTGGGTGTAGTGCTGCAGGGTCGCCAGGCCGTTCTCCCGCCCGATGCCGGACTGCTTGAAACCGCCGACCGGCATCTCGGCCGGGGAGGCCCCATAGCTGTTGATCCAGCAGATCCCGGCCTGCAGCTGATGCACCACCCGGTGGGCGCGGCGAATGTCCCGGGTGAAGACCCCGGCCGCCAGCCCCAGGGCGGTGTCATTGGCCCGTCGCACCACCTCGTCCTCCTGCTCGAAGGTGAGCACCGACATCACGGGACCGAAGATCTCTTCCCGGCAGATCCGCATCTCGTCCCGGCACTCGCTGAAGATGGTGGGGGCGACGAAGAAGCCATTGGGCGCCATGGCGGGGCGCAGCGCCTCGCCGCCGCAGCGCAATGTGGCCCCCTCCTCCTGACCGATGCGGATGTAGTCGAGCACCTTGCGCTGATGCTCGCGGGAGATGAGGGCACCGAAGTTGGTGGCCGGATCCATGGGATCCCCGACGCGGATATTGTCCCGGGTACGGGCCAGCAGCCGCGCCATGAAGGCGGGGTAGATCCCCTGCTGCACGTAGACCCGGGTGCCGTGGGTGCACACCTCCCCCTGGGTGTAGAAGTTCGCCACCATGGCGGCGCTGACCGCCTCTTCCAGAACCGCATCGTCGAAGATGATGAGGGGGGACTTGCCTCCCAGCTCCATGGTCACCCCTTTGAGGGTGTCGGCGGCGGCGCGCATCACCTTCTTGCCGGTGCCCACCTCGCCGGTGAAGGAGATCTTGGCCACCTCGGGCGCCTGACTCAGCCAGGCCCCGATCCGGCCATCCCCCTGCACCACGTTGAAGACCCCGGCGGGCATGCCGGCCTCGATGAAGATCTCCGCCAGCTTGAGGGCACCGAGGGGCGTCTCCTCCGAGGGTTTGAAGATCATGCTGTTGCCGCAGGCCAGCGCCGGGGCCGCCTTCCAGCAGGCGATCTGCAGCGGATAGTTCCAGGCGCCGATCCCGGCGCAGATGCCGAGGGGCTCGCGGCGGCTGTAGTAAAAATCGGCCCCCAGCTGCTGCTGGTTGCCCTCGATGGCGGCGGCCAGACCGGCAAAGAACTCTATGCTGTCGGCGCCGGTCACCACGTCCACCACGGAGGCCTCCTGCCAGGGCTTGCCGGTGTCGGCCACCTCGATGGCGGCCAGGGCATCGTTGCGCTCGCGCAGCAGGGCCACGGCCCGCAGCAAGATGCGGCCACGCTCGACCCCGCTCATGGCCGACCAGAGGGCAAAACCCTGCTGGGCGCTCGCGATGGCGGCGGCCTGCACGGCCTCATCGGCCACCTCGACCTCGTAGATGACGGCCCCGGTGGCCGGATTGATCACCTCGAAGCACTCGCCAGAGGCATTGGCCAGATAACGGCCGTCGACAAAATTCTGATAACGGGTCAAAGACATGAATTCACTCCGCTGGGGTCAGTCGTTGCAGGATAAAGAGTTTGCACAGCCGCTCGGCACGGCTGAAGTCGGGTTCGGGGCTGGGGCTCAGGGCACTGCGCAGCCAGAAGCCATCTATCATGGCGGCGCTCTGCTGGGCCGCGGCCAGAGCCTGCTGGCGCGGCAGGCTGGCGCCGAAGGAGCAGGCCAGATTGCTCAGCAGTCGCCGCTGGTTGATCCGTTGCAGGCGGGCCAGATCTGGTTCATGGCTGGCCTGGGCCCAGAAGGCGAGCCAGGTGCGCGCCACGGCACGGGAGCACTGCAAGGGGGTGAAATTGGCCTCCACGATCGCCATCAGCCTCGCCTGAGGCGACATGCCGGGGCGAAGCCGCTCCCGCAGCGCCGCCCCCAGGGCCGAGAGCAGCTCCCGCACCACCGCCTCGATCAGCGCCTGCTTGCCACCGAAGTAGTGGCTGATGATGCCGGAGGACATGCCGGCCTGGGCGCTGATGCGATTGAGGGTGGTGTGCTGCAGCCCGAACTCGGCCACCGAAGAGATGGTGGCCTGGATCAGCTGCTGACGACGTTTTTCCGAGACTCCGACTATGGGCATGTTTTTGTTAATTGATTGTTCAATGAAACCACACCCTAAACGTTAGAATCGAAAGGATCAACCCATCAAAACCACACAAACAAAGCAGATAAAAACATAACAAAACCAATAAACAACATAAAAACATAGAGTTAAAATACATCTCACACGGTGCAATTTAATTTAGATATCTAATGATTTAATTGTGAAATGTTAGCAAATTGCGTCAGTCGGCAGACACGGGTCGGCGAGTGAAGCTGGCCTTTTCCTCCCGAAAATGGGCCCCGAAAAGGTCTTTTTTTGGCGGTCGCGATGGCAAGAAAGGGAGTCGATAGCAGCTTGAATGTGCGCGCAAGATCCTCAAGTCAGGGTCATTCGAAGACGATATGGCGACAAAAAACAAGGCGCGGCGGGATCTTTTCATCAATGCGGTGGACAGGGCGAAGGCGCCAGACTCACGACTTCCCCCTCCCCCATCCAGGGGGGCGCGACACAAATCACCAAAGTTGCCGCCCGGGCCCATAACCGGCGTGACCGCATTCGGGGCCATGGTTATGATGTGGCTCCCCCCATCGCCTCGTTTCGGGAGAAGGCCAGATGAATCGCCCCTTGAGTTATGTGCTGGATGGCGTCCTGTGTGAGCCCCGGCTGTTCACCGTTCCCCTCGATCACCGGCAGCCGGGGGGCCCGGCGCTCACCCTGTTCGCCCGTACCCTCTGTCGCAAGGACAAGCTGGACGCCGACCTGCCCTGGCTGCTCTATCTGCAAGGGGGCCCGGGCTTTGGTGCCCCCCGCCCCACCAACCAGAACGGCTGGCTCAAGCGAGCCTTGCAGGAATTTCGGGTGCTGCTGCTCGATCAGCGGGGCACTGGCCACTCCACCCCGGTCAGCGCCGATGCGCTAGCCCATATGAGCCCACCTGAGCAGGCCGGCTACCTGAGCCACTTTCGGGCAGACGACATAGTGCGCGACGCCGAGCTGATCCGGGCCGAGCTCTCGCCCCACAGGCCCTGGAGCCTGCTCGGCCAGAGCTTCGGCGGCTTCTGCTGCCTGACCTATCTCTCCCTGTTTCCCGCCGCCCTGGACGAGGTCTATATCACGGGAGGGATCCCCCCCCTTGGCCGCAGTGCCGATGAGGTCTATCGCGCCACCTATCGCCGGGTCGCCGACAAGAACCGCGCCTTCTTCACCCGCTTCCCCCATGCCCAGGCCATCGCCAACCGGCTGGCCAGGCACCTGCACAGCCACGAGGTGCACCTGCCCAACGGCCAGCGTCTGACGGTGGAGCAGTTGCAGCAGCAGGGGCTGGATCTGGGGGCCAGCGGCGCCTTCGAGGGACTCTATTTCCTGCTGGAGGACGCCTTCATCGGCGAGCGGATCAATCCCGCCTTCCTCTATCAGGTGCAGGCCATGCAGCCGTTCAACGCCCACCCCATCTTCGCCATACTGCACGAGGCCATCTATTGCGAGGGGCGCGCCAGCGACTGGGCGGCCGAGCGGGTGCGCGCCGAGCATCCCGCGCTGGCCTGGGCGCCGGGCCAGGACTTCGCCTTCACCGGCGAGATGATCTTCCCCTGGATGTTCGAGCAGTTCCGCGAGCTCATTCCCTTGAAGGAGGCCGCCCACCTGCTGGCCCAAAAAGCGGACTGGGGCCCCCTCTACGATCCGGCCCAGCTGGCCCGCAACCGGGTGCCGGTGGCCTGCGCCGTCTATGCCGACGACATGTATGTGGAGTTCGATTTTTGCCGCGACACCCTCAAGGGTCTGGGCAACAGCCGCGCCTGGATCACCAACGAATATGAGCACAACGGCCTGCGCGCCGATGGGGAGCAGATCCTGGACAGGCTCATCCGGCTGAACCGGGACCGCTGATCCCGCCAGGCCCGCGCCTGCAACATGACAACAAATTCGAGGGCGGCCCATGAGCCGCCCTGCCCATGGAAGCAACACAATAATAAGGACACCCATTGGATCACCCGGAACTCTCGGCGAGCTGGCTGAGCCGCCTCTTCTATCACTGGACCTCCCCCTTGCAGCGCAAGGGGCTGCGGGAGAGCGCCGTCAGCCTGGACGATCTCTACCCCCTGCTGCCCCAGGACAGCCGGGATGCCAGGGCCGATGAGTTCCTGGCCCTGACCGCCCGCCAGCCGGTACGCCCCTGGCTCATCACCCGCCACATCTGGCGTCACTACGGCAGCCGCATCGGCCTGCTCACCCTGTTGCAGCTGCTGGCCATGCTGGCGACCCTGGCCAGCCCCTGGCTGCTCAATCACGTCATGACCCAGTTGGGCGCCGGCGCCACCACGGCGCACAAGCTGCTGCTGGCCCTGGCCCTGTTCGCCTCCGTGCTCGCCGCCGGCATGTTGTCTGAGCACGCCCTGCAGCTCTCCCTCAAGATGCATGTCCCCATCCGCCGCCTGCTGGCGGAGGCCCTGCTCGCCAAGGTGATGAAGCTCGGCGGCAAGAGCTTCGACGACAGGGCCGGTGGTAAGGTGCAGAACCTCATCAATCGGGACGTCTGGGACATCACCTGGATCCTGGCCGATCCCGCCATGCCGGTGACCCTGCTGCTGCAACTGGCGGGCACAGTCGCCCTGCTGGTGTGGCAGGTGGGCCATGCTGGCCTGGTGGGCTGCGCCGTGCTCATGCTGCTGTTGCTGCTCTCGACCCGGCTGATCCGGCGCATGAACCAGCAGGAGCAGCGCCTCAAGCACAGTCAGGACGAGCGCAACGGCATCCTGGCCGAATACATCAAGAAGCTGCGGCTGGTGCGCCAGAACGGGCTCGGCCCCTTCTTCACCCGGACGGCCCGGCGCAAACGCCAGCAGGAGCTCAGAGTGCTCGGCCGGGTGCTCAGGCTCGACGCCATCAATGATGCCCTCATGCTGGGCACGCCCCTGCTGGTCACCCTGGCCACCTTCATCACCTACCTGGTGTCGGGCCAGCGCCTGACCCTGCCCCAGGTGTTCACCACCATCGCCCTGTTCGCCGTGCTGCGCATCCCCATGCAGCGCCTGCCCTATCTCATCCGCACCCTGATCAACTTCAATACCGGCTTCAGCCGCTTGTGCGAACTGCTCAACAGTCCGGAGCAGCACCGCAGCCTCGACGATGAACGCCTGGCCAGAGGGGCAATCGTGCTGGAGGGGGTGAGCACCCACCATCGGCAGCACGCCGTGCTGACCGGGGTCAACCTGGCCATAGCGCCGGGGGAGCTGGTCGGCATCACGGGGGCCACCGGGGCTGGCAAGAGCTGCCTGCTGCACCTCATTGCCGGCTTCGATGACGAGTTCGAAGGGGAGATCCGCCGCCACGGCCGGGTTGCCCACCTGGGCCACAAGCCCTGGCTGATGAACGACAGCATCCGCAACAACATACTGTTCGGCCAGCCCTGGGACGAGGCCCGCTACCTCTGGGTGCTGGAGGCCTGTACCCTCAACGGGGATCTGGCCCTGCTCGCCCATGGGGATCAGACCCTGGTGGGCGAGCTGGGCACCCGGCTCTCCGGCGGCCAGCAGCAGCGGGTGGCCCTGGCCAGGGCCCTCTATACCCGGGCCGACATCCTGCTGCTGGACAACCCCCTCTCGGCCCTGGATCCCCTGGTCGCGGCCCAGGTGCTGCGCCTGGGGCTGAGCTTCCGCCCCGGCCCGACCCGCTTGCTGGTGAGCCATGACCCCGAGGTGCTGGCCCGCTGCGATCGGGTCTTTGCCATCGAGGGGGGCAGCCTGACCGAGCTGGCCCCGCGCCAGCTGGTAGATCTGCCGGGGAGCCCGTCCGATGCCCCCCTCCTTCCCCCCCGGGAGCAGGAGCGGTTCAGCGAGGAGAAGATGGTGGAAGGCAAGGTGGACTGGGGGCTGTTCGGCTTTCTCTGGCGGCGGCTCCAGGCCCCCGGCCTCATCCTCCTGATCCTGGTGCTGACCCTGGGGCAGGAGGGGCTGCGCATCGCCTCGGATCTCTGGCTCGGCGGACGGGCAGAAGACACGGCGCTCGCCCCCCTGATCGGCATCTACGCGGCCCTGGGCCTGGGATCCCTGCTCTGCATCACCCTGGTGCGAGTGCTGAACTACAAGCTGGGACTCAGGCTCGCCTGGAGTCTGTTCGACGGCATGCTGGGCCGCATCAGCCGCGCCCCCATGGCCTTCTTCGACAAGGTGCCCCAGGGGCGCATCCTCAACCGCTTCGATCGGGATCTGGCAGAGACCCAGGAGACGCTGCTCCCCATGCTGGTGGGCCTGGTCGGCATGCTGATCTCGGTGCTGCTGCAGGTGCTGGTGATCGGCATCAACCTGCCGTTGCTGTTGCTGGTCGCCCCCCTGGTGGGCTGGGCCCTCTATGTGTTGCAGCGCCGCTACCGGGCGGTGCAGCTCAAGCTCAGACGCCAGGCCTCTGTGCTGCGCTCGCCGCTCTACATCAGCATCGGCGAGACCATACGCGGCGCCCCCGCCCTGCGTCTGGCCGGCGCCGAGCGGTACGCCCTGGATCAGGTGCTGGTGCACTATGACAACAACCTGCGCAGCTGGTACACCACCACCTCCATCAACCGCTGGCTCGGCATGCACCAGACCCTGCTCTCCGCCGCCCTGGTGGGGGCCGTGGCCATCATGGTCGCCCTGAGCGACAGCACCTTGTTCGGCGCCGTGGCCATCACCTATGCCTTCACCACCTCGGCCATGCTCAATGCCCTGATCCGCAACTTCGCCGAGGTGGAGCAGATGATGAATGCGGTCGAACGGGTGCGGGAATACAGCGAGATAGAGAGCGAGCGCCAGCAGGGAGCGCCCCTGCAGATGGCCCATCCGGCCGTGCGTTTCGCCGACCTTGGGTTGCGCTACCCAGAGGCGAGCCAGTGGGCCCTGCACGGCGTGAATTTCGAGCTGGCCCCGGGTGAGAAAGTCGGCGTGTGCGGGCGCACCGGGGCGGGCAAGAGCTCGCTGCTCGGCGCCTTGCAGGCCATGTATCCCGCCACCCAGGGGGAGATCTATTACGGCGATCAGCCCCTCTCGACCCTGGATCCGGAGGCGGTACGGGATCTCTACGACACCGTCTCCCAGACTCCCCTCACCTTCTTCGGCACCCTGAGGGCCAACTTGGCCCCCCTGGCGGATCCCGAGGGGCCTGCCACACCGCCACTGGCCCCCAAGATGGCAGCGAATGTCGCCCCCATGCCACTGCCGGGGTCTGGGTCTGGGTCTGGGTCAGACCAGCATCCCGTCCGCGACAGGGCTCGCCAGGATGAACGGCTGATGGAGGCACTGAGACGGGTGGGCCTGGGCGATCGCTGCGCCGGCCGGCTGGATGAGGATCTCGACCAGCTGCAGCTCTCCGCCGGTGAGACCCAGCTGCTGGTGATCGCCCGCATCCTGCTCTCCCACCGCCCCTTGATCGTGCTGGACGAGGCGACCTCGGATCTGAGTCACGGCGGCATGCGCGAGATGGCCGAGCTGCTCTACCGCTATCGGCCAGAGGCCAGCTACCTGGTGATAGCCCATCATCTGGAACCCCTGCTCTCCCTCGACAAGGTGGTGGTGATGGAGGCGGGCACAGTGGTGGAGCAAGGATCGCCGGTCAGCCTGCTGGCCAACCCCGCCTCCCGTTTCCATCAGCTGTTCGCCGGTCAGGTCAACCGGCAGATAGATCAGATAGCCTGATGCCATACGCAACAGGGCTGCCCCTGGCAGCCCTGTTCATGCGACAAGATGCGTTCAACGCTCCATTATCTGGGTCACATCCTCCTTGCTGATCATCACCTCCCGCCCCTCCGAGTCATGGTAGCGGTACATGCCGGTACTCTCATCCAGCCTGGGCTTGCTGTCTGTGGCGATCATCCTGCCATCCCGGGTGCTCATGATGTATTGGGAGCTGCATGCGGTCATGCCCAGCACGCAGCAGAGTAATACCATGGTGACTCTCATCGTCCATCTTCCTTGCCTGCCCCTCCCCATGAGGGATCACCCAGAAAGCCTAGCTCACGGGGCCAAGGTGCAGCGTCGGGAGCGCCCACAAAAAGGCCGGATAGGATCCGGCCTTGTTTCTCATTCTGCGCTGGGCTTGCGTTCCCCACTCACCCTGGGGTTCGCGGGATCCGAGCTCCATTCATACCAGCCGCCGTCGTAGACGCTGATCCGTTTCCAGTCCATCAGCCAGGCGTAGAAGAAGGCCTCCGAGGCGCGCCAGCCGGTGCCGCAGTAGAAGGCGGTCTGCGCCTCTGGCGCTATCTGCCACTGCTGCCACATGGCCAGGATCTCCCCCTGGGGCTTCATGGTGCCATCCGGGTTGTGGAAGTCGCTCATGCTGTTGGCATCCACGCCACCGTGTCCCCACTTGGCGCCCGGTATGTCCCCCTTGGCGTCGATATAGCTGTAGCCTGAGGTCTCGCCGGTGAACTCGTCCCAGGTGCGGATGCTTACCAGGGCACCGTCGGCCTGCTTGAGCAGGGCCTTGGCCTGCTCGGTGGAGGTCAGGTACTCGGGATGCAGCGGGATCTTGGCCCCAAATGACGCGACAGCCTCATACTTTTTCGGTAGACCCGCCTCGGTACTCAGGTGAGCGGCGAACCAGGCATCGATGCCGCCATCGAGCAGGCGCACGTCAGCCACGCCGGCATACATCAGCAGGTGGGCGGCCCGGGCGGCGGCCATGGAGTTGCGACCATAGAGGATGACGCTGGTGTCGTGGCGGATACCATTCTTGAGCAGCAGCGCCTCCAGATCGGCATCGGACACCTTGTTCCACAGCGGCTCCTGCTCCAGGCTGTTGGTGTCGATGTAACCCGCCCCCGGGATATGGCTCAGCAGGAAGGCCTTGGGGGCCCCCCAATCCACTTCAAACAGCTTCCAGTCCCCCTTGGGAGCGGCCGCCACCGGCTTGCCCGCCTGCAGATCCGCCAGCCACTGGGGATAGACGAGCTGCTGCCAGCGGGCCAGGTGGACACGCTCGGCCTGCTGCCAGCCCTTGAGCTCATAGAGTTGGTGGAAGCCGCGCATGCGCAGCAGACGGGCCACCTCGGCCAGCCCCTTCTCCTCGCCATAGAGCGCGACCGGCTTTCTGGCATCCAGCCCCTTGGCACTCAGGGCCTGGGGCCACTGCTCGTCGTCATATTTCCAGTCGGCGGAGAGGCTCACGGCCCCCGCCACGTGCCCGCCCTGTTGCTCCCCTGCCATGGGCCAGCCCTGGTAGAAGTGGCTGGGACGGGTGTCGATCAGGATGGCGCCCTGGGCCTTCGCCTCCTCGAGGGAGAGCGGGGCCAGTTCGTCGGCCCCGGCAGGGGTGCTGAACCAGAGCAGCAGGCTGGTGGTGGCGGTTAGCAGCAGCCGAATCGCGTGTTTCATTGACGTGCTCACTTTTGATGGATGGCAATTAGAAGATGGAGCGGCCGAGGCGCCCGGACAGCAGCTCAAGGGCCGCCGTGCCTGCCAGCGAATTACCGGCCTTGTTCAGTTCGGGTGACCAGACGCAGACGCAGAGCTCACCCGGGATGAGCGCCATGATACCACCGCCGACCCCGGACTTGCCCGGCATGCCGACCCGATAGGCGAAATCCCCGGCCTCGTCGTACAGGCCGCAGGTGGCGAGCAGGGCATTGACCTGCTTGGTGGTGCGCGCCGGCAGCAGGGGCTCGCTCGCCCCGAGCGGCAGGCCGCGATTTGCCAGATAGACGAAGGTACGGGCGAGATCGACGCAGCTCATGCGGATGGCGCAGGCGTTGAAGTAGCTCTGCAACACCTTGTCCACCTCGTTGTGGAAGTTGCCGTGGGACTTCATCAGGTAGGCGATGGCGGCGTTGCGCGCGGAATGCTGATATTCGGAGCGGGCCACCACGGCATCCGCGACGATGGCGGGGTTGCCGGCCAGGCGGCGTACCAGCTCCAGGGTACGCTGGCGCGGCGCCGTCAGCCGGGTCTCCAGCAGATCGCTCACCACCAGGGCGCCGGCGTTGATGAAGGGGTTGCGGGGAATGCCATGTTCGAACTCGAGCTGCACCAGGGAGTTGAAAGGCTGACCCGAGGGCTCCTTGCCGACCCGGGCCCAGATCTCCTCTTCCCGATAGAGGGTAAGCGCCAGGGTGAGGCTCAGGGCCTTGGAGATGCTCTGGATGGAAAAGGGTTCGTCCGCATCCCCGGCGGTGAACAGTTCCCCCTCCACGGTGCAGACCGCCATGCCGAGCCTGTCCCCCGACACCCGCGCCAGGGCCGGGATATAGTCGGCGACCTTGCCTTGTCCCAGCAGGGGACGCACTTCATCGAGAATGCTTTCCAGTAATTGCGATGACAACTGCATTGAGAGGTTCCACAACTCAAAACGGGGTCAGCCACCCCACCGACAAAAATCCCGCCAGCGGCGGGATTTTTCATGCTGGCCCAATCAGGCCGGTTCACCATACCAGAGGTCGAACAGCTCGGTGACCTCGACGGCCTCCATGCCCTTGGCGTCCAGCCAGCCCTTGATGGCGGCGCGGTCTTCCTCGGTGCACTTGCCCAGGGCCTGGGTGCAGATCATCCCCTCCCAGGCCAGGTGGCCCGAACCGGCGAAGGCCAGCTTGCGCGGCTCGATCACCTCATCGATCATGGCATCGATGACGGCATCTATGGTCTCTTCGGCTGTGTTCACCGGGAAGTTAAAGCTCAGATCGAATCCCAGTTCCTGGAACTCCTCGACGCGCAGTTTCTTGCGCAGACGGCGACTACGGTTTGCCATGACAGCTCCTCAGGTTCAGTTAACGCGTTTGAAAATCAGATCCCAGACCCCGTGACCCAGACGATGGCCCCGTTGTTCGAATTTGGTCAGCGGACGCCACTCGGGGCGCTCCACCCAGTTGCCATGGGCCGAGGTGTTCTCGTACCCTTCGGCGGCGCTCATCACTTCCAGCATGTGCTCGGCATAGTTTTCCCAGTCGGTCGCCATGTGGAAGACGCCACCTATGGCCAGCTTCTGGCGAATATCCTGGGCAAAGGCGGGCTGCACGATGCGGCGCTTGTGGTGACGGCTCTTGTGCCAGGGATCCGGGAAGAACAGCTGCAGGCAGGAGAGCGAGCCGTTCGGGATCATGTGCTCCAGCACCTCGACCGCATCGTGGCAGATGACCTTCAGATTGGTCACCCCGGCTTCCTGGGCGCTGCCCAGACAGGCACCCACCCCTGGGGTGTGCACCTCGATGCCGATGAAGTTCTTCTCAGGGGCATGCTTGGCCATCTCGACCAGGGAGGCGCCCATGCCAAAGCCAATCTCCAGCACCACGGGGGCATCGCGACCAAACAGGGCGACGAAATCCAGCGGAGCCGTGTCGAAATCGATCCCCATGACAGGCCACTGTTCGGCCAGGGCCTTCTCCTGACCCTTGGTCAGGCGGCCTTCACGACGGACAAAGCTGCGGATCTTGCGCATGAACTTGCCGTCTTCGTTAAATTCGTCTTGGGTCACTGGCATATTGGATTACTCGTTATGTCATCTATCGGCACAAACAGGGGAGCGAATTATCCCAAGATGGGCCCAAGGCGCAAGTCTTTCCGACAACAAATGACCCAGGCGGGTTGGGTTCGTGCCGCGCCTGCGGCCATTGCCAGCGGGTTCACAGAATCCGGCTTCCCGCGGGGGCATCCTGCTTCGCGCCGATAACATCATATACAACAAAGGATTGCAGTATGAAAAAGCCCCTTGTCGCCCTCTGCCTCACCGCCCTGCTGGCCGGTTGCAACACCTCAAGCAACGAGTCACAGGCCCCCGCCGCCCCCACTCCGGCCGAACAGGCCTTCGAGTACCTGACCCAGCTCGGCTCGAGCGCCGAGGGCATTGGCGCCCGCCCCACCGGCAGCGCCGCGGAAACCCGCGCCGCCGACTGGATCCAGGACAAGCTGGCAGGCTGGGGCTATGAGGTGCAAAACCAGCCGTTCACCTACACCCGGGGCGGTACCGAGAAACAATCCCAAAACATCGTCGCCGAGCTCAGGGGCCAGAGCGACAAGGTGATCCTGCTGGGGGCCCACTACGACAGCACGGGGGAGGATGAAGGCTCGGAAGGGGCCACCGACAACGGCGCCGGGGTCGCGGCCCTGCTGGCGGTCGCCGAAGCGCTCCAGGGCCAGTCCCTGCCCCATACGGTGCGCTTCGCCTTCTTCGGCGCCGAGGAGAACGGCCTCAACGGATCCAAAGCCTATGCCGCCAGCCTGGATGAGGCCGCCATCGACGCCCTGCTGGCCATGGTCAACTACGACACCATCGCCGGGGGCGACATCGTCTATGTCCACTCCGCCCACTCGGATGAAGCCGAATATGGCTGCGCCGATCCGGCGCGCTACAGCCATGATCCCAGGGTGCGGGATCGCCTGCTGGCGCTCTCCGAGTTGACCGCCACGCCGTTCGCCATCCACCCCAGCTACGACGGCTACCCGCAAGGGGAGACCGGCAGCTGGTCGGATCATGCACCGTTCGCCTGCCTGGGGGTGCCTATCGCCTACGTGGAGGCGACCAACTTCACCATCAATGGCCAGGACGGTTACGACGGCTACTCCCAGAGCACCCATCCGGCGCTGTGGGACTGCTACGACGATGCCAGCAAGAGCGCCTGCGATCGAGACAGCGAGACCCAGTGGGGCAAGATCTGGCACACCGGCCATGATCGCCTCGACAAGATGGCCGAACTCTTCCCGGGCCGGATCGAGCAGCAGCTCGGCGCCAATACCGAGATCCTGATCCGCTTCCTGCGCGAGCCCGGTCTCTAGCTGTGTCAACCCACCGGGGCGCAGCGGTTTTGGCGAAGGGATGACGGGTCGGGACGATAAAATATGGGCAGGTGCCAAACCTGCCCTTTTTTATGGATTTTTGTGACAGCCATTGCCTCATTTTTTAAATCTGATACAAACGGATAACTTGGCGGTTGAATGGAGCGACCGCCTACCCGTCAGAGAGAGTCCTATGCAGCCGTTTTTTGCCCAGCGCTTCGAGAAGGTCGAGCCTTCCTTTATCCGTGAAATCCTCAAAGTCGCCGCCAATCCGGAGATCATCTCCTTCGCCGGCGGCCTGCCCAATCCCAACCTGTTCCCGGTCAAGGCCATCGAGCAAGCCTGCCAGGACGTGCTGCGCGAGCAGGGAGCCGCGGCGCTGCAATACGCCACCACCGAGGGCTTCGAGCCGCTGCGCCAGTACATCGCCGACCGCTACCTGAGCCGCCACGGCATGAGCGTCAACCCGGACAACATCCTGATCACCAGCGGCTCCCAGCAGGCGCTGGACTTGCTGGGCAAGGTGCTGGTGGACGAGGGGCAGGATCTCATCATCGAGGAGCCGGGTTACCTCGGCGCCATCCAGGCCTTTTCCGTCTATCAACCGAATTTCAAGCCCATCGCGCTCGGGGAAGCCGGGCTGGACCTGGCGGCGCTGGACGCGCTGCTGGAGCAGGGTTCCAGCGCCAGGCTGCTGTACGGCGTGCCGAACTTCCAGAACCCGAGCGGCGTCTCCTACAGTCGTGCCAACCGCGAAGCCCTGGCCGAGCGGCTGGTGCGCCACGATCTACTGATGGTGGAAGACGACCCTTACGGCGAGCTGCGCTTCGAGGGGGAGCACCTGCCTCCCATCGCCAAGTTGGCGCCGAACAATACGGTACTGCTCGGCTCCTTCTCCAAGACGGTGGTGCCCGCCTTCCGTCTGGGTTGGATGCTGGTGCCGGACTGGCTGCGCAAGAAGGTCACCATCGCCAAGCAGGCCACCGACCTGCACAGCAACGCCTTCAGCCAGCAGGTGCTGCACCGCTTCCTGACCGACCACTCGCTGGATGCCCATCTGGAGAAGATCAAGGAGGTCTATGGCCGCCAGCGCGCCGCCATGGAGGCCGCGCTGACCCGTCACTGCCCGCCCGGCGTCAGCTACACCCGCCCCGAGGGAGGCATGTTCCTCTGGCTGACCCTGCCTTCGAGCGTCAGCGCCATGGCCCTGTTCGACGAGGCGATCAAGGAGAAGGTGGCCTTCGTGCCCGGCGCCCCCTTCTATGTGCGCCCCGAGATCCAGAACACCCTGCGCCTGAGCTTCTCCTGCGTCGACGAGGCGACTACGGAAGAGGGGATAAAGCGGCTGTGCAACGCCATGAGGCGCATGCTCTGAGCCTGGTCCCAGGGACAATGAGCACAAAAAAAGCGGCCAGATGGCCGCTTTTTCACACCCGAGATTCAGGCGATGCGGGCCGGTGCCTCTGCCGGGAGCAGGCTGAACAAGCTCTGCTCGAACTCCCCCATGGGCAGGGGACGGCTGAAGAGATAGCCCTGCAGATAATCGACGCTGCGCGCCTTGAGATAGTCCGCCTGTACCCGGTTTTCCACCCCTTCGGCCACCATCATGAGGCCGAGCCGGGTCGCCAGGTCGATCACGTTGTCCACTATGTGGCAGGAGAGGGCGTCGGAGCCGATCATGGCGACGAAGCTCTGGTCAATCTTGAGGAAATCGACCTGGAACTTCTGCAGGTAGGTGAGGCTGGAGTGGCCCGTGCCGAAATCATCGATGGCGATGAAGACCCCGAGATCGTGCAGCTCGGCGAACAGGCGATCCGTCACCTCGGTGACCTCGATCAGCTCGCGCTCGGTCAACTCCAGCACCAGCTTGATGGGGTTATCCTTGAAGGCGCTCAGAAAGGCGCGGCAATCGTCCACCAGGCTCAGATCCTGGCAGTGGCGGGCGCAAATGTTGAAGCCAAAATGGAAGCCGGCGGGCAGCAAGTGCACCTTTGGCGCGAAACGTTCCCGCACCTGGCGCATCAGGGCGCTGGTCATGGGGGTGATGAGACCACAGGCCTCCGCCATGGGGATGAAGCGATCCGGCGGTATCATGCCCTGCTGGGGGTGTTGCCAGCGCATCAAGACCTCGCAGCCGGTGCAACGCTCCCCCTCCCCGTCCACCACGGGTTGCAGATAGGGGATGAACTCCCCCTTGGAGAGGGCGCGCGCCAGTTCCTGCTCAGGGGAGACGGGTCGCCCCGTGATCCAGAAGGTCACCCCACCGGCCAGCAGCGCCAGCAGGGTGTAGAGCGCCATGCTGCCATTGCTGTAGTTCCAGGCGCGCAGCCAGTATTGGCGCGGCGTGATGTGCGAACTCAGGTGATAGGCATAGCGCTGGGAGATGATGCCGAACCTGTCCCCCTCCAGCCTGGGGGCGCCATCTTGCACCTCGCCCCGGCTGCCCATCCAGCGCTGGCCGACCTGAAACGCCATGGGGGTCTCGCGGCTCATCAGGCGCAGCGTGTTATGGAGGTAGTAGCCATCGACGCTCACCAGCACACTGCCCTCCTCTCCCAGGTTGCGATAGACGATGAGGGCGCGGTCCGGCGTGACCGGGTTGCCCGGCAGCAGATCCAGCTGCCCCTGCACATAGCCGCTGGGATCGTAATCCTGGTCATACTCGCCATAGAGGGAGGTGCAATAGATGCGCTTGCCCAGGGTCAGGTTGACCGAGCGCACGTCCGGGACCGTCGCCACCTGGCGGCGCAGCATCTGCTTGGCATCGGCACAGGGTTGACCCAGCAAGGGCTTGACCGCCATGGCCGCCTGATGGGCGTTATCCAGGGTGCGATCGAACATGTCACGGGCATGGCTCAGCCTGGCATGGATGTCACTGCGCATTTCCCTCACCGTCTGCCAGCCGATGATGGCGGCGCCGAGCAACAGGATCAGCACAAAGACCAGGCTTGCCAGGGCTCCTCGTCTGAGCTGCTGGCGCGGTTTGAAGCGGCGAAATGGCATGGTCACCCCACATTGATGGAGAAAAAGGATGGCGAAAAAGGCAGCGATCATACAGGTTCAAATGTGACGCTTGATAACAGTTTCTGCTGCCGGCTCGTTATAAACAATGAAGTTAATAGTATCCCTCCACCCGGTCGGCCATCCCATGGCGAGGCACCAGGGGCTCGCCACCATAAAAAAGAGCCCCGCAGGGCTCTTCGTCGACAAGCGGAGACTCAGGCGCGCAGAGACTTCTCCGCGCGCGAGATGCCGCACACCCCGGAGCGAACCACCTCGATGATCTCGTTGGTCTGGGCGGCGGTCTTGATGAAGGCGTCCAGCTTCTCGCTGGTGCCCACCAGCTGCACCGTGTATTGATCCGGGGTGACATCGACGATCTGGCCACGGAAGATATCCGCCAGCCGTTTCAGCTCGTCCCGGGCACCACCGGCGGCGCGGGCCTTGACCAGGGCGATCTCCCGCTCGATGTGCTCCCCTTCGCTGAGGTCACACACCTTGAGCACGTCCACCAGCTTGTGCAACTGCTTCTGGATCTGCTCGAGCACCCGTTCGTCACCCATGGTGACTATGGTCATGCGCGACAGGGTGGGATCCTCGGTGGGGGCCACCGTCAGGGTCTCGATGTTGTAGCCGCGCTGGGAGAAGAGGCCCACCACACGGCTCAGGGCGCCGGATTCGTTCTCCAGCAGAACGGAAATTATATGTCTCATCAGATTTCCCCCGCCTTGCTCAGCCACATCTCATCGACGGCGTGATCCATCAGTACGACTGAAATGATATATCCCATCGTCAGGTCCTCTCCGTCTTGCTCAGCCACATCTCGTCCATGGCGCCGAACTTTATCTGCATCGGATAGACGTGCTCATCGGGGTCGACCGAGATGTCCATGAACACCAGCCTGTCCTTCATGGCGAAGGCCTTCTCCATGGCGCTCTCCAGTTCCGCCGGATCGCTCACCGCGATGCCGACGTGGCCATAGGCTTCCGCCAGCTTGACGAAGTCGGGCAGGGATTCCATGTAGGAGTGGCTGTGACGGCCGCCGTAGAACATCTTCTGCCACTGCTTGACCATGCCCAGCGCCCGGTTGTTGATGGAGATGATCTTGATGGGCACCCCGTACTGCATGCAGGTGGAGAGCTCCTGGATGTTCATCTGCACCGAGCCGTCACCGGTGACGCAGCAGACCACCGCATCCGGGTTGGCAAACTGGGCCCCCATGGCGGCGGGAATGCCGAAGCCCATGGTGCCGAGGCCCCCGGAGTTGATCCACTGGCGCGGCTTGGCGAACGGATAGTAGAGGGCGGCAAACATCTGGTGCTGGCCCACATCGGAGGCGACGAAGGCCTCCCCCTTGGTCACCTTGTAGAGGGTCTCGATCACCTGCTGGGGCTTGATCAGGGTGGGGTGGGTCTCGTAGGCCAGGCAGTTGCGCGAACGCCACTGGTTGATCTGCTCCCACCAGTCCGTCAGCGCCTGCTTGTCGTTGTCGAAACCGCACTCGCCGATCACATCCAGCATCTGTTGCAGCACGGTTTCCACCGAGCCGACGATGGGCACATGGGCCTGCACCGTCTTGGAGATGGAGGTGGGGTCGATGTCGATATGGACCACGGTGGCGTTGGGACAGAACTTGGCGACGTTGTTGGTCACGCGGTCATCGAAGCGGGCACCCACGGCGAAGATGAGATCCGCGTTGTGCATGCTCTTGTTCGCTTCGAAGGTGCCGTGCATGCCGAGCATGCCGATGAACTGCGGATGGGTACCGCTGAAGGCGCCAAGCCCCATGAGCGTGGTGGTCACCGGCAGGTTCAGCAGCTCCGCCAGCCGGGTCACCAGCTGATCCGCGTTGGCGTTGATGGCGCCGCCGCCCACGTACATGACCGGGCGGCTCGCCTCGGTCAGCAGCTTGGCAGCCCGCTTGATCTGGCCCTTGTGCCCGGCCTTGGTCGGATTGTAGGAGCGCAGGGAAACGGACTCGGGGTACTGATAGGGGAACTTCTCTTTCGGGTTCTGCACGTCTTTCGGCAAGTCCACCACCACGGGCCCCGGGCGGCCGGTTGCGGCTATGTAGTAGGCCTTCTTGATGGCGTCGGGGATGTCGCTCGCCGTCTTGCACAGGAAGCTGTGCTTCACCACGGGACGGGAGATACCGATCATGTCGGTCTCCTGGAACGCATCTTCCCCGATCATGCTGGTCGGCACCTGGCCGGACAGGATCACCAGGGGGATGGAGTCCATGTAGGCGGTGGCGATCCCCGTGATGCAGTTGGTCGCCCCCGGCCCCGAGGTCACCAGCACAGTGCCCACCTTGCCGGTGGATCGGGCGTAACCATCTGCCATATGCACCGCGCCCTGCTCGTGGCGAACCAGCACGTGCTCCATCTTGCCGTTTTCGAAGAGAGCGTCATAGATGTCGAGCACCGAGCCACCCGGGTAGCCGAACACATGCTCAACCCCCTGATCCTCCAGCGCACGTACCACCATCTGAGCGCCTGATAACATCTCCATGATAAAGCCCTCCAGGCTTTGCTCCGTTTAGCAATTCTATCGACGGCTCCGCTGCTTCCCGGCACCACCCTGTCTGTCTGTTGTTGATTCGCTATCAGACGGGGCGAGTACGGAGCGCGATAGTTGAAAAATAGGGTTTGTCCATCATTCCCCCATAAAATGGGGTGAAAAACCAAGTTAACCCGCTTCCACCGGCTTGTCCACGGCTTTGTCTGACAACAACAGTCATAAATTTCAAACAGCCATTAACATTTAGTGAGCAGCCTGAGAAAAACGGCACGATTACCTGCTCGTTTCGCGAGGGAACAGCGGATCATGCTAGGGAGAGAAATATCGGCAGGGGAATGCCCATCCCGACGGGATGGGCATGACAGGGGGAGATCAGGGGTTATCGTCTGGCTCGGCCAACCAGATCTGTTGATCCGGATCCGTCTCCTCGCAGACGGAGATGCTGACCCCCATATCGATCAACTCATGGAGAGTCAGGCTGTCCGCCAGGTTCATCACTTCGCCGTTTTCGTTGGTAAAACGCATCTTGCTTGTCCTCAGCTATGGGGCTCCATCAGTTTAGTCCATGCCGGCCCAGGGCTGGGATCTCGGTTCATCACTCCAGGGCGCCGAGCTGGGACAACCAGGCGCAGCCAACGGCTTCCCCTTCCGCCAGCTCGCTCAGCCTGTCCCCCACCTCCTCGGGAAACAGGGTCTTGGCCCAGAGCCGACGCGACAGGCTCAGCAAGGGCTCCTCGGCCCCCTCCGCCAGCCAGAGCGCCAGGGCCGCCGCCACATCCGGGTAGACTATCGGGCCCGGCGCCGAGGTATCGAGCCAGCGGCGCACCCCATTGGCATCCAGGCTGTCCATCAGCTGGGCCAGCCCCATCAGCTCCAGGGTCTTGCCGTTGGTCAACTGCTCGAACTGGCCGCCCAGGGGCTTGACCAGCAGCTTCTTGCCGAGCGACAGCGCCTCCGAGGCCAGCTCGAAGCCCGCATTGGAGATGACGCCACGGCAGCCACAGAGCAGCGCCTTGAAACCGTCCCTGGCCTGGGGCTCGAAGCGGATGTTGCGCCACTCGTTCGCCGCTGTGATCGCGGGGTGAAAACAGACGAAATGGTGCTGGCTGAAGCGCGACAGCAGGGCGGCGATGGCATCTGGCTGCTCGAACGGCAGATAGACCAGGATGCTCTGGTTGTCTGGGGTCGGGCGCATGGCATCGACGATGGGGGGCAGCAGGGGGTGACCGAAGTGAAACCAGTGCAGTCCGAGCCGCTGGCGCACCGGGGCATAATGGCGCATCAACTGCTGGCTGAGCCGGTTCTCCCCCCAGCGAGGCACGGGCCAATGGAAACTGGCCTGATGGCTGATGCTGATGCTGGGCACGCCCTGGCGCCTCGCCGCATGGGCGCTGAGCGGCTCGAAATCGCTGATCACCAGATCGTAGCCACCGCAGTCGAGCCCCTTCAGATCCTGCCAGAAGCGCAGCGGCGCCAGTTGGCGCAAGGTGTCCCAGGGATGCACCCGCCCCGCCCGACTGACGAAACTGATGCCATCGAAGCTGCGATAGTCGCCGAAGGTCTCCATCTCGAAATAGCCGGCCCGCGCCCGGCCGCTGAACAGGTAATCGACCTCGATCCCCCGCTCGGCCAGGGCTCTGCCCAGGGTGCGACTGCGACTGATATGACCATTGCCCGTGCCCTGAACCCCGAACAGTATCTTCATGCCAGCCCCCCATTCCGGAGAGGAGGCTGGCCGTACCTCGGCACGCCTCGCACCATGGGCCGCCTCATCCCTGACCCCAGCCGAGGGCCAGCTTGGCGCAGCCCATGCCGAGCAGGGCACCGGCGATGAGATCGCTGCCATAGTGAACGCCGAGCAGCAGGCGCGAGGCGGCCACCAGGCTGGCCCAGGCAAACAGCACGCTCGTCCACTCGGGATAACTGGCCGCCAGTACGGTGGCCATCAGGAAGGCGGCGGCGGTGTGGCCGGAGGGCAGGCTGTAGCGATCCGAGGGGGTGATGAAGACGGGCAGGCCGCTGGGACGAGCCCGGCGCAGGCTGTTCTTGAGCAGCAGATAGAGGGGCAGCTCCAGGGCGAAGGCGAACAGCGCCGCCTCCACCGCATCCTGGCCCCGGCTGCCCTGCTGCCAGAGCAGCACGGCGGCCAGCAGATAGAGGGGACCGTCACCACTGTGGGAGACGAGACGGCTGGCGCTGGCCAATGGCCGGTTATAGGGATGCAGCAGACAGAGCCGGCACACCCGCAGATCCCATTGCTGAATTTTGTTCATCGCCCTCGCCTCTCGCCATCCGGGATCCACAGGCTAAGGCAGCATGATGACAGTCAGGTGAAGAGGGGATAACAGATTGATGAATGGCAGGGCCCGTCGGCCCTGGCGCCGATCAGTTAAGGCCCAGACGCAGCCCGGATTCCATCAGGCGACAATTGTGATCCGCCAGACGGCTCATGAAGTGCTCGTCGACGGTCAGGCCAAACACCTGCTCATAGAGCTCCTTCATCACGAAAGGCTGCCACATCATGCTGAGGAAGGAGACCTTGAGCATCTCGGGATCCACGTCACCACCGAGCTCGCCGCTCTCTCGCATGGCGCTCAGCAAGGCATCGAACTGAGGCATCTGACGCTCGAGGAGGCGATTTAGCACAAAATCCCGCCCAGGGCTTTTCTCGGTCGATAATGCGCTGGAGATGGCGGAGGTGAGCTCGCTGTTGGGGGCCATCACCTGGTAGTAGGTGCTGAGCAGATCATTGAGGCTGCGATGGCCGCTCTCATCCTGCCAGGCCTGCTCCAGCGGCTCGGCCACATCCCCCAGCACGGCCTGATAGAGCCCCTCCTTGCTGCCGAAGTAATAGTGGATCATCGCCAGATTGGAGCCGGCCCGTTCGGCGATCTCCCGGGTGGTGACCTTGCTGTAGGGGGTGGTCAGAAAGCGCTCACGGGCGGCGGCGAGCAGCTTGTCACGAATGTCTGATCGTCCGACCGGGCGACCGGGTCTGCGTTTTTCCATGAAATACCTCGAATGAATGCGCGAAAGGCTGATAAGTCGATCCGGTTGCTCAGACGATTGAGTGCAGCAGGAATGACCGGATAATCGAGCAATGGCGGAACATGGAACAAGGAAATTTGCACTCCTTTACAATTCGATTAAATAAGGCAGGGGATCCCATGGGTAAAGTCCGATTGACACAGCATAAAAAACTCGATATTGGTAAAGCATGACTGACTGGAAGGATTGTTCACCTCATGGGTATTGCCGCTCGCCTACTACTAGTTTCCCTAATCGCGACTCCTCGCGCGGGATCCTTGTAGCCGGGCTCAGGCAAAGCCGGTCATTACAAAAACCCGTGCAACCTGCACGGGTTTTTTTATGCCATTGGCAGGATGCACACCAAAGCACTTAGGAAGAGGGAAAACAGATGTCAAATCGGGTCATCATATTCGATACCACCTTGCGTGATGGTGAGCAGGCATTGGCGGCCAGTCTGACGGTCAAGGAGAAGCTGCAGATAGCCTTTGCCCTGGAGCGGCTCGGCGTCGACGTCATGGAAGTGGGCTTCCCGGTCTCCTCCCCCGGCGACTTCCAATCGGTGCAGACCATCGCCCGCAGCATCAAGAACAGCCGGGTCTGCGCCCTGGCCCGCGCCCTGCCCAAGGACATCGATGCCGCCGGCGAAGCCCTGCGGGTCGCCGACGCCTTTCGCATCCACACCTTCATCTCCACCTCCTCCATCCATGTGGAGAGCAAGCTGAAGAAGAGCTTCGAGGACGTGCTGGAGATGGGGGTTAGCGCCATCAAACATGCCCGCCGCTACACAGACGACGTGGAGTTCTCCTGTGAGGATGCGGGCCGCACCCCCATCGACAACCTCTGCCGCATGGTGGAGGCTGCCATCAAGGCCGGCGCCCGCACCATCAATATTCCGGATACCGTGGGCTACACGGTACCGACCGAGTTTTCCGGCATCATCCAGACCCTGTTCAACCGGGTACCCAACATCGATCAGGCCATCATCTCGGTGCACTGCCACGACGATCTCGGCCTCTCGGTGGCCAACTCCATCGGCGCCGTGCAGATGGGGGCGCGCCAGATAGAGTGCACCATCAACGGCATCGGCGAGCGGGCAGGCAACTGCTCCCTGGAAGAGGTGGCGATGATCCTCAAAACCCGCGCCGATCTGCTCGGGGTGCACACCAACATCCGTCACAACGAGATCCACCGCACCAGCACGCTCGTCAGCCAGCTGTGCAACATGCCGGTGCAGCCCAACAAGGCCATCGTCGGCGCCAATGCCTTCTCCCACAGCTCCGGCATCCATCAGGATGGCGTGCTCAAGGCGAAGAACACCTACGAAATCATCACCCCCGAGAGCATAGGCCTGACCCAGAACAGCCTGAACATGACCTCCCGCTCCGGCCGCCACGTCATCAAGCACCGCATGGAGCAGATGGGTTACGCCGAGAGCAGCTATGACCTCGACCATCTCTACGGCAAGTTCCTGACCCTGGCCGACAAGAAGGGGCAGGTGTTCGACTACGACCTCGAGGCACTGGCCTTCTTCAGCCAGATCCACGAGGAGCCCGAGCACTTCAAGCTGGAGTACCTCGGGGTGCAGAGCGGCAGCTCTGTGCTGGCCACCGCCTCGGTGAAATTGAAGGTGGGTCAGGATCTGGTCTGCGAAGCGGCCACCGGCAACGGCCCGGTGGATGCGGTCTACCAGTGCATCAATCGCATCAGCGGCATCGATATCCGCATCGACAAGTACGAGCTCAAGGGCAAGGGGGAAGGCAAGAATGCCCTCGGCCAGGTCGACATCGTCGCCGAGTACAAGGGGCGCAAGTTCCATGGCATGGGGCTGGCCACCGACATCATCGAATCCTCGGCCCAGGCCCTGGTCCACGTGATCAACAGCATCTGGCGCGCCGATCAGGTCGCCGAACAGATGGGACGCAATAACAATACCAAGACGGAGACAGTATGAGCAGTTATCGGATCGCAGTATTGCCGGGTGACGGCATTGGCCCGGAAGTGATGGCCGAGGCCATCAAGGTGCTGGACAAGGTGCAGGCCAAATTCGGCTTCTCCCTCGACTATGATCGCTTTGATGTCGGCGGCATCGCCATCGACAACCACGGCACCCCCCTGCCGCAGAGCACCATCCAGGGCTGCGAAGCGGCGGATGCGGTGCTGTTCGGCTCGGTCGGTGGTCCCAAGTGGGAGCATCTGCCGCCCAACGATCAGCCGGAGCGCGGCGCCTTGCTGCCCCTGCGTGCCCACTTCAAACTGTTCTGCAACCTGCGTCCGGCCCGCATCTACACCGGCCTGGAACAGTTCTCTCCCCTGCGGGCCGACATCTCGGATCGCGGCTTCGACATCGTCTGCGTGCGCGAGCTGACCGGCGGCATCTACTTCGGCCAACCCAAGGGACGCGAGGGGAGCGGGGCCAGCGAGAAGGCATTCGACACCGAGGTGTACCATCGCTTCGAGATAGAACGCATCGCCCACCTCGCCTTCCAGGCTGCCCGGGTACGCCACTCCAAGGTGACGTCCATCGACAAGGCCAACGTGCTCGCCTCCTCCATCCTGTGGCGCGAGGTGGTGACCCAGGTCGCCAAGGCCTATCCGGATGTGGCCCTCAGTCACATGTATATTGACAACGCCACCATGCAGCTCATCAAGGATCCGTCCCAGTTCGACGTGCTGCTCTGCTCCAACCTGTTCGGCGACATCCTCTCCGACGAGTGCGCCATGATCACCGGCTCCATGGGGCTGCTCCCCTCCGCCAGCCTCAACGAATCCGGCTTCGGCCTGTTCGAGCCCGCCGGTGGCTCGGCCCCGGACATCGCCGGCAAGGGGATTGCCAACCCCATCGCCCAGATCCTCTCCGCCGCCCTGATGCTGCGCTACAGCCTCGACCAGGAAGCGGCCGCCCAGGCCATCGAGCAGGCCGTGGCCCAGACCCTGGCAGAAGGCTACTTCACCGCCGATCTGCACCAGGCGAGCGCCAAGCACCCGGTGCAGAGCACCGCCGACATGGGCAGCCAGATCGCCGCGCGCATCTGATGGCAATGGTTTGAATAAGAAGGAAAGAGCAATGTCCAAGACCCTCTATCAGAAAGTGTTCGACGCCCACCTGGTGCGGGAAGTGGAAGGGGAGACGCCCCTCATCTACATCGACCGTCACCTGGTGCATGAAGTGACCAGCCCCCAGGCATTCGACGGCCTGCGCGCCATGAAGCGCCCGCTGCGTCGCCCGGATCTGACCTGGGCCACCATGGATCACAACGTCTCCACCACCACCAAGGACATCGCCGCCTCCGGCGAGATGGCTCGCATCCAGATGGAGACGCTGGCCGCCAACTGCAAGGAGTTCGGGGTCCGTCTCTACGACCTCAACCACAAATACCAGGGCATAGTCCACGTGATGGGGCCTGAGCTCGGCATCACATTGCCCGGTACCACCATCGTCTGCGGCGACTCCCACACCGCCACCCACGGTGCCTTCGGGTCGCTGGCCTTCGGCATCGGCACCTCGGAGGTGGAGCACGTGATGGCCACCCAGACCCTGAAACAGGGGCGCGCCAAGACCATGCGCATTTCGGTCAACGGCAAGCTGGCCGAGGGCATCAGCGCCAAGGACGTGGTGCTGGCCATCATAGGCAAGGTCGGCGCTGCCGGCGGCACCGGTTACGTGGTGGAGTTCGCGGGCGATGCCATCAGGGGTCTCTCCATGGAAGGGCGGATGACGGTGTGCAACATGGCCATCGAACTCGGCGCCAAGGCGGGCATGATAGCCCCCGACCAGACCACCATCGACTACATCCAGGGCAAGGTATTCGCCCCCACCGGCGAGGCGCTGGCGCAGGCCATCGCCTACTGGCAGACCCTCAAGAGCGATGCCGATGCCACCTTCGATGCCGAGGTGGTGCTCAACGCCGCCGACATCGCCCCTCAGGTCACCTGGGGCACCAACCCGGGCCAGGTGATCGCCGTCAATGAACCCATTCCGGCACCGGAATCCTTCAGCGATCTGATGGAGCAGCAATCCGCCCGCAAGGCGCTGGCCTACATGGACTTGCAGCCGGGCCAGAAGCTCTGTGATGTCACCATCGACAAGGTGTTCATCGGCTCCTGCACCAACAGCCGCATCGAAGACTTGCGCGCCGCCGCCGCCATCGCCCGTGGCCGCAAGGTGGCCGCCGGGGTACAGGCCCTGGTGGTGCCGGGCTCCGAGCAGGTGAAGGCCCAGGCCGAGGCCGAGGGGCTGGACAAGATCTTCCTCGAGGCTGGCTTTGAGTGGCGCCTGCCCGGCTGCTCCATGTGTCTGGCCATGAACAACGACCGGCTGCAACCCGGGGAGCGCTGCGCCTCCACCAGCAACCGCAACTTCGAAGGGCGTCAGGGCCGCGCCGGCCGCACCCACCTGGTGAGCCCGGCCATGGCCGCCGCCGCCGCCGTCACCGGCCGCTTCGCCGACATTCGTGCGCTGTAACGACAGGGAAAACATGATGACAGGTTTCAAACAACGCGGACGGCCCTTCGCCGTCACCGACATCATCTTCGCCGATATTCGCGCACTGTAAGAGGAGATAACGATGACAGGATTCAAACAGCATAAAGGGATCGTCGTCCCCCTCGACAGCGCCAACGTCGACACCGACGCCATCATTCCCAAGCAGTTTCTGCAGAAGGTCAACCGCATCGGCTTTGGCAAGCACCTGTTCCACGACTGGCGCTTCCTTGACGATGCAGGCCAGCAGCCCAACCCCGAGTTCGTGCTCAACCAGCCGCAATTCGCCGGTGCCAGCATCTTGCTGGCACGGGAGAACTTCGGCTGTGGCTCGAGCCGCGAACACGCCCCCTGGGCGCTGGCGGACTACGGCTTCAGGACCATCATTGCCCCGAGCTTTGCCGACATCTTCTACGGCAACGCCATCAACAACGGCATGGTGCCGGTACGCCTGAAAGAAGAGGAGGTCGAGGCCCTGTTCCAGCTGGTCGCGGCCAATCCGGGCATCGAGATCGAGGTGGATCTGGAGGCCAATCAGGTGCGCGCAGGTAGCCTCACGTTCGGCTTCGAAATCGACGAATTCCGCCGTTACTGCCTGCTCAACGGGCTGGATGCCATCGGCCTGACCCTGCAACACGAGGCCGCCATCAGTGCCTTCGAGGCGAAGCAGCCAAGCTGGATCTGACGCGCCAGCGGCAAGAAAATAGGTAGAATCAACAGGGAGCCGAGGCTCCCTGTTTTATTGTCGGGTCGCGGTACAAGACCCGCCACCTCGGCATGTCCGACAGGAGACACCTATGTCCGCAAGGTACGCCTTTTCACTGCTCTGCCTGCTGCTCAGCCTCCCGGCCCTGGGCGGGCAGACCTATTTCAACGGCAGCGGCGGTCAGCTCAATGTCGGCTGGCAGGACAGGGAGGGCCCCCCCCAGCAACTCAGCTACCGGCTGGAGGCGGGCAAGCTGCCACCCCTCATCGCCTATCGCCCGGCCAGGATGCAGGAGGAGGTACTGCAGAGCCTGCTGCAGCAGGCTGCGCTTGAGTTCCCCGAGGTGCAATTCTCCCTCGCCCGGCCCGGATTCGAGCTCGGCCTAAAGAGCCGCAACCAGGACAAGGCCAGGGCCGCCATGGCCTGGGTGAAGGAGCGTCGCGCCGAGCTGGAGCGCGAATGGCTGCACGATCGTTATTTCCAGTATTTCACCCCGCCCGACGGCCAGCCCGCCATCAAGCAGGACCATGTGCGCATCGCCCTGGAGAGTCGCGCCGAACTGGCGCCTCTGGCCGAGCAGCTCAGGCAGGAGGGGGCCACGGAGACAGAAATACGCCAGCAGACGGTGGCACACATGCTCTACTTCGTGCAGGCCATTCCCTATCTGCTGCTCGACAACCCCAGCGGGCGCAGCGGCCGCGACCTCTTGACCCCGCGCCAGGTGCTGGAGCAGAACCGGGGAGATTGCGACAGCAAGGTCACCCTGATGGCTGCCCTGCTGGCCCAGCTCTTTCCCGACCTCAAGCAGGCCATGGTGTTCGTGCCGGGTCATGCCCTGCTGGGGGTGGCCCTGCCGGCTCAAGCGGGCGAGGCGACCCTGAACTGGGAGGGGGAGACCTATCTGCTGCTGGAGCCGACCGGCCCAGCCACCCTGCCCCCGGGCCAGCTGGCGCCGAGCAGCAGAGTCTTGGTGGAGAGCGGCCAGCTGAACGTGCAGCCGGTGCGTCCCGAGGAGACGGGATGAGCCGAAGACAAGGCTCGGGGACTGTATGCCGATGCGCCCGCCAGCCGGGCGCATCCTTTAACCTATCTGTTGAAACTCCACCGCCAGCAGCTTGCCTTCTGCTTCATCCAGCTCCCGAATGATGCGGGCCCTGGCCTCAAACGGCGGCAACAGATTGCTGTGGGTGGCGAGACTGACCCGGATCGGCTGGCCAAGATCGAGGCCGTGTTCGCTGACCAGTATCCCCATGCCATTGGCGCTCAGATCCCGGCAGATCCCCACCAGGATGAGATCCTGCTGATAGAGGGTGACGGGGGCATTGATTATCATGCGCTGAAAGGCGCGTCTTTCCTTGGTGCTGGTGATCACTCGAACCTCCTGGTGTGGTTACTCTCGCCCCGCCCACTGCGCAAGTTGTGCTGGCCTGGCCCCCAGAAGGTTAATACAATGCGACTCCTTGCTCAAACGGGGTGCGCCCAGGCGCTGAGATGATACCCGTGAACCTGATCCAGATAATGCTGGCGGAGGAATTTGAGACAAGAGGCGCGGGGCGCCTCCTCATCCGTCGGCACCTCACAGGAGTGCCATAGATGAACACCATGCTGACCGCCGCCACCGCCCTGCTGCTCACTGGCGCCGCCCAGGCCGCGCCCCCCCCGACCCTCACCGTCTATACCTATGACTCTTTCGCCTCCGAATGGGGCCCGGGCCCCAAGGTCAAGCAGGCGTTCGAGCAAGAGTGTGGCTGCACCCTCAATCTGGTTCCGCTTGAAGACGGGGTCGCCATCCTCAACCGGCTGCGCCTCGAGGGGAGCCACAGCAAGGCCGACCTGGTGCTGGGTCTGGACGATGCCCTGATGGCCGAGGCCAAGCAGAGCGGTCTGTTCGCCCCCCATGCCACCCGACTCGACGCCCTCAAGGTGCCGGGGGGCTGGCAGGATGACAGCTTCGTCCCCTATGACTACGGCTACTTCGCCTTCGTCTACGACAGCGGCAAGCTCAAGCATCCCCCCAAGAGCCTGAAAGAGCTGGTGGAAAGCCCCAATCTCAAGGTGATCTATCAGGATCCCCGCACCTCCACCCCGGGTCAGGGGCTGATGCTGTGGATGAAGTCCGTCTACGGCGACCAGGCCCCGGTCGCCTGGGAGCAGCTGGCCAAGAAGACGGTTACCGTCACCAAGGGCTGGTCCGAGGCCTACGGCATGTTCATGGATGGCGAGGCGGACATGGTGCTCTCCTACACCAGCTCCCCCGCCTATCACCTGATCGCCGAGCAGAAGAGCCAGTATCGGGCCGCCGCGTTCGAGGAGGGGCACTACCGCCAGGTAGAGGTGGCCGCCAAGCTCAAGGGCGCCAGACAGGACGAGCTGGCCGACCACTTCCTGCAATTCATGGTAAGCCCCGCCTTCCAGCAACTGATCCCGACCGGCAACTGGATGTATCCGATCATCAGCACCGAACTGCCCAAGGGATTCGAGCAGATGATCACCGTCACCAAGCCGCTCGCCTTCAGCGCGGACGAGGTGGCCGCCAACCGCAAGGGCTGGATCCGCGAGTGGCTGCAAGCCGTCACCCAGTGAGGGCAGGTCGCCGTCTGCTCTGGTGGCTGCCGGGCAGTGCCGCCACCCTGGTCATCCTGCTGCTCTCCCTGGGGCCGCTGGCAGCCCTGCTGTGGCAGGCGGGCACCCTGTCCCCCCGCGCCCTGCTGAGCGATCCCTATCTGCGCCACGTGCTGGGCTTCAGCCTGGGGCAGGCCCTGCTCTCCACCCTGCTGAGCCTGGGGCTGGCCATTCCCGTGGCCCGCGCCCTGGCCCGGCGCCATTTCCCGGGCCGCCGCCTGCTGCTCAAGCTGTTCGGCCTCTCCCTGGTGCTGCCCGTCATCATCGCCATCTTCGGCATCGTCGCCGTTCATGGCAGGCAGGGCTGGCTGCCGCAGCTGTTGCGCGGCCTGGGGCTGGATCCCGGCAACTACCTGTACGGCCTGTTCGGCATCCTGCTGGCCCATGTCTTCTTCAACATGCCCCTGGCGGCCCGCCTGCTGCTGCAAAGCCTGGAGACCATCCCCGAATCCTCCTGGCGCCTGGCCAGCCAGCTCGGCATGCGCTCCTCCCATATCTTCCGGCTGCTGGAGTGGCCGCTCATTCGCGCCGCCCTGCCGGGGCTGGCCAGTCTCATCTTCATGCTCTGCTTCACCAGCTTCACCACAGTGCTGGCGCTGGGAGGCGGCCCCAAGTCCACCACATTGGAGGTGGCCGTCTACCAGGCGCTGCGCTTTGACTTTGATCTCGCCACCGCAGGCGGCCTGGCCCTGGTGCAACTGCTGCTCACCGCCGCCCTGCTCCTGGTGCAGCACAAGTTGCAGAGCAGCCCGGCCAGTCGCATGAACCGGGCAGGTACCACGCGGCGCCCGGACAGCCAGCAGCCGGGCACCCTGCTGACCGACAGCCTGGTGCTGCTGCTGGCCATCGCCATCTTCCTGCCGCCCCTGCTGGCCATCCTGATCGCCGGCGCCAATGGGGAACTGCTCACGGCGCTGGCCTCCCGCGCCCTGTGGCAGGCGGCGGGCCAGTCCCTGCTCATCGCCGTCGGGGCCGGGACCCTCGCCACCCTGCTCGGCAGCGGCCTGCTGCTCACCAGCCGCCATCTCAAGGTGCGCAGGCGTCGCCGCCGCGCCGCCGCCCTGTGGGAGGCCAGCGGCGCCATGATCTTGATGATCCCGGCGGTGGTGCTGAGTACAGGGCTCTTCATCCTGTTCATGCCCTTCGCCGATGTGTTTGCCCTCGCCCCCTGGCTGGTGGTGCTGGTCAACGCCCTGATGGCGCTGCCCTATGTGCTGCGCACCCTCTCCGCCCCCATGCAGCTGGTGGTGCGCCAGTATGACAGGCTGGCGGACAGCCTTGGGATGAGCGGGCTCCATCGCTTTCGCCTGGTGGAATTGCCTATGCTGCGCCGCCCGCTGGCGCTGGCCATGGCGCTCTCCATGATATTGTCCCTCGGGGATCTCGGCGCCATCGCCATGTTCGGCAGCCAGAGCCTCACCACCCTGCCCTGGCTGCTCTATCAGCAGCTCGGCAGTTACCGGCTGACCGAGGCGGCCGCCACCGCCCTGCTGCTGCTGCTCTTGTGTCTTTCCCTGTTCTGGTTGGTCGAAAGAGGCCTTGGAGGAAAGCATGCCGAACATTGAGGCCCGGCACTCTCACCACTTATTCGGCCCCCCTGGTTGGTCCAGCCGCCTCCTGGAGAAGACAACATGCCGAACAGTGAGGCCCGGCACTCTCACCACTTATTCGGCCCCCCTGGTTGGTCCAGCCGCCTCTTGGAGAAGACAACATGCTGAACATTGATGGGCTGGTCACCAGCTACCCCGATTGGCGCGTCAGCTTCAGCGCGGCGCTGCCCAAGGGGGAGATCACCGCCCTCATCGGCCCGAGCGGCGCCGGCAAGTCCACCCTGCTCGGCATGATAGCGGGCTTCGTGCCGGTGGAGTCCGGCACCCTCGCCTTCGACGGCCAGGATCTGCTGCCGCTGGGCCCAGCCGAGCGGCCGGTCACCACCCTGTTTCAGGATCACAACCTCTTCCTGCACCTGTCGGTGTTCGACAACATCGCCATCGGCCTGCACCCGGGACTGCGCCTGAGCAGCGCCCAGCGAAGTCAGGTGATCGATGCCGCCGGACGGGTAGGCCTCAGGGAGATGCTGACGCGCCTGCCGGAGCAGCTCTCCGGCGGCCAGCAACAGCGGGTGGGGCTGGCCCGCGCCCTGGTGCGGGGCAAGCCGCTGCTGCTGCTGGACGAGCCCTTCTCGGCGCTCGATCCCGCCCTGCGCCGGGAGATGCTGGCCGAAGTGGCCCGCCTCGCCTGCGAGCAGGGCATTACCGTGCTGATGGTCTCCCATAACCCTGAGGATGCCCAGTTGATTGCCGATCGGCTGCTGTTTATCGACGAGGGGCGCATCGCCCTGCAGGGCAAGCCGAATATCCTGCAAAGCAGCGATCACCCCGGGTTGCTGCGCTACCTGGGTCGCGCTGTGGCGCCAAAATGAAGGGCTTACAAGCTGATGGTCTCCCCCTGTCATACCCCTGAAGATGCCCTGTTGATTGCCGATCGGCTGCTGTTTATCGACGAGGGGCGCATCGCCCTGCAGGGCACGCCGGATATCCTGCAAAGCAGCGATCACCCCGGGTTGCTGCGCTACCTGGGTCGCGCTCCCTTGCCATAGCGCCGGCAGCCGGCGTCAGAGATCAAAAAAGGGAAGCCGGCCGGCTTCCCTTTTCCATATGCAGAGATGTCGTTACATCAGAGGTTTTCCTCGGCAAACGAGGCCAGTCGGCTGCGCACTACCCCGTTGAGGTAGATGTTGGCGCTCCCTTCGAAGTTCTTGAATCGCTCGACGATGTAGGTCAGCCCCGAGGTCACCGGACTCAGGTAATTGGAGTCAATCTGGGCCAGGTTACCGGAGCAGACGATCTTGGTTCCCTCGCCGCAGCGGGTGATGATGGTCTTGAGCTGAGAAGCGGTCAGGTTCTGGCACTCATCCAGCAAGACGAAGGTGTTCTGGATGCTGCGCCCGCGCATGAAGTTGACCGATTTGAACTGGATGTTGGCCTTCTCCATGATGTAGCTGAGCGACCCGCTCATGTTCTCGTCCTGCTTGTGCAGCACCTCCAGGGTATCGGTCACCGCCGCCAGCCAGGGCATCATCTTCTCCTCCTCGGTACCGGGCAGGAAGCCGATGCTCTCGGCAATTTCCGGGGTGTTGCGGGTGACGATCACCTTGTCGTAGATCCCTTTTTCAATCACCAGTTCCAGGGCCGCCGCCATGGCGAGCAGGGTCTTGCCGCAGCCCGCCGGGCCGGTCAGGATCACCAGGTCGATGTGGGGATCGAGCAGGGCATCCAGGGCCATGCCCTGATAGATGTTCTTGGGATGCACGCCCCAGGCCTTGCGCGACATCAACCGCTCGCGGCCCAGATCCCGCAGCCGTATGTGTTGATCGTCATGCTCGAGCACCCGAGCGGCGAAGAAGTTCTCCTCGTCGATGAGGTACTGGTTCACATGCACCCCCTCGAGCAGCTTGGTATCGACCACATGGACGGTTTCCCGGCCATGGGTCTCGCTCTCGCACTCCCCCACCCGCTCCCAGAAGCTGCCAGGCACCTGCTGGAACCCCTTGGCCAGCAACCGGATGTCGTCGATCAGCTGGTCGCTGCGATAATCCTCCACATGGGCCAGCCCGGCGCCCTTCGCCTTGAGCCGCATGTTGATGTCCTTGGTGACCAGCACCACCTGACGCTTGGACTCATGCTTTTGCAGGTAGAGGGCGGCGTTGATGATGCGGTTGTCCGCCTCCTTGTCGGTGAAGATCTCGGCATCCTGGGGCAAATGGTGGTCACTGAAGATGGAGATATGGCCCGAGGCCTCGCCGGCCAGGGTCACCCCTGTGGTGATCTGCTCCGGCGTCGCGTCGCGGAACACATCCTCCAGCGCACGAATGGCCACCCTGGCATCCCGGCTCACATCCTTCTGGCGATCCTTGATGTTGTCGAGCTCTTCCAGCACCGTCATGGGGATGAGCACGTCGTGCTCTTTGAAGGAGTAGATGGCGAGGGGTTCGTGTAACAGAACGTTGGTATCCAGGATAAACAGCTTCCGGTCCGCATTGTCCATAAGCATCCTCCTTGGCACTGAAGGTGCCACGTGTGTGAATCTCAGATGTCATTGAAACCACACGGCCGTGACAGTTTTATTACCCCCAACGCTACGCCCGATTTTACCGCTGCGCAACAAATCGCTCGCACACCCGTCTCAGCTGAACATAAAAACAGCAATGAAAAGACCGGCGCACTGGCCGGTCCCTTGTCACGGTTCACTCCCTCAACCGCACTTGGAATCGCCGCAGTTGAGGCAGGTCATGCAGCCATCCTTCCGCACCAGCGCCCTGGTGTGGCACTTGTAGCAGAGTGCCGCACTGGCCGGGAAACCACTGCCGACCTGCTGGGCCTCTGTCTGCTGCTCGGCCAGAAACTCCTGCTGATGCTCATCGGGCCCGGGCACCTTGAGCATGCCGATCTCGGTGAGATGGGTCTCAATCACGTTGCCAATCTCGGCGATAAGGGACGGCACATACTTGCCCTTGTTCCAGTAACCCCCCTTGGGATCGAACACGGATCTCAGCTCCTCCACCAGGAAGGTGACATCCCCGCCCTTGCGGAACACCGCGGAGATGATACGGGTCAGCGCCACTATCCACTGATAGTGCTCCAGGCTCTTGGAGTTAATGAAGATCTCGAACGGGCGGCGGGTCTCGTGCACCGTACCCTCGTTGAGCACTATGTCGTTGATGGTGATGAACAGCGAGTGCTCGGAGACATGTTCCGGCGTCTTCAGCTTGTAGGTGGTGCCCATCAGCCGCTCCGGGCGCAGCACGGTTTCGTGCATGTGCACCACGTCATCCTGGGGGACCAGATCGTCTTGCGGCTCATCCCGGGTTTTCACCTTGTAGGCGACGATTTTCCTGTCGATCTTCTTGACCATGTCTCGTCCTCAGAATTTGCCGTAATAGCCTTCTTTCAAGGCGTCGTAGAGGTTGGCGGCGGTGTGCAGCTCGCCATCGTATTCGATCTCCTCGTTCCCCTTGGCCGTGACGACGGAGCCATCCTCCAGGATGAACTCGTAACTTGTGTTCTCCAGATCCTGCTCCTTCACCAGCACGCCCTGGAAGGCCTCCGGGTTGAAACGGAAGGTGGTGCAGCCCTTGAGCCCCGAGTCCGAGGCATACATGTAGATATCCTTGAACTGCTCGAACGGGAAGTCGGTCGGCACGTTGGCGGTCTTGGAAATGGAGGAGTCAATCCAGCGCTGGGCCGCGGCCTGAATGTCCACGTGCTGGGCCGGGCTGATGTCGTCGGCCGTGATGAAGTAGTCAGGCAGGCGGCTGGCGTCATCTTCGGTGTAGGGCATCGCTGCCGGGTTCACCAGCTCGCGGTAGGCGAGCAGCTCGAACGAGTAGACATCCACGCTCTCCTTGCTCTTCTTGCCTGGCTTGATGACATTGCGGCTGTAGTGATGGGCAAAGCTCGGCTCTATACCGTTGCTGGCGTTGTTGGCCAGCGACAAGGAGATGGTACCGGTCGGCGCTATGCTGCTGTGGTGGGTGAAACGTCCACCCACCTCGGCCAGCTCGGCCACCAGAGCGGGATCCACCTCCGCCACCTGTTGCATGTAGCGGCTGTAGCGCGCATGCAGCACCTTGCCCTGCACGCTGTCACCGAGCTTGATGCCATCTGCCGCCATCTCGGGGCGCAGCCGCAGCATCTTGCCGGTCACCTCGAACGCCTGCTCCATGATGGGCGCCGGGCCCTTCTCCTTCGCCAGCGCCAGGGATTCGCGCCAGCCGGTCATCGCCAACTCCTGGGAAACCTGTTCGGTAAAGGCGACGGAAGCCGCAGAGCCGTACTTGATGCGCAGCATGGTGAGGGTCGAGCCCAGTCCCAGGAAGCCCATGCCATGACGGCGCTTGGCGGTGATCTCCTCGCGCTGCTTGGGTAACGGCAGCTGGTTGATATCCACCACGTTGTCGAGCATGCGAGTGAAGATGGCCACCACCTTGCGAAACGCGGGCCAATCGAAAGCCGCTTTTTCAGTAAAAGGGTCGCGCACAAACTTGGTCAGATTGACCGAGCCCAGCAGACAGGCGCCATAGGGGGGCAAGGGCTGCTCGCCACAGGGGTTGGTGGCGCGGATCTCCTCGCAGAACCAGTTGTTGTTCATCTGATTGACCTTGTCGATCAGGATGAAACCGGGCTCCGCATAGTCATAGGTGGAGGTCATGATAACGTTCCACAGCTTGCGCGCGGGCAGGGTCTTGTAGACCTTGCAGGCCACCTGGCCCGAGTCGCTTATCACCACCCCTTCCTTGTTCGGCCAATCGGCCCAGATCACCAGCTCGGGATCGTCCAGCGCTATGCCGTCCTGCGCCACCTCTTTGGCGGTGTAAGGGAAGATCAGTTGCCAGGGGGCATCCTCCTTCACCGCCTTGACGAACGCTTCGGTGATGAGCAGGGAGAGGTTGAACTGGCGCAGGCGGCCATCCTCCCGCTTGGCCTGGATGAACTCGACAACGTCGGGATGCCGGATATCCATGGTGCCCATCTGGGCGCCACGACGGCCACCGGCTGATGAGACGGTGAAACACATCTTGTCGTAGATATCCATGAAGGAGAGCGGCCCCGAGGTGTAGGCGCCGGCCCCCGAGACGAAGGCGCCGCGCGGGCGCAGGGTCGAGAAGTCATAGCCTATACCGCAGCCCGCCTTCAGGGTCAGGCCGGCCTCGTGCACCTTGCCGAGAATGTCATCCATCGAATCTTCGATGGTGCCGGAGACGGTGCAGTTGATGGTCGAGGTGGCAGGTTTGTGCTCGAAGGCGCCGGCATTGGAGGTGATGCGACCCGCCGGAATGGCGCCATTGCGCAAGGCCCACAGGAAAGGCTCATACCAGGCGTCAGGTTCGCGCTCCTGCGCCGCCAGCGCGCGGGCAACCCGCTGATATGTCTCGTCTATGGTACCGTCGATAGGCGCCCCATCCTTGCTCTTGAGGCGATACTTGCTGTCCCAGATCTCGAGGGAGGTTTCCTGCAGGGGGATGAGAGCCGATTCGGATCCGCTCTCCAGCACAGGGTTGGATTTAGCCATCTTTCAAACCACCTTATGTGAATGCGACAACCTCATGACAGAGTCAAAAAACACTATAAATAGGTTTAATAACAACTCAATCACACTATATGTAGTATCTCCCTCACTGTACGCCGCCGCCATCCCAAAAAAACGCCCCGGCCAGCAGGTTGCTGGACCGGGGCATTTAACTGATTCATTTCCCTAAAGATTTAATGCGAGGGACTATCTCAGGGTTTCTTGACGTATACGATCGGCGTCTCGCCCGCCATATTCAGATAGAACTCATAGACACCATCGGCATCTGGCGAGAACTTCATGTCCTCATACTTGGAGCAAGGGTTGCTTGGCACAGCCTCCCCGCCCAGCACGACGACGCCATCGCTCGGGCTCTGGTAACCGAAGTTGGTGCCGCAGCTCCAGCCGGTGTCGGCAAACTTGAACTTGTAGGGGGCCCACTCTTTCTTGAGGGTCCCCTTGGCCATGTAAAGCTTGTCGGCCACCTTGACCACCTTGCTCTCATCGGTGGCCATCCAGTCGTTCATCTCACCACGCAGGTAGATGGACTTGCCACCAAAATCGCCTGCGTCTGCCGCCTGTTTTGCACCGCCATTGGCTGCACAACCGCCTAATACCAGGGTTCCCGCCGCCAGTATCATCGTTACTGTTCTCTTGAACATGTGTCCATTCCTCAAATTATTGTGATTCCTTGGTCCATCCATGTGGACCCATGGATTAAACCAGAGCAAACATCACAATAAAGGTAAGGCCATCACAATCTGTACTTTTTACGTCCACTCAATGAGGTTGATAGACAATTGTCGAGCAAAATAAAACCAATCCAAGGAGTAACAAGAGAAGAATAATGGTGCAGTAAGGGACAATGAAGCGTCAGAAGGGATCATCATGGCACAGGCCAGACAATTCTCAGATAACAAAAAACCCCGCTCGATGAGCGGGGTTTTTTGTGTTGGCTGCCTGCCAAGAGCGTTCTGCTCTCGCGTGGCCGACGATGCGGTCGCATCATCGCTAATTGGGTGCCTGGCAGTGTCCTACTCTCGCATGGCGAATGCCACACTACCATCGGCGCTACCGCGTTTCACTTCTGAGTTCGGCATGG
>NZ_JBSTYM010000026.1:0-43277 GCF_054052445.1 Aeromonas crassostreae | reverse complement strand
TACCCCCGCTGCGTGAAGCCAAGGCCACAGAAGTACAGTGTGAAAAAAGCCAATAAAAACAATGCCAGTCAGCCTTAACTGACTGGCATTACGCCATCCGGCGTGTTTTTTTCGTTTTGATGGGGGATCAGAGCCCCTTGGCCTTCATCACGCTGAGGTAGCGTTGATGCAGCCGCTGCACCCGATCCACATAGGCCCGGGTCTCGGCATAGGGCGGAATGCCGCCATATTTCTGCACGGCGCCGGCGCCGGCATTGTAGGCGGCGCTGGCCAGGGCCACGTCTCCCTTGTATTGCTTGAGCAGACCGGCGAGGTATTTGACCCCGCCGAAGATGTTCTGCTCCGCCAGCAGCGGGTTGCCCACCCCCAGCTCGCGGGCGGTGGCTGGCATCAGCTGGGTGAGGCCCATGGCCCCCTTGCGAGAGACGGCGACGGGGTTGAAGGCCGACTCGGCGTGGATCAGGGCACGGATCAGGGCGGGCTCCACCTCGTAGGCGTGCGCCGCGGCCTGTATGGTGCTGGCATAGTCATGGAGGAAGAGGCCGGTGGTGTTCCAGTCGACCCTGGATTTGGGGTTGCAGGCGAAGCAGTCGTTGAACTGCATCACCTCGTAGTGCCCCTCTTCTGGCTTGATGTCCGAGTAGCGCGTCACCCCGTTGCGCTGTTGCGACTTGTAGACCTGAAACGGCTTGGCGGGGGCGGGATCCCGGGGCTGCGCCCCGATCATCACCACCTCGGCAGGGGGAGGGGACTGGGCCCAGACAGGCAGGCCGATGACGAGTATGAGGGTGAGCGACATCCTTGTGTTCACGGGTCTCTCCTTGCATCCATGCCCGTTGAGTAAAGCAGCCCGGCCCGGGAAGAACAAGGGGCTCGCCGCGGCGCGGGTCGTCGTCGGCAGCGCCATGGATGCCAGCCGCGCGCGGGGGGATCCGCGCTTATTCACAAACCACGCAGTGCCGGCTGTTTTGTCGCTCAGCCCCGTGTTATCTTCTCCCGCTGGCTGGTCTGATCAGACCAGCCTGGGATCGCCGACAGCGGCAGAGCGGGCAGGGGAGTGCGGTGTGATGGATGGCCGAGCCATGGAGCTCACGTTCGAAGAGTATTGTGATGCGGATCTTTCCCTGATCAGGGACTACTACGAAACCACATTTTCCTACTATGTACCCGATCTGAGCGAGCGGGTCTTCGTGGTGCGCGACGCGCACTGGCTGGTGGGGGCCGTGCGGCTGCGGGAAGAGGAAGAGTATTACCACCTGTGTGGGTTTCGTCTGCTACCCCATTACCAGTCTTTGGGGCTGGGCTCGCGCCTGCTCGCGCTGGCGTGCCGCGATCTCGTCAGCAAACCCATCGTCTGCCAGGCCTTGCCGTTCGAGCAGCCCTTCTACCACAAGGTGGGTTTCGTCGACCTGGCACTGGAGGAGCTCAAGGGGCCCCTCCATGCCCATTTCATCAAGCAGCATCGGCAGGGATATCAGATAGAGCTGCTGATCCGCCATCCCGAAACCGAAGCGTGCGCCCTGCCCTCATGATCCCTTGGTCAGCAGGTGTATGGTGCCCGGGGTCAGCTCCAGACCGATGAGGTTCTCCTTGAGCCAGGCCTGGCGGGGATCCTTGTCGTCCAGACGATAGACGGGCTGGGTCTCCAGCCGCTTCTCCATGCTCTTGAGCAGCATGTTGAGCATGAAGCCGAACTTCTGCTCCGCCGCCAAGGGTTCCAGCTTGTATTCGATCAGTTTCATGTTGTCCAGAAACAGGGCGCCCTGGGCCTTGTCATACCTTGGCCTGGCCTCATAGGTCATGGTGAGGTGGGCGTCATACTGGGTGTTGTCCGGCAGGCTGACGTTGAGCTTGCCCTTGCCAAAGACCCGGGCCGTGTCCGGGCTCTGGCGCCCTATCTGGACGTCGCTCTGCTCGAGCTGGACGTGGGCCTTGATGATGCCGGGCAGCTCCAGCTGCTTGTCCACCTGGACCTGGGATTGCAGGTACTGGTTGATCTGCTGTTCATTGATGTCATATGAGCCTTGCCCTAACATGGCCAGGCTGAGCAGCATAGTGTGCAGGATCATGCTTGTGTCCTGATTGAATGGAATTGGCCCGACAGCATATCATCCCAGCTCGGCGGGATCTCCTGGCCGCCCCACCCCATGTCCAAAGGAGCTTCCGTGTTCAACACCCTGGAATATGACCTTCATCTGCTGTTCTCCCGCTTCTTGGGTCTGTTGCTGCTGCTGTTTCACACCGTCATCGTTGCCGGCGTCTCCCTGCGGGTGGTGATGAAGCGGCGCCCCATCGGCGTCTCCCTCGCCTGGCTCGCGCTCATCTATGCCATCCCGTTTGCCGGGGTGGGATTCTACGTGCTGTTTGGCGAGGTGCGTCTGGGCAAGCGCCGCGCCGAGCGGGCCCAGGCCATGTATCGTCCTTATGCCAAGTGGATCCGCCAGCTGGCCCGGCTCTTTCCCGAACACGCCTGCGAGGTAGGCGAGAAGGCGCAGCCGCTGCACGATCTGATCCAGGGGCGGCTCGCCATGCCCATGCTCTCGGGCAACCGCATGACCTTGCTGAGTCAGCCCGAATCCATCCTGCGGGAGATAGCCCAGGACATCCGCCATTCCACCCAATCCTGCTACCTGGAGTTCTACATCTGGCACCCGGGGGGCTGGGCGGACGAGGTGTGCGAGGCCCTGTGCGAGGTGGCGCAGCGCGGCGTGGATTGTCGCCTGTTGCTCGATTCGGTGGGCTGCAAGGGCTTCTTTCGCTCCGCCTGGCCCAAGGCGCTGCGCAAGGCCGGGGTCAAGCTGGTGGAGGTGCTGCCGGTCGGCGCCTGGCGCATCCCCTTCCAGCGTCAGGATCTGCGCATGCACCGCAAGCTGGTGGTGATAGACGATAGGGTGGGCTACACCGGCTCCATGAACATGGTGGATCCCCGCTTCTTCAAGCAGAACGCCGGGGTCGGCCAGTGGGTCGACATCATGATCCGGGTGCAGGGGCCCATAGTGCCGCTGATGTGGTCCATCTTCGTGTGGGACTGGGAGATGGAGACCGGCGAGCGCCTGCTCGACAGCCTGCAGCACGAGCCCGAGTCCTGGCCCCAGAACAATTATCGTGCCCAGTTGATCCCATCCGGCCCCTTCGTCGGCGGCGACTGCATCCAGCAGAGCCTGCTGCTCGCCATCTATCAGGCCCGCCACCACCTGGTGCTGACCACCCCCTACTTCGTGCCCGATGATCCCCTGGCGGCGGCCCTCTCCTCGGCGGCGGCGCGAGGGGTGCAGGTGCAGCTGATCCTGCCGGCCCGCAATGACTCCCTGATGGCGAATCATGCCTGCAACGCCTTCATGGAGGAGCTGCTGGAGGCCGGGGTGGAGGTATATCGCTACGATGCCGGCCTGCTGCATACCAAGAGCGTGCTGGTGGACGACGACTTTGCCCTGGTGGGCACGGTCAACCTGGACAGGCGCAGCCTCTGGCTCAACTTCGAGGTGACCCTGCTGGTGGACAATCCCGAGTTCGTCGGCGAGCTGAGCAAGCTGGTGGAAGGCTATATGAGCGAGGCGACCCCCATGGCCCTCGCCCAGTGGCGCGCCCGCCCCTGGTACAAACGGGTCATGGAGAACATCTTTTACCTGTTCAGCCCGCTATTGTGAGGATGCGTCGGTCTTGCTGGCGCGAGGTTAGCCCCGTAAAGTGCCTGACAAGACGTGATGAAAACGGACAATGGGATGAAAAAGTGGGTATGGGGCGTCGCCGGTGCGGCGCTGGTAGGGGTAGGGTTGGGGGCTTGCTGGGTGACCGGCAAGGAGTTCGATCGCCAGCTGGCCGAGCAGACCGTCACCCTGCGCGAGCAGAGCGGGATCGCGTTGCAGTGGCAAGCCGGGCGCAGCAACCTGTGGCGACGCGATGGGGAGCTGCAGCTGGTGATAGGCCCGGCGGCCCTGGCCCGGCTCGATGACGAGCTGAGCCAGGCCGAGCCCATCGTGCTGGCGTTCAAGGTGAAGGGCTTGATATTGCCCCTCTATGTCAGAAACGAGATCCTGCTCGATACCGAACAGGGCTCGCTGGCCCCCCTGCTGGCGGCCCAGGGGCTCAAGGAGTGGCGCCTGACCCTGACCAGTCTCACCAACCTCTGGACCCGGGATAATCAGAGCAAGCTGGACATAGGGGCCTTTAGTCTCAAGCACGAGCAGGGCCAGATGACATTCCAGCCGTTGCAGGCCGATTACAGCGGCGATCTCGCGGGCAATGGCTACATGGCCCTCGACTGGGCCGGCATGACGCTGCATGAAAACCAGAGCCAGGCGGATATGGTGTTGAGCCAGCTGAGGGGCAGCGCCGAGCTGAGGGAGGTCAACGGCAACTGGCTTTCGCCCCAGAGCGAGATGGCGCTGGAGGCCTTCTCCCTGACCCAGCCCCAGGAGGGGGTCAACTTCTCCCTGCAACGCCTGACCAGCCAGAGCCAGTTGGAAGGGGAGGCGGCTGAAACCCTGTCGAACCATTATCAGATCCGGCTGGCGGCCATGGACATGGCCAATGACAGCGACAGGCTCGCCCTGACCGATGCCCGCCTCGACCTCGAGGTGAGGGGGCTGGATCTGGCGGGCTATCAGGTGTTGCAGGAGCTGAGTGCCCAGAGCAGTCTGGATCAGCAGGCTCTGACGGGGGCGCTGGATCAGGTGCTGGGCCGCGGTCTGACCCTGACCCTGACCGAATTGAGCTCAAGGCTCAATGGCGAGCCCGCCTCCCTGTCGGGAGAGCTAACCCTGGCGCCGACCGATCTGGCCACCCTGGCGGGGGAGCAGGAGGGCATGAAGGCGCTCTCGGGTCTGCTTCACCTCAGCCTGAGCGAGGGGATGGGGGAGGCGGTACCCCAGCTGGCCCCCATGCTGCAGCAGCTCCAGCAGCTGGGCTACCTCAAGGCGCAGCAGAGCGATCTCAAGGCCGAGCTCAAGCTGCAGCAAGGCAGGCTCACGGTCAACGAGCTGCCGCTCTGAGGGCGCGCCGATAAGGGGACATAGATCCCATGCCGGCAACCCCCGATAGCCCATCCGGATGATGATGCTCAACAAAAAAAAGGCCCGTATGGGCCTTTTTTCATGATCGCTTGCTGCTGACTTACTTGAACACCACCGTCTTGTTGCCGTAGACGAAGACCCGCTCGCTCAGGACCAGCGCCAGGGCGCGGCTCAGCACGGATTTCTCCACATCGCGGCCCGCCTTGGCCATGTCGTCGGCGCTGAAGGTGTGACCGACGTGGATCACGTCCTGCTCGACGATGGGGCCCTCGTCCAGATCGTCGGTGACGAAGTGGGCGGTGGCGCCGATGAGCTTGACGCCGCGATCGAACGCCTGGCGATAGGGGCGCGCCCCGATGAAGGCGGGCAGGAAGGAGTGGTGGATGTTGAGGATCTTGCGCGGATAGGCCTCGACGAAGCTCGGGGTCAGCACCCGCATGTATTTCGCCAGGATCACATAGTCGGGCTGGTAGCCATCTATGATGGCCCGTACCTGCTCCTCGTGCTCGGTGCGGCTCAGGTTGTCATGGCTGACGGTGTGGAACGGAATGTCGAACTTGCCCGTCAGCTCCGCCAGGGTGTCGTAGTTGCCTATCACCGCCACTATGTCCATGTCCAGAGCGCCGGCGTAGTTCTTCATCAGGATGTCGCCGAGGCAGTGGGTCTCCTTGGTCACCAGGATGACGATCCGCTTCTTGCCGGCCTTGACCAGGCGACGCTGGGCACCGGCGGGCAGGGCATCGTCGAGGTCCGCCAGCAGGGTCTCGTCATTGAAACGCCCCTCCAGCTCGGTGCGCATGAAGAAGCGGCCGTTCTCGTGATCCACGAACTCGTCGTTCTTGATGATGTTGAGCTGGTGCTTGTAGCAGATGTTGGTGATCTTGGCGATGAGGCCCTTGGCATCGGGGCAATCCGTCAGCAGTATTTTCTTTTCCATGTCTGTCATCGTTTCCGTTGTGTGATGGCCGCCGGGGCGGGCTGATGCCCACTGGCCGCGCTTTTTTAAGGCACTATGCCATAAACGAAAAGCCAAAGGACAGCCCGGCGGCGAAATCTCCATGACCCCGTTTTTTGCCATATCGGGCTGGCATCCGAGGCACAATGCCTTTAGTCTGTCCGGGCTTATTCTCAGGGCGGGGCGAAATTCCCCACCGGCGGTATCCCGATCCGATTCGGGGAGCCCGCGAGCGCCCGGCCACAGGCCGGGGTCAGCAGATCCGGTGAGATGCCGGAGCCGACGGTCACAGTCCGGATGAAAGAGGATAAGACAGACTGTTCCACGCGTGGCCCTTTCGGGTGGCCGCCGCATGCCTCTCTCTGTCTGCTCCATGCCCTGATTCTGGTACTTGTGAAGTCAACGGAGTCTTACCATGAATCAGTCTTTACTCAGTGAATTTGGTCATCCCATCGCGCGAGTCGAAGCGGCCCTGGCTGCCCTGCGCGCCGGTCGAGGCGTACTGGTCGCCGACGATGAAGATCGCGAGAATGAAGGAGATCTCATCTTCGCCGCTCAGTCCATGACCCAGGAACAGATGGCCATGATGATCCGCGAGTGTTCCGGCATCGTCTGCCTCTGCCTGCCGGAGGCGCGGGTACGCCAGCTCGAACTGCCCATGATGGTCGAGGCCAATTCCAGCCAATATCAGACCGCCTTCACCGTCACCATAGAGGCCGCCCAAGGGGTGACGACCGGGGTCTCCGCCGCGGATCGCATCACCACCATCCGCGCCGCCATCGCCGATGACGCCAAGCCGTCCGACCTCAACCGCCCTGGCCATGTGTTTCCGCTGCGGGCTCGCAACGGGGGCGTCATGACCCGCCGTGGTCATACCGAGGCGACCGTGGATCTGATGCAGCTGGCGGGCCTCAACCCCTTCGGCGTCCTGTGCGAATTGACCAAGGAAGATGGCTCCATGGCTCGTCTGCCGGATCTGGTGGCCTTTGGCCGTCAGCATGGGTTGCCCGTGCTGACCATCGAAGACCTGGTGCAGTATCGTCAGATGTTGACTGAGCGTTCGGCTTAAGTTCCATACGAAATTGTAATAAGGGCTTTTTTTGGTTACGCTTTGTGCGAACTCCATCACTGGGGCCCCGTTTTGACTGAAATTTGCTCAAGTCGTGCAGATGGAAAAAAAAATGAGGGTTTTAATGCATTTATCTGTGATGGGGCCTATCCAAAGTCATATTTATTTGTGCCATAATCACGCCGCTTGCTAAACGTCTGGCGAGTTCAAGGGAGCTTTAAAAATGAAAAAAATGTTGTTGGTAGGTGTTGTTGGTCTGTCTGCCCTGCTGGGCGGTTGTGCAAACACCAGCGAACTGGAAACTTCCGTACAGAATCTGTCTAACAAAGTTGACCAACTGGCTCAAGATGTTAGCGCTGTTCGTGCTGATCAATCCAAAATGGCCGCTGATGTTGCTCAAGCCAACCAAGAAGCCATGCGCGCTAACCAGCGTCTGGACAACATGGCTACTTCCTACAAGAAGTAATTCATGCGAAAAAATGGCGCAGTCACTGCGCCATTTTTTTATGCCTAAAATTTGCCTCTCCCCCCTGCTTTGCACTCCCTCTGCCCATCCTCTTGCGGGCACCAAGCTTTCGACAACAAGAGCCATGTCCTTCACCTAGGGTGCCTGACATAGCCCGGTTGCACTTCATGTTGGTCGGCTATCAGTAGAGCAGGCTGTATAGTTTTCTTCTGAATCCCGATGCGGCCGGATGGGCCCCCATGGTGGCCAGTATGTCGAGGTAGGTCTTCTTGGCTTCCCCGAAGGCGAGATCACGCTGCAATATGGTCAGCAGCAGGGTCAATGCCTCTTCCTGACGTCCAGCTTGGTTATAGAGCACCGCCAGCTCCTGGGCGAGGGCAAAATCGGTCGGCGTCTGCTGATAACGTTCTTCCAGGGCTCTCAGCTCCGGGCTCTCCGCCGCTTGCTGCGCGAGGGCCAGCCGGGCATTGAGGGTCTGGTAGTGCTCATCCTGGGCGGCCATGGGGATCTGGGCTATCCGCTGCGCCGCCTCGTCGAGGCGATTGAGTTCGAGGGCGGCCTGGATCAGCCAGAGGTGGATATCGTGGCGATCCGCGGCGAGCTGATGGGCCTTGACGAGCTGATCGTAGGCCTCCTCGACTCGCCCTTCGGCCAGATCCTGCTGCGCCTGCTTGAGCAGCAGCTCCTCTTCCTTGGGGGAGAAGGCGGCAAAGTAGCCGCGCAGGGTCGCCTCATCCTGGGGGCCCTCCAGGAAGGCCTGCTCATCCGGGCGCCCTTGATGGAACAGCACCAGAGCAGGCAGGGCACGCAGACCGAGCTGTCCGGCCAGCGGCTGCAGCTGGGGGTCGTTCATGTCCACCTTGGCCAGGGTCACCTGGGGATTGTTCTCGCCCACCAGCTGTTCGATGAGCGGCGTCATGCCCTGACACTCCGGCATCTGGGGAGCATGGAAGTAGATGACGACCGGTTTGTGCATGGACGCATCGAGCAGTTCATGCTGGAAATTCTGGGGATGGATGTCAACGATCATGAGGCTGGCTCTTTGCTAAGGGTTTTCATCAAGATGGGGTTGCAGCGCCACGATTTCAAGCTGTTCGTCGAGGCGATGCAGACGCACGTCATCCTGGCTGCCGGCGAGGCTGAGCCAGCCCCCCTGCCAGGGCCAGTCCTGCACCCGATAGTCGATCCCGTCGAGCCGATTGATCAGGCGCCACCCTTGCTGCGGCAGGAACTCCACCTTCTCCAGTCCGGCGGCGATGCCGCCACCATGAGCCTTGAGCACCGCCTCCTTGCGTGACCAGAAGCGATAGAAGCCGCTGGCCTGCTGCGCCTTGGGCAGTGCGGCCAGGTATTGATATTCGGCGGGGGCGAAGAAGCGCTGGGCGAGGGGGAGCGGGGAGCGTGCCCGGCGGCCGAGCTCGAGGTCGACGCCCATGGGGCCCTGCTCGCCGATGGCGATGGCCAGCCAGTCGCCGCTGTGACTCAGGTTGAAGTGGCAGCGCGGTGCCCCCTGGCTGGCGAGCATGGGCTTGCCGTGGGGGCCACTGCAAAACTGCAGTTTTTGCGGATCCTGACCCAGACGCTGGGCCAACAGCCGGTTAAGCACCACCCGGCTTATCAGAAATTCCCGGCGTCGACGGGGCTGCACCACGCCCTGCCACTGCAGGTGCTGAGTCGGATTGAGTTCGGACTCCAGTGCCTGCACCAGAGCAGGGGCCAGGGTGGCACTATTTAACAAAAACAGATCCGTTATCGTCATCATTATTCACTTAAGAAAGTCGATAAAACAGGGATAAATATCACTCAACAAGAGAGGTGGTGCGGCATGCTGGCATGGCATCTTGTCTGGTTGTCGTCACATCAATGCTGAAAAATAACGCATTTTATTGCAAGAATGTGAGCTTGATAGGGATTTTCACTTGCCTCGATAGAATACTTGGATATAGTCGAGAACTGTTGCATTTCATCAATAGCCTGCCAAAGGCTGTATTTTAACAAGTTTTAACATTTGCGGGGATAAAGGATTGCGTTACCTGATGCTGCTGCTGGTCTCGCTCGGCATGGTGGGTTGTGCCTCGGCACCTCAACCGGATGTCGCAAGCAAGATCGAAGTCTCCATGGTGGAGCCCGTGGTTGAACCGGAAGTTAACCCAACACCCGATGTAAATGAAATTCTGACCGTATTCAAAGAGTGGCGTGGTACCCCTTACCGTTTCGGTGGGACCAGTGAGCGCGGCATCGATTGCTCCGCCTTCGCCCGTGAAGTGTATCGCAATGCCGTGGGGATAGAGTTGCCCCGCGATACCCGCTCCCAGGTACACGAGGGAACCCGGGTGTCCAGGCAGGAGTTGGTCGAGGGGGACCTGGTGTTCTTCAAGATCAATCGTCGACTGAACCATGTTGGCATCTATGTGGGCAACGGCGAGTTCATTCACGCCTCGACCCGGGCCGGCGTCACACGTTCCCGGCTGGACAATCAGTACTGGCGCAACAAGTTCTGGCAGGCGCGCCGCATCGAGATCTAAGAGCCAGGCTGGACAAACCGCCCGCAGTACGGACCGTTTTTCCAACCTCACTCAAACCGGGCCCTGGTGGCCCGGTTTTTCATGACCCCCGTTTAGACTTTTGCCGCTCGACTCTCTATAGTGTGGGCCCGTTTTTTGTCAGACAGATCAGGCCTCAGATGACCAAAGAGACTCCCCTCAAGACCGGTTTGCACCCCCGCAATCGCCATCAGGCCCCCTATGATCTGGCGGCGCTCAGCCAGCGAACCCCCGAGCTGGCGCCCTTCGTGTTCACCAACGCGCATGGCTCTCGCACCCTGGATTTCGCCGATCCGGCGGCGGTCAAGGCGCTCAACCAGGCATTGCTGGCGCTGCACTATGGCATCCGCCACTGGGACTTGCCCGCGGGCTATCTCTGTCCGCCCATCCCGGGCCGGGTCGACTACCTGCATCACGTGGCCGATCTTGTCAGCGAGGGGCTGGGGGCGCCGCGCACCGGCAAGGGGGTGAGGGTGCTGGATATCGGAGTGGGGGCCAACTGCATCTACCCCTTGCTCGGCAGTCGAGAATATGGCTGGCGTTTCGTCGGGGCCGACATCGATCCCGTCTCGGTCAAGGCGGCCAGCCTGCTGGCCGCCAGCAATGGTCTGGGCAAGCAGATCGAGTGTCGCCTGCAGGCCGATCCCCGCCGGGTGTTTCACGGCATCATAGGGCCCAAGGAGCGCTTTACCCTGACCCTGTGCAATCCGCCGTTTCATGCCTCCCTGGCCGAGGCCAGCGCCGGCACCCGGCGCAAGCTGCGCAATCTGGGCAAGGGAGGAGAGGAAAGGAGCGAGGCACCCGTGCTCAACTTTGGTGGCCAGAAGGCGGAGCTGTGGTGCGATGGCGGCGAGGCCGCCTTCCTCGCCTCCCTGATCCGCGAGAGCCGAGAGTTTGCCGGCCAGTGCCTCTGGTTCACTTCCCTGGTGTCGAAGAAGGAGAATCTGGCGGCGGCCAGGCAGGGACTCAAGCTGGTGGAGGCCAAACGGGTGCGGGTGATAGAGATGAACCTGGGCAACAAGCAGAGCCGGATCCTGGCCTGGAGCTTTCAGGAAGACAACCGCTGGGCCGACTGAGCCAGCTCGCCAGCGGCCCCTGCGCCCTGCGGGGGCCGGCTTCAACTCCCCGGCGTCAGTCCCCTGAGGGAGCGGCCTTGACGCCGTGCCGCGGCCTATCGCCTCCTCACCCTTTGCCCAATCTGTCGCCTGGCGGTTGTCCATGAGGGCTGGCCCCTTTAGTGCCGGCTTTGTGATGGTGGGAGTGAACCGCCATCCCATGGCCTGCTGATGGCGCCAGCGGCTCCCTTGTCTTTCATTTATCCCCAGAGGCAAGCGCTTGCCTGGCCAGGGTGGCTCGCCCCAAGCATAACCCGCTCCTTTTCCCTTCATTTATCCCCGAAGGCAAGCGTTTGCCTGCCCGTGGCGGCTCGATCCCATGAGTCCCTGTGAGTGGTCACTCTCACGCCTGGTACAGTTGTACGCTGAGATTTTTTTGCACTTGCAGTTGAAACTTTCATAAAATAGCACTGGTTAGACCTGTTCACTGGTTAATTAGAGATAGGGATCGGTTAATGAAAGTGGTCGATTTTCTGAAGCGCAAGCGTGAAATCCTGGCGCAGCACCCCTTCGAGCTCAAGGATTGGCTCTCACCGGCTATCCGCGACTATTGGCGTGAGTTTCAGCAAAAAGCACACCTTCACCCCTTGCTGGGGCGGGTGCTTGACGCCCATGGTCAACCGGTTGCCGAGGTGGCGCAGCAGGGTGAGCAGCGTCAGGCCGTGAACGGTCAGGCCATGGCCCCCCAGGCGCCGGCGATCGTCCTCGAAGGGGAGGCGGCCCTGGTGTTCGAGCGCCTGCAGGCCCAGCTCGGCGAGGAGACCCATGTCGGTGACTGGCTCCACATCAGCCAGCAGATGGTCAACCAGTTTGCCACCGTGACCGGCGATCACCAGTGGATACACACAGATCCCGAGCGCGCCGCCGCCGAGTCACCTTTCAAGAGCACCATCGCCCACGGCTTCCTGACCCTGGCGCTCCTGCCCAGGCTCACCGGCTCCGTGGATGAGGCGAACCCCGAGTTCCCCACGGCCCGCATGGTGGTCAACTTCGGCCTGGATCAGGTGCGCTTCCCCTATCCCATCAAGGTGGGCAGCCAGGTGCGCGCCCGCACCAGACTGATTGGCGTGACGCCGGTCAAGGGGGGACTGGAGCTGCTCAAGGAGATCAAGGTCGAGATCGAGGGTGTGCGTCGCCCCGGCTGTGTCATCGAGTCCGTGACCCGCCTCTACTTCTAAGGCTCCCCCGTCAGCCCGAGCACGTGTGGCGGCTGACGGTCTGCCATCGGCCCCGGGCCGAAGGGAAAAAAACAGGGCCAATCGGCCCTGTTTGCCATCTGGCAGAGGAGTGGGCACACTCTGCCCAGCTCCCATCGTCAGACAAGGTACTCCCCATGGCTTCCCACCTCGGCGCCCTCACCCTGCTGGTGGCGGATTATGATGCCGCCATCCACTTCTTTACCCAGGCCCTCGGCTTCACCCTGCTCGAAGACAGCGCCCTCGATGAACCTGGCAAACCCGGCAAGCGCTGGGTCAGGGTGGCCCCCTCTGGCCAGCCGGGTTGCGCCCTGCTGCTGGCCCGGGCCGCCAATGACGAGCAGCGCGCCCAGATCGGCAAGCAGGGAGGCGGGCGGGTGTTTCTCTTCCTCGAGACCCGGGATTTTTGGGGTGACTATGAGCGGATGTGCGCCGCCGGTGTCCATTTTTGTGAACAGCCGCGAGAAGAGGAGTACGGCACAGTGGTGGTGTTTGAGGACATCAGCGGCAACCGCTGGGATCTGCTGGCGCGCCGCGCTGACAGTCGCGATTGAAAACGTTTATTATCCTCTCTGTCATAAAGTCATAAAAATGTCATACAAACTTCTAATAATTGGCGCACCAATCTTCATGAGGAGAGAGAAGGGATATGGCAAAGCGAATACTGGTGGTCGAGGATGAGGCGCCGATCCGCGAAATGCTCTGCTTTGTGCTGGAGCAAAAAGGTTATGAAGCGATAGAGGCGGCGGACTTCGCCGACGGTCTGGCCAAGGTGTGTGAACCCTATCCCGAGCTGATCCTGCTGGACTGGATGATGCCGGGGGGCAGCGGCATCCAGTTCCTCAAGCAGCTCAAGCAAGACGAGATGACCCGCCAGATCCCCGTGGTCATGCTGACCGCCCGGGGCGAGGAAGAGGACAAGGTACGCGGCCTGGAAGCCGGCGCCGACGACTACATCACCAAACCCTTCTCCCCCAAGGAGCTCACCGCCCGTCTCCATGCCGTGATGCGCCGGGTCTCCCCCACCTCGGTGGACGAGGTGATCGAGGTGCAGGGGCTGAGGCTGGATCCCGTCTCCCACCGGGTCAGTGCCGAGGACAAGGCGCTGGACATGGGGCCGACCGAGTTCAAGCTGCTCCATTTCTTCATGACGCACCCGGAGCGGGTCTACAGCCGCGAGCAGCTGCTCAACAACGTCTGGGGCACCAACGTCTATGTGGAAGACAGGACGGTGGACGTGCATATCCGTCGACTGCGCAAGGCGGTTGAGGGGTCGGGCCACGACAGATTGATCCAGACGGTGCGCGGGGCCGGCTACCGCTTCTCCACCCGTCTCTAGGGCCCTGTGCTGCAATCTCACCCTGGCTGGCGGTGCCTGTTGCTATTGGCAGTATCCGGATGATCGGGCAATCTCATGCCTGCTGGGAGTGAGCCCTGCTCTTTGCTGTCTCTAGGAGATCTTAATGTTGCAACCTTATGCCTGGCGACGACAGTTGTGGCGGATGGCGTTTTTCTACCTGCCCTTCGCCTTGTTTGGCTGGCTGATGGAGAGCCTGACCCTCTGTCTGCTGGTGGCAACCTGTCTGCACCTTGGTTGGCACTACCGCTTCCAGAAGCGGCTCTCGGACTGGCTATGGCATGACCGCAGCCTGGTACCGCCGAGCGGCAGCGGCAGCTGGGAATACATCTTCAACGGCATCTACAAGCTGCAGCAGCGCCACCGGGCCAGGCGGCGCGAGCTGGCGGGTCTCATTCGCCGCTTCAGGGAGGGGGCCGAGGCCCTGCCCGATGCCGCCGTGGTGTTTCGCACCGACGGCAGCATCCTCTGGTGCAACCGGCTGGCGGAGCAGCTGCTCGGCTTTCGCTGGCCGGAGGATGCGGGCCAGCACATCGGCAACCTGATCCGTCAGCCCTCCTTCGTCAGCTACCTGGGCAAGGGGGACTATGATGAGCCCTTCGAGATGCACTCCCCCATCAATGAGGAGAAGTTTCTCGAATTTCGCATCATGCCCTATGCCGAGGATCAGGCCATGCTGGTGGTGCGGGACGTGACCCGGCTGCGCAGCCTGGAGAAGACCCGCAAGCACTTCGTGGCCAACGTCTCCCATGAGCTGCGCACCCCGCTCACAGTGCTCAAGGGGTACCTGGAGATGACGGAGGAGCCGCCGCCGCCCGCCATGTGGGCCAAGGCCCACAGGGTGATGATGGAGCAGACGGTGCGCATGGACAACCTGGTGAACCAGCTGCTGACCCTGTCGCGCATCGAGGCGGCGCCGGACATCGACCTGTCCCATCGGGTCGACATGCCGGCCATGCTCTCCCTGCTCGAGCAGGAGGCGCGGGCCCTGTCGGGGGAGCGAGCCCATGTCATCGAGTTTCTGGTGCAGCCGGATCTCTGGCTGCTCGGGGACGAGGATCAGCTGCGCAGCGCCGTGTCCAACCTGGTCTACAACGCCATTCATTACACGCCGCCGGGTCGCAAGATCCAGGTGGAGTGGCGCCGCCAGGGCAATCAGGCCCTGTTCGCGGTGAGCGACGAGGGGGAGGGGATCACCCCGGATCACCTGGCGCGGCTCACGGAGCGGTTCTACCGGGTCGACAAGGCGCGCTCCCGTCACACCGGCGGATCCGGGCTGGGCCTTGCCATCGTCAAGCATGCCTTGAGTCACCACGATACCCACCTCGACATCGATAGCCGGGTGGGGTTGGGAAGCCGCTTCAGCTTCCTGATCCCGGCGCGACTGGTGGTGGCCAAGTTGGCGATGGCGAAATAGAAGTCATTGAACATCAAGCGGTTGATGACAACGGGGAGGGCCACAGTGGTGACCCTCCCCGTTTTTATGCTTATCTGGCTGGCTGTCATGAAAGCGTCATGATCACGCCATAAATTTGTCACTGCCAGGTCGGATACTGGCGCCGTCTTAAAGAACGGACCTTCTGTAATTTTGGAGAGATTGGATGAAACTCAACAAATTGGCCAGTGTGATCGGTGTTACTGCGGCAGTGCTATTTTCTGCCGGCTCTATGGCTTACGGCGTCGACAAGGATCTGCCTGAATATGCGCCGATCAGCGGCATCTCGGGTAACTTGTCGTCCGTGGGTTCCGATACCCTGGCCAACATGATGACCCTGTGGGCCGAAGAATTTAAGCGCGTCTATCCGAACGTCAACGTTCAGATCCAGGCCGCAGGCTCCTCCACCGCCCCTCCCGCCCTGACCGAAGGCACTTCCCAGTTCGGCCCCATGAGCCGTGCCATGAAGTCCGGTGAAGAGGAAGCGTTCGAGAAGCGCCACGGCTACAAGCCGACTGCCATTCGCGTCGCCGTCGATGCCCTGGCCGTGTTCGTCAACAAGGACAACCCCATCAAGGGGCTGACCATGCAGCAGGTTGATGCCGTCTTCTCCAGCACCCTCAAGTGCGGCGAAGCCAAGGCAGCCAGCAAATGGTCCGACCTGGGTCTGGATGGCAGCTGGTCTGGCAAGGATCTGCAACTGTTCGGTCGCAACTCCGTCTCCGGTACCTATGGCTACTTCAAGGAGCACGCCCTGTGTGACGGCGACTTCAAGAGCGGCGTGAACGAGCAGCCGGGTTCCGCCTCCGTGGTGCAGTCCGTCTCCGCCTCCCTCAACGGGATCGGTTACTCCGGCATCGGTTATGTCACCTCAGGGGTGCGCGCCGTGCCGCTCTCCAAGGATGGCACCACCTTCGTCGAGGCAAGTGCCGACAACGCCATCACCGGCAAGTATCCGCTGTCACGCTTCCTCTACCTGTACGTGAACAAGCACCCGAACAAGCCGCTCTCCCCCATGGAGCAGGAGTTCGTCAAGCTGATCCTCTCCAAGGCCGGTCAGACCATCGTTGCCAAGGACGGTTATGTGCCGGTTCCGGCCAAGGTGGTCCAGGCTGATCTCAAGAAGCTGGGCCTGATGTAATAACGCCCCGCGGCAAGCCTTGCCAAAACGAGCCCATCCGGGCTCGTTTTTTTTATGGCCGCAAGCGGCAGGTCATGTTGACCGACTTGCACCCGGTGCGCGCTTTCCCGAGAATAAGGCATTCTCCGTCACAAGGACTCCGTCGATGACCTCACTCCTCACCCAGGCAGGCCTGCTGGCCGCCGCCGGTCTGTTGCTCGGTGCCTGCGCCCAATCCCCCACGGGCCGCAGCCAGATGCTGCTCTTCTCCCCCCAGCAGATGAACCAGCTCGGGGCGGACTCCTTCAACCAGATGAAGCAGCAGGAGAAGCTGAGCAAGGACGCCAGGCTCAATGCCTATGTCTCCTGCGTCGCCAAGGCGGTCACCGCCCAGGTGCCGAGCAGCTATGGCATCAGCGACTGGGAAGTGGTGGTGTTTGACTCCAAACAGGTCAACGCCTTCGCCCTGCCCGGCGGCAAGATAGGGGTCTACAGCGGCTTGCTCGACGTGGCCAGGAACCAGGATCAGCTGGCCACCGTCATCGGTCACGAGCTGACCCATGTGCTGGCCCAGCACTCCAACGAGCGGCTGTCGCGCAGCCAGATCACGGGACTGGGGCTGGCGGCGGCGGACATCGCCCTCGGCACCAGCGAGTATCGCGGCGCCACCATGGCGGCGCTCGGGCTCGGGGTCGAGGTGGGGATAGCCCTGCCCTATGGCCGCGAGCAGGAGAGCGAGGCGGATCGATTGGGGCTGGATCTGATGGCTCGCGCCGGTTTCAACCCGGCAGAGGCGATCCCGCTGTGGCAGAACATGGGGGCCGCCGCCGGGGGCAAGGCGCCTCCGGAGCTGCTCTCCACCCACCCGAGCAATGCGAACCGCATCGGTGAGCTGCGCGCCGAGCTGGCCACGGCGACCCCCCTCTATCAGCAGGCCCGCGCCGCCGGACTGACGCCCCAGTGCAAACGCTGACGGCGACCCTGCGCCTGGCCCGGCTGCAAGACGCCGCCGCCATGACGGTGCTGCAACGGGCCAGCTGGCTGGCGGCCTATGGCGAGGTGCTGGGCCCCGAGCTGCTGGGCGCGCTGGCACCCGGGGTCCACCTGCAGCTGTGGCGTCGGCGGCTCGCGGGGGAAGACCCCAAACCCATGCTGATCTGCATCGAGCAGAGGGTGATAGGCCTGCTCTACTGGCAGCATCAGGAAGGGGAGGCCGGGCCCGAGGCCCATATCCGCGCCCTCTACCTGCACCCGGCCCACTGGCGTCAGGGGCACGGCAAGCGCCTGTGGCAGGCGGTGGCGATGCAGATGCGGCGAGCGGGGTTCGAGCGGGTCAGCCTCTGGCTGCTGGCGGGCAATCGGGTCGGGGAGGGGTTCTACTTGAGGCGCGGCTTTCGTTTCGACGGGGAGCAACGCACCCTGACTCAGCAGGGCCAGCCCTGCCTGCAGCGGAAAATGTGCCGCACGCTGTGACGGGCCGCCAGTTTTACGGTATGGGTCACTTTATTTTTTTTGCGAATTAATACAATGACCCGCTCAGGACTAGCATCGTTTTCTCAAGCTGCAAGGGAGTGTGGGCATGTATTACGGTTTCGATATCGGCGGCACCAAGGTGGCATTCGCCATCTATGACGGCGCCTTGACCCTGTGTCACGAGGAGCGGCTGGGGACGCCGGGAGAGGATTACGCGGCGCTGCAGCGGCTGATCCTCGACAGGGTGCAGGCGGCGGACAAGCGCTATGGCGTACGTGGCATGGTCGGGATCGGCTTCCCCGGCATCCTCAATCGCAGCGACAAGAGCATAGTGGCCGCCAATCTGCCCTGCATCAATGGTCGTCATCTGGGGGCGGATCTGGGCGCCTTGCTCGATCGCGAGGTGCGGGTCGACAACGATGCCAACTGCTTCCTCTGGTCCGAGGTGCATCAAGGCGCCGCCGAGGGGGCCGAGTCGGCCCTGGCGGTCACCATCGGCACCGGGATTGGCGGCGCCGTCTACCTCAACGGACGCCTGGTGCAGGGACGCAACTGGCTGGCGGGAGAGATAGGCCACTACCCGCTGCCCGGCACCATCCTGATGAAATACCCCGACTTGCCGCGCCCGCGCTGTGGTTGTGGCCGGCTCGCCTGCTTCGAGACCTATGCCTCGGGCACAGGTCTCGAACGCCTCTATCAGCAACTGAGCGGCGAGCGTGTCTCGGGCCAGCAGATAGTGGCCCGCTTCGAGGCCAGGGAGCCGAACGCCGTCACCACCCTGGATTGCTGGCTGGAGATCATGGCGGCGGGCCTGGCCACCGCCCTCTCCGTGCTGGATCCCGAGGTGGTGGTGCTCGGTGGCGGCCTGTGCGGTCTGCCCGCACTCTACGAACAATTGCCGCTGCGCCTGCCGGGGCATCTGTTGCCCGGTGTCGCCCTGCCCGAGATCCGCCAGGCCCGGTTTGGCGGCGCGGGCGGGGTGCGCGGCGCGGCCCTGCTTCATCTGTGAGACTCGACCACGGGTCTCACCTCACCCATCACGAGGAGATATCATGACCCGTCTCGAAGTCTGCATCGACAACCTGGAATCCCTGTTCATCGCCCAGGATGCCGGGGCCGATCGTATCGAGCTCTGCTCCGCCCTCGCCCTCGGCGGGCTCACCCCCTCCTATGGCCTGATGCAGCAGGCGGCGCGCCATGGCCGTGTTCCCATCTATGCCATGATCCGTCCCCGGGCCGGGGATTTCTGTTTTGGCGAGCTCGAGTTCGAGCTGATGCTGCAAGACATCGCCGCCGCTCGCGCCGCCGGCCTGCAGGGGGTGGTGGTCGGCCTGCTCGACCCGCAAGGGCGGGTGCCCGGAGACAGGCTGAGGCAGCTGGTGGCGGCGGCCGGTCCCCTGGGGGTCACTTTTCACCGCGCCATCGATCTGTGCAGCGACTGGCGGGCGGATCTGGAGGTGATAGTGGGGGCGGGGTGCGAACGCATCCTGAGCTCCGGTCATGCCCCGACCGCCCTGGCGGGGCTGGAGACGCTGCAGGCCATGGCCCAGGCCCTGGCGGGGCGGGCCAGCCTGATGCCGGGGGCCGGGGTCAATGCCGACAACGTGCGCACCATACTGGAGTTCACCGGGGTGAACGAGGTTCACATGTCCGGCATGGGCTGGCGTGGCGGCATGGTACCCCATGGTGTCAACATGGGGACCTCGGACGATGGCCGGGTCAATATCACCGACGGTGCCAAGGTGGCGGCGGTGCGGGCCCTGCTGGATCGGGACTGAGAAAGGGTTGGCGTGGCGGCATGGTGCCGATCTTCGCCATGGCGTCAACATGGGGACCTCGGACGATGGCCGGGTCAATATCACCGACGGCGCCAAGGTGGCGGCGGTGCGGGCCCTGCTGGATCGGGACTGAGAAAGGGCTGGCGTGGCGGCATGGTGCCGATCTTCCCCATGGTGTCAACATGGGTACCTCGGACGATGGCCGGGTCAATATCACCGACGGTGCCAAGGTGGCGGCGGTGCGGGCCCTGCTGGATCGGGACTGAGAGAGGACTGGCGTGGCGGCATGGTGCCGATCTTCGCCATGGTGTCAACATGGGGACCTCGGACGACGGCCGGGTCAATATCACCGACGGCGCCAAGGTGGCGGCGGTGTGGGCCCTGCTGGATCGGGACTGAGAGAGGGCTGGCTGGGTCCGAGGCAGGGCGGGCGCCCTGACGGCAGCACCCGGGTAAAAACTCTGTTATCATTCCCGCTCTTTTGACACATGGACCCGGAGCAGAATCTCAATGTCCCAATACGACTCTATCGAACAGAAGGCCAGCTATGGCATCGGCCGCAACATGGGTGATCAACTGGCACAGCAAGCCTTCGCCGGTCTGGATATCCCCGCCTTGCAACAGGGTCTGGCAGATGCCCTGAACGGTCTGGAGTTCGCGGTCAGCCGCGACGATATCAATGACGCCTTCCAGGTGATCACCAGCCGCATGCAGGCCGAGCAGGAAGTGGCTGCCAAGGCCGCCGCCGCCGAAGGCGAAGCCTTCCTGGCCGATAACGCCAAGCGCGACGGCGTGCAGGTGACCGATTCCGGCCTGCAGTATGAAGTCATGGTTAAAGGCGATGGCGCCGTACCGGTTGCCGGCCAGTCCGTGCGCGTGCACTACCACGGTACCTTCACCGACGGTGGCGTATTCGACAGCTCGGTCGCCCGTGGCGAGCCGGCTGAGTTCCCGGTCACCGGCGTCATCGCCGGTTGGGTCGAAGCGCTGCAACTGATGCCGGTTGGCTCCAAGTGGAAGCTGTTCATCCCGCAGGATCTGGCCTACGGTGCCCGTGGTGCCGGCTCCATCCCGCCGTACTCTGCCCTGGTATTCGAAGTGGAGCTGCTGGACATCCTGTGATCCAGTCTGCTTGCTGCAAACGGCGACCCTGGGGTCGCCGTTTGTTTTTGGCCCGCGGCAAAGATGGGACGGATCTCCGCTTTTCGTTATAGTCGAACGAGCCAGGGGAGGAAGCCATGCCAGCCATCATAGAGGTCGTCGATCTCGTCAAGCATTTCGCCGGGGTCAAGGCGGTGGATGGGCTCAATTTTGCCATAGCGGCGGGCAGCTGTTTCGGCCTGCTTGGCCCCAACGGGGCCGGCAAGACCACCACCATAGAGCTGCTGGAGGGGATCCTCACCCCGGACAGCGGCCGCATCCTGTTCCACGGGGCGCCGCCCGGTGCCGATTATCGTGGCCGCATCGGCATCCAGTTCCAGCACACGGCGCTGCAGGATTTCCTGACCGTGCGCGACACCCTGCGCCTCTTCTCCCGCCTCTATCCCCGGCCCTTGCCCCTCGAGCTGCTGATCCACCTCTGCGCCCTCGAGGATTTCGTCGATCGGGACAGTCGTCGCCTCTCCGGCGGCCAGCGTCAACGGCTGCTGCTGGCCCTGGCCCTGCTGGGGGATCCCGAGCTGCTGTTTCTCGACGAGCCCACCACTGGGCTGGATCCCCAGGCCAGGCACCATTTCTGGGACAGGGTCAAGGCCATCAAGGCCCAGGGCAAGACCATAGTGCTGACCACCCATTACATGGACGAGGCGCAGCAGTTGTGCGATCGCATCGCCATCGTCGACCATGGCCATCTGCTCAGCCTGGATACCCCCCAGGCCCTGTTGGACCAGCATTTCGAGGGGGTGCTGGTGCGCCTGTCCGATCACCCCGCCTTGGCCAGTCTGGGGCTGCCTTGCACCCGGCAAGGGGGACAGGTGGAGCTGGTCTGCCCCGACGTGGCGAGCCTGATGCCGCGCCTGCTGGCGTTGCAGGTGCCCCTGACCGGCATGCAGATCCGCTCCCCCAACCTGGAGGATCTCTTCCTCAAGTTGACCGGCCACAGCCTGAGGAGCGGTGCATGAACCAGGGCCTGACACAGAGGAGTTCGAGATGAGCGACAGCCTGAGGCGCATCGGCGCGCTTTTCCATGCCCGCAATCTGGAGTTTGTGCGCGACCGGGCCGCCCTGGCCTGGAATCTGCTGGTGCCCCTGCTGCTGGTGCTGGGGTTCTCCCTGATCTTCTCGGGCAATCAGCGTCCCCTGTTGCAGCTCGGGGTAGTGGGGCCCCTGCCTCCCGCCTATCAGGCCCTGGAGGCCATTCCCCAGCTCAGGCTGGTGGAGTACGAGAGCCTGGCCCCGGCCCAGCGCAAGGTGCGCCACCATCAGCTGGATCTGCTGCTCAACCCGGCCGGGGGCAACTACTGGGTGAATCCGGACTCACCGGGGGGAGGGCTGGCCGAGTACCTGCTCAAGGGACACAGCCTGACCCCATTGGTGCGCGATACCCTGCCCGGCCAGGCCATTCGTTATGGGGATTGGCTGCTGCCCGGGGTGATCGGCATGAACCTGATGTTCTCGGGCCTGTTCGGCGTGGGCTATGTGATAGTGCGATACCGCAAGAACGGGGTGCTCAAGCGGCTGAGGGCGACCCCGCTCAGCGCCGCCGAGTTTCTCTGCGCCCAGCTGCTGTCGCGCCTTGCCATCACCCTGGTGGTGAGTCTGCTGGTGTTTCTGGTCGCCCACTGGCTGCTGGGGGCCCCTCTGCTCGGCTCTGGCTGGCTCTTGCTGCTCATCGCCCTGCTGGGTGGGGCGGCCATGGCGTCCCTGGGTCTGCTGGTGGCGGCCCGCCTTCAGAATGAAGAGCTGGCCAGCGGTTTGCTCAATCTCATCAGTCTGCCCATGATGTTCTTGTCCGGTGTCTGGTTCTCCCTGGAAGGGGCGCCCCCCTGGTTGCAAGGGGTGGCGGACCGCTTGCCGCTGAGCCAGATCATCGCCGCGGCGCGGGCCGTGATGCTGGAAGGGGCCGGCTGGCAGGAGGTGGCGAGCCCCCTGGCCCAGATCGCCCTGTTTACCCTGGTCTGCGTCACCCTGGGTGCCGCCTTGTTCAGATGGAACGCCACATGAAACGACTGATGATCTCTGCTATGTGTCTTGCCCTGACGCTCACCGCCGACGCCGCCACCCTGCGCTGCAAGGGCGATCTGCTGACCGAGGGGGACAGCACGGCCTTGCTGCTGGTGCGCTGTGGCCAGCCCATGCTCAAGGAGGAGTTGACCCGCTATGAGGAGAACGGCTTTGGCGTGCGCATGACGGTCAAGTATGCCGAACGCTGGACCTACAACTTCGGCAAGAGCCAGTTCATGCAGTTCGTCACCGTCGCGAACGGGGTGATCACCGCCATAGAAGATGGCCCGCGCGGTCAGTGACCGGCGAGCCGAAAAAAATCAGATGGAAGCAAAGGACCAATAAGACTCGCGGAAGTTATCCCAACAGCTGGCTGTCCTGACGCAGGCTGCGAACCGCCCGGTTGACCCTCATCGCCAGGCTCAAGGTCTGCCGGCAACTCAGGCTCTCCAGATTGATCTCGCCCCCGGTAAATTCAAACTGGCCCATCTCCTCGACCATGAAACTGCCGCGGTGAAAACTCTTCACGTATCGCGCTATCTGGCGGGGGGACAAACTCTTGAACACCTTCATCACGACCATACCCTCTCGTTTGGACAGGGCACACTATGGCGTCGCGCCATGACAAAAATATGAATCATATGAGTCAGTTGTAATAAAAAACCTGCCCACTTATGGGGCAGGGCGAAAATAGCGGGAAAAATATCCACACGGTTTGGCAGGGAAAGTTCGGTATGTTATTTGGTCAACATGGGTCTATTTTTTATTCATAAGGTGTATATCGAACCTGGGAGTGATGTTGTGCTGTTGCACCATTTCTGTGCCGGTTTGCACCGATTGACAGGCTTTTTTCGGGCTGGATAAGCTGCAAAAAAGTGAGGAAAGGGAGAGGGTCATCGGCGGGTTGCGCTGATGCCTGTTCGAGTCGAACCACAGGGAAGAGTGATATGAAACAGATACATAAGCTTGGTGTATTGGTTGCGTTGTCGCTGGCGTCAGCCAACGTCCTGGCCGAAGGGACCCTGGACACGGTCAAGAAGAAGGGGTTCGTGCAGTGCGGGGTGGGGGACGGCCTGCCCGGCTTCTCCAACCCGGATGCCAAAGGGACCTGGACCGGGCTGGATGTGGACGTGTGCCGCGCCGTCGCCGCCGCCGTGCTCGGGGATGCCAGCAAGGTCAAGTATGTCTCCCTGACCGCCAAGGAGCGCTTCACCGCCCTGCAGTCCGGTGAAGTGGACATGCTCTCGCGCAATACCACCTGGACCCTGACCCGGGATGCCTCCCTCGGTCTCACCTTCGCCGGGGTCAACTACTACGATGGCCAGGGGTTCATGGTCTCCAAGGCCCTGGGGGTCAAGAGCGCCAAGGAGCTTGATGGCGCCGCCGTCTGCATCCAGTCCGGCACCACCACCGAACTCAACCTCGCCGACTATTTCCGCGCCAATGGCGGCATGAAATACAGCGCCGTGGTGTTTGATACCTCGGATCAGACCGTCAAGGGGTTCGAGGCCGGGCGCTGCGACGTGCTGACCTCGGATCAATCCCAGCTCTACTCCCTCAAGATCAAGCTCTCCAAGCCGGAGAACGCCATCGTGCTGCCGGAGGTGATCTCCAAGGAGCCCCTGGGACCCGTGGTGCGCCAGGGGGATGAACCCTGGTTCAAGGTGGTGCGCTGGAGCATGAATGCCCTGCTCAACGCCGAGGAGGCCGGGGTCACCAGTGCCAACGTGGATGAGATGCTCAAATCCACCAATCCCGATGTACGGCGTCTGCTGGGGCTCGAGGATCCCAAGGGCGGCGTGCTCGGCCTGGATGACAAGTGGGCCTACAACATCATCAAGCAGGTCGGCAACTACGGCGAGGTGTTCGAGCGCAACGTGGGGGCCGGATCTCCCCTCAAGATAGATCGCGGCATCAATGCGCTGTGGAATCAGGGTGGCCTGATGTACGCCCCCCCCATTCGCTAGCTGTGCGGGGGGCCAAGGCCCCCCGTTTTCCCTCTTGCCTTGGCTTTGTCGGAGTAAATCCCTATGGCGTCACATCCGCACGACCAGAGGAAAGCACAGGGCCGCTGGTGGTATGACGCGAAGGTAAGGGCGCTGATCTTCCAGTGTCTGGCCGTCGCGGCTGTCCTCGGTTTCCTGTTCTACATCATCAGTAATGCCCTGGCCAACCTGGAAGCCCGCGGCATCACCACAGGGTTTGGCTTTCTCGGCAACACGGCCGGTTTCGGCATCTTGCAGAGCCTGATCCCCTACGATGAGACCCACACCTTCGGTCGCACCTTCCTGGTCGGCCTGCTCAACACCCTGCTGATCTCCGCGCTGGGGATCATATTGGCGACCCTGCTCGGCTTCGTGCTCGGGGTGGCTCGCCTGTCGAACAACTGGCTGGTGTCGCGCATCGCCACCGTCTATATCGAGACCTTTCGCAACATCCCCCTGTTGCTGCAGATCTTCTTCTGGTACTTCTCCGTGCTGCGCACCCTGCCGTCGCCGCGAGACAGTGTGAGCCTGGGGGAGCTGGCCTTTCTCAACGTGCGAGGCTTCTACCTGCCCAAGCCCCTGTTTGAGGAGGGGTTTGGCTACGTGCTCTGGGCCTTGCTGCTGGCGCTGCTGCTGAGCTGGGGAGTTCGCAGCTGGGCCCATCGCCGCCAAGAGCTGACCGGCAAGGCATTTCCGGTCTGGCTCAGCTCCCTGGCGCTGATCCTGCTGTTGCCGCTGGTGACCTTCTGGCTGGCGGGCAGCCCCATAGGCTGGAGCCTGCCCACCCTGCAGGGCTTCAACTTCCGTGGTGGCCTGACGGTGCTGCCCGAGCTGGTGGCCCTGCTGCTGGCGCTGGCCATCTACACGGCGGCCTTCATCGCCGAGATAGTGCGATCCGGCATCCTGGCCATCAGCCATGGTCAGACGGAGGCGGCCTCGGCGCTCGGGCTCTCCACCTCGAGAACCCTGCAGCTGGTGGTCATCCCCCAGGCGATGCGGGTCATCATACCGCCCCTCACCAGCCAGTATCTGAACCTGACCAAGAACTCGTCCCTGGCGACCGCCATCGGCTACCCGGATCTGGTGTCCGTCTTCATGGGCACCACCCTCAACCAGACCGGGCAGGCCATCGAGGTGATCGCCATGACCATGGGGGTCTATCTCGTCATCAGTATCGGCACCTCCATCCTGATGAATATCTACAACCGCAAGATGGCGCTGGTGGAGCGCTGAGGAGATCCCATGACACGCATCCAAGGCATCGCCTCTGGCCTCGTTCGGCAGATGAGAGGGGGGCGCCATGTACGTCAATGAGTTGCAAGAGGCACTGCCGCCACCCTCGGGTCGGCGCGGTCTGCTGGCCTGGCTGAGGGCCAACCTGTTTCCCAACTGGTGGAACGGTCTGGTGACCCTGGCGCTGCTCTATCTGCTGCTGCCCGCCCTCTGGCATCTGATCGACTGGGCCCTGATCTCCGCGACCTGGAGCGGCGGCAGCCGCGCCGATTGCGGTCAGGAAGGGGCCTGCTGGCTGTTTATCGAGAGCCGTTTCGGCCAGTACATCTACGGCTTCTATCCGGGGGATCAACGCTGGCGGGTCAACATCGTATTTGCGGGCATGGCGGGGCTGCTGGCGCTGCTGATCTGGCCCAGAACGCCGCACAAGGGCTGGCTGGCTCTCTTTACCCTGCTGGTGTTTCCCTGCATCGCCTTCGTGCTGCTCCATGGCGGCTTCGGGCTATCCCAGGTGGAGACCAACCTCTGGGGCGGCCTGATGCTGACCCTGGTGCTGGCGGTGGTGGGCATCGCCGTGGCCCTGCCCCTTGGCATCTTGCTGGCGCTGGGGCGCCGCTCCCACATGCCCATCATCAGCAGCCTCTCCACCGTTTATATCGAGTTCTGGCGCGCGGTGCCGCTCATTACCGTGCTGTTCATGGCCTCGGTCATGCTGCCGCTGTTCGTGGCGGGAGAGGTGGAGTTTGACAAGCTGCTGCGGGCCTTGATCGGCATCATCATGTTCCAGTCGGCCTATGTGGCCGAGGTGGTGCGCGGCGGCCTGCAGGCGATCCCCAAGGGGCAATACGAGGCGGGGGACGCCCTCGGGCTCTCTTACTGGAAGGTGATGGGGCTCATCATCATGCCCCAGGCCCTCAAGATCACCATCCCCTCCCTGGTGAACACCTTCATCGCCCTGTTCAAGGACACCAGCCTGGTGCTGATCATCGGCCTGTTCGACCTGCTGGCCATCTCCAAGGTGGCGCTGGCGGATCCGCAATGGCTCGGTTTTTCCACCGAGGCTTATGTGTTCATCGCCTTGATCTTCTGGATGTTCTGTTTTGGCATGTCCCGTTATTCCATCTACCTGGAGCGCAAGCTGCACACGGGCCACAAGCGTTAGGAGCTGTCGATTATGGAAAACAACTATGTGGTCGAACTCAAGGGTGTCAACAAGTGGTATGGCGAGTTCCACGTGCTGCGCAACATCAATCTCAGGGTGAGCAAGGGGGAGAAGATCGTCATCTGCGGCCCCTCTGGCTCCGGCAAGTCCACCATGATCCGCTGCATCAACCGGCTGGAGGAGCATCAGCGGGGTGACATCCTGGTCAAGGGGATGGCGCTCACCTCGGATCTCAAGAACATAGAGACGGTGCGGCGCGAGGTGGGCATGGTGTTTCAGCACTTCAACCTGTTTCCCCACCTGACGGTGCTGGAGAACTGCTGCCTGGCGCCGATCTGGGTCAAGCAGCTGCCGAGGCGGGAGGCGGAGCAGATCGCCATGACCTTCCTCGAGCGGGTACGGATCCCGGAGCAGGCCCTCAAGTACCCGGGGCAGCTCTCCGGCGGTCAGCAGCAGAGGGTGGCCATCGCCCGCAGCCTGTGCATGAATCCCCAGGTGATGCTGTTTGACGAGCCGACCTCGGCGCTGGATCCCGAGATGGTGCGGGAGGTGCTGGATGTCATGGTGGAGCTGGCCAACGAGGGGATGACCATGCTCTGCGTCACCCATGAGATGGGGTTTGCCAAGCAGGTGGCCGACAGGGTCATCTTCATGGACAGGGGCCAGATCATCGAGGAGAACGAGCCCGAAGCCTTCTTCGAACATCCCCAATCCGATCGCACCAAGCTGTTTTTGTCCCAGATCTTGCACAACTGAGGCGGACATGGTGATCACGAGGGCGCCGACAGGCGCCTTTTTCATGGCCGGCACTGGCCCATGAGGGCGAGGAAAAGGGGGACGATGGCGGATCCGGCCTGGGGCCGCGCCATGTATACTGCGGCGTCAGCAGCATGTTTCGGAGAGCGGCAATGGAGTGGGTCGATGTAGTCGATGAACAGGACAATGTCATCGAGGTGGCGGATCGGGCGCGGGTGCGCCGGGAGAATCTGCGCCATCGCGCCAGTTACATACTGGTGCTGGGGGAGGGGGATCAGATACTGGTGCAGCGGCGCACCCTCGGCAAGGATTTCTGTCCCGGCATGCTGGACGCCTGCGCCGGCGGCGTCATGACGGTGGGGGAGCCCCCCCTGGCCAGCGCCTTGCGCGAGCTGGGGGAAGAGCTGGGCGTCTACGGGGTGGCGCTCCATGACCATGGTCGCTTCCTGGCCGAAGGGAGCCACTACCGGGTGTGGGGCTACCTCTACAGCTGCCGCTACCAGGGGCCGCTGCAATTGCAGGCCGAGGAGGTGAGCGCCGTGCACTGGATGAGCCTGACGGAGATCGCCAGCCGGGCCGCCGAGTTCACCCCCGACTCCCTGATAGCCCTCGCCCACTGGCAGGCGAGGGGCGGCGCCTGAGTCTAGCCTGCACGGCGCGCGCATCTGGGATAGACTGCGAGTCATCATTCACCGTCAGGAAGACCCATCATGATAGCCATTGGCCAGCCACTGCCCGCGGGCGAATTCACCTTCATCACGGACGAGGGCAAGCAGACCCTGGATACCCGGGCGCTGTTTGCGGGCAAGAAGGTGGTGCTGTTCGCCGTGCCCGGCGCCTTCACCCCCACCTGCTCCAACGCCCACCTGCCCGGTTATGTGGTGCTGGCGGACGAGTTCTCCGCCCGGGGGGTCGATGCCCTCTACTGCCTCTCGGTCAACGATGCCTTCGTGATGAAGGCGTGGCAGGACGCCCAGGGGGCGCAGGCCATCACCATGCTGGCGGACGGCGATGCCGGCTGGACCCGCGCCCTGGGACTGGAGAAGGAGACGGGGGCCTTTGGCGGCGTGCGGGCCCAGCGTTTTGCCCTGATCGCCGAGGATGGGGTGGTCAGGGCGCTGCGGGTCGAGGCGCCGGGCAAGTTCGAGGTCTCGGATGCCGCCAGCCTGCTCGCCCTGGTGTGACGGTTAATCAAGGCTGAGTTAGCCCTTGAAAACCGGCTTTGCTCGGTTACACTGGCGCCGGCACGGCCTCAGGGCCGGCGTCCCCTGTTGATGCCGTGATGACCACGGCGCCCCCAAGCTCAACCCCGACTGGAAAGAAGACGTATGACCCTGGCTTTTGTTGCCCTGATTGCCGGACTGGCCCTGCTGGTCTGGAGTGCGGATAAGTTTGTCGATGGTGCCGCCGCCACCGCCCGTTACGCCGGCATGCCGCCCTTGCTCATCGGCATGGTGATCATCGGTTTTGGCACCTCGGCCCCCGAGATGGTGGTCTCGGCCCTCGCCTCCCTGCAAGGCAACCCCGGGCTGGCCCTTGGCAATGCCTATGGCTCCAACATCACCAATATCGCCCTGATCCTGGGCCTGACCGCCCTCATCAGCCCCATCGCCGTCTCCTCCCAGGTGGTGCGCAAGGAGATCCCCATCCTGCTCGGCATCACCCTGCTTTCGGGGGCCCTGCTCATCGACGGCCACCTGGGGCGCACCGACGCCCTGATCCTGGGGGGGGTATTCGTGGTGCTGATGGGCTGGTCCATCTGGGCCGGGATCACCGGCAAGGGAGATGCCCTTGACGAAGACGTGAACGTGGAGATAGACAGCGAGGCCATGCCGCTCAAGAAGGCCATCTTCTGGTTGATTGTCGGCCTGGTGCTGCTGGTCGGCGCCTCCCGCCTGCTGGTGTGGGGCGCCGTGACCATAGCCCAGGCCTTTGGCATCAGCGACCTCGTCATCGGACTGACCATAGTCGCCATCGGCACCTCGCTGCCGGAGCTGGCCTCCTCCCTGATGGCCATCAAGAAGAAGGAGCATGATCTGGCCCTGGGCAACGTGCTCGGTTCCAACCTGTTCAACACCCTGGCGGTGGTCGGCATCGCCGCCGGCATCGCGCCCCTGGATGTGGACCCAGCCGTGCTCTCCCGTGACTGGAGCCTGATGATGGGGCTGACCCTGCTGCTGCTGGTGATGTGCCTGGGCCGCAAGGGCCAGGGCCGCATCAACCGGGTGGAAGGGGGCTTGCTGCTCTGCGTCTTCATCGGCTACACCGGCTGGTTGCTGGCCAGTCAGTTCTGATCCGCGCCATGAGTGAAACGAAGAGGGGGAGCCATTGGCTCCCCCTCTTGCTATGGGCCGGTCCGTCTCAGGCGACGGCCACCAGCTTCTGGCCCTGGGCCGCGCTGTCGAGGATCAGGATATTGGCCTTGGGGAAGAAGTTGAAGGTGGAGGCCGAGGCCCAGGTATAGGCCCCCATCACCCTGCCGATCACCAGCTCGCCGATCTCGAGGTCGGGCAGCATGATGCCATCGCGGATCACGTCCACGCTGTCGCAGGTGGGGCCGGACAGCACCGCATTGTGCAGCTCGCCGCGGGCATAGGGGGTGCTCACCGGGTAGGTGACGTGATCGTAGAGCTGGCCGTTGTAGCTGCCGTAGAGGCCATCATCCAGGTAGTACCAGATCTTGTCGCCGCGGTGGGCCTTGCCCATCACGCTGGCGACCGAGGTCATGGCCGGCGCGCTGATGAAGCGGCCCGGCTCGGCAATCTTCTGCACGGTGGCGGGCAGCTTGGCCAGGGCGGCGCGGATCGGAGCGCAGAAGCCGTCGATGTCAAACTCGCCGCCATCATAGTCGACCGGGAAGCCACCGCCGATGTCCAGCACCCAGGGCTTGAGCCCAAGCGCCCAGGCCTGCTCCATGATGTCGCGGCAGGCATCGATGGCCTGTACGTGGCGATCGCTATTGGGCACCTGGGAGCCGACGTGGAAGGAGAGTCCCATCACCTTGATCCCCTTGGCCTGGGCCAGTTGCAGCAGCGGCAGGGCCTGCTCCGGGGTGCAGCCGAACTTCTTGGAGAGATCGACCTTGGTGTGGGGATTGGGGAAGCTGACCCGCAGCAGCAGCTGCACCTCGTCCTTGTAGGGCAGGAATTTCTCCAGCTCCAGGGGATTGTCGTAGACGAAGACGGTGCAACCATACTCCAGCGCATAGCGGATATCGCTGTCGCGCTTGATGGGGTGGGTGTGGATGCAGCGGCCCGGCCGCACCCCTTGTGAGCGCACCAGATCCACCTCGCCATTGGTGGCCAGATCGAAACAGGCTCCCTCTTCCTTGAGCACGGAAACGACCGCCTCGTGGGGCAGGGGCTTGAGTGCATAGTGCAACCGCACCTCGGGCAGGGCGGCAGACAGGGCCCGATACTGGCGGCGCACGGCGGCCTTGTCGAGCAGCAACAGGGGGGATCCGAATTGTTCAACCAGCTGGCGGTAATCTTGTGCCACAAGGGTCTCTTTCATTGTCTTTTGATCATCCTTAGGGGGCGGGTCTGCCCTAGCCTTGGTTTGTTGAGACGGCAACGGCCGGCTCAGGCGAGCGGTCCGGAAGGGACCTATCCAGCAGGCTGCATAACATCCATGGTTGCTGCTTGGATATGCGCGCAATTATCGGTTTATTGACTTGTCATGCAAGCATTTTGATTGGCTATGTCGGCAAGTTTTTCTGGTCGAGACGAAAGGGAAAATTGATATCCCAGGAAAAAAGAGAGGAGGAAGAGGGGGGAGGCGGGCTCTGATGAGAAGCGGTCTAACCATCTGATAATTAACAATCTATTTACGTTTGGCCGGATGTGGGGGCCAAGGGCGAAAAAATGGGATTGTTGCGAGACAGCTCACAATATTTTGGATTACTATGCCGCTTCCTAATCCAAAACTAGTTCGGATGAAGGTAGCAGGAGAGCGATGGGTAACCATCCACCGAAGAAGTGAATCTTTCAGGTACCGGGCAACCGGTGTGGACTGCTACTGGACGATACTCTGGAGAGACCCGTTCAATCGGGCGCCGAAGGAGCAAGGCCTTGTTTATCCATGATATTCAGGCCGGAAACTCTCAGGCAAAAGGACAGAGGGGATGGGATGGTTGTACCCGGGCCTTGCCCACATCCGATCGCCTCTGGCGAGCACGGCTATTTGGGAAGATCATCCTTCTCCTCCTTAATTTATGTTTTTTAAGGAGGATGCATGTCATCAATTCACTCGGCGTTAACCGCCATCGATAGTTTTATCTGGGGCCCGCCCCTGCTGATCCTGCTGGTCGGGACCGGTGTCTATCTCACGTTTCGCCTCGGCCTGCTGCAACTGGTGCGGCTGCCGCTCGCCCTCAGGTTGGTGTTTGGCCGCGATCAGGGCCAGGGGCAACAGGGAGACGTCTCCAGCTTCGCCGCCCTGTGCACCGCGCTCTCGGCCACCATAGGCACAGGCAACATAGTCGGGGTCGCCACCGCCATCAAGCTCGGTGGCCCGGGCGCCCTGTTCTGGATGTGGATGGCGGCCCTGTTCGGTATGGCCACCAAGTACGCCGAGTGCCTGCTGGCGGTCAAGTATCGCCAGACCGACGCCAACGGCCAGATGGCCGGCGGCCCCATGTACTACCTGGAGAAGGGGCTCGGCTCCAGGCCGCTTGCCAGGCTGTTCGCCCTGTTCGGCATTGGCGTCGCCTTCTTCGGCATCGGCACCTTCCCCCAGGTCAATGCCATCTCAGACGCCATGAGCCTCTCCTTCTCGGTGCCCCGGGAAGCGACCGCCGTGGTGCTGACCCTGGCTGTGGCCCTGGTGACCCTGGGAGGCATTCGGTCCATCTCCAGCGTGGCCAGCAAGGTGGTGCCCTTCATGGCCATCTTCTACATCCTCGCTTGCGCCGCTGTGCTGGTGAACAACGCCGGCGCCCTGCCCGAGGCGGTGATGTTGGTCATCGACAGCGCCTTCACCGGCCATGCGGCCACCGGCGGCTTCGTCGGCGCCGGCATCATGCTGGCGATCCAGTCCGGGGTGGCGCGGGGGGTCTTCTCCAACGAGTCTGGCCTGGGCTCGGCCCCCATCGCGGCGGCGGCGGCCAAGACCAACTCCTGCGTGGAGCAGGGGCTGGTCTCCATGACGGGCACCTTCTTCGATACCCTGATCATCTGCACCATGACCGGGCTAACCCTGGTGGTGACCGGGGCCTGGAGCGGCGAGCTCAGCGGCGCCGCCATGACCAGCGCCGCCTTCGCCCAGGGGCTGGATGCCTGGATCGGCCAGTATCTGGTGAGCATTGGCCTCTTGTTCTTCGCCTTCACCACCATCCTCGGCTGGAACTACTACGGCGAGCGCTGCACCGAGTATCTGTTCGGGGTGAAAGCCATCAAACCCTATCGCCTCGTCTATCTGGCGCTGGTGGCGAGCGGGGCCTTCCTCCATCTCGATCTGATCTGGCTGCTGGCCGATATCGTCAACGGCCTGATGGCGGTGCCCAACCTCATCGGCCTCATCGGCCTGCGCCATGTGGTGATCGCCGAGACCCGGGCCTACTTCCGTCGGGGTCGGGACAGCGATACAGAGTCCGAGCCCGAGCCGCAGACGGCCTGATCCTCTGCGAGGGTCCTGTGGTGATCGCCGCGCCCCGCGTCCATTGTTTCAGTCGGAGCAGCGATACAGAATCCGAGCCCGAGCCGCAGACGGCCTGATCCTCTGCGAGGGGTCCTGTGGTGATCGCCGCGTCCCGCATCCATTGCTTCCGTCGGGACCGGGATACAGAGTCAGAGTCCGAGCCGCAGACGGCCTGGCCCTGCCTCTACACCACGCGGAAATGAAAAAGCCACGACCTCGGTCGTGGCTTTTTTGTTGGCACCGTATCTGTGAGGCTCAGAGGGCCGCTGACGGGTTCAGGGCGGTGTCAGAGGGGCGGCTGGCCGGCCAGCAGGGCGTGCAGCCGTTGTTGCACCAATGCCACCAGCTCACCGGGCCTGCCTCGCCAGTCGATGCAATGGGCCAGGGTGGTGGAGGTGCCGGCCACAAAACGCAGCTCCCCACCCGCCAGTTCGTAGAAGCGGCTCGCCATCCGGGTGCCCTCATCCACGTCCCCCTCGACCAGCAGCATGGCCTGGGCCAAGACGGCGCCGTCGTGATCCTGGCCCGGCGCCAGCCAGCGCTGGGCGGTGCCCGTCACCTTCTTGCCCCCGATCACCAGATTGTACTGGCCGTCGCAAAAGGAGCCGGGCACGAAGTCATAACTCCCTGCAAGGCCGTACTTCGCCAGCAGGGCCAGCAGCGGCGCCCCCAGCAGCCGGTAATAATGGGCGAGATCCGTGGTGGTGCGGGGCAGCAGCAGGGAGAGATTGAGGATGCCGGCCCCGTGGGGCACGGCGGTGCCGCCGCTGTCGCGCACAAACACAGGCCAGCCTTCCCTTGCAAGCCGCTCACAGGCCGCCTGATAGCGGGGCAGCCTGGTATCCTTGCGGGTGACGATGAGGCATTGGGGCGCCTGCCAGAGGAGGGCTCTGGGCTCGCCGTCACGGGCGCACTCCCGCAGCCAGCGCTGCTCCTCGGCCAGGATCTGGTCGGGGGATTGGCCGCCGGGCAGAGGGGGAAGCAGGGGGTAGGGCATGAAGGCATCCTGACGCTGGGGATGGCCAGCACAGTACCCGCGATGGAGAGCCAGGTAAAGCCCCGCAGGCGGGGCCTTACCTGGCCGGATGAAGGGATCAGACCGGGCGCTTGCGCCCCTTGGGCAGCAGCAGGTTCAGCAGTATGGCGGTGAGACCGCCGGTGGCGACGCCGTAGGAGAGCACGCTCTTGGCCAGTTCAGGCAGGTGCTGCAGCACTTCTGGCACCTGCGCCACCCCCAGCCCCATGGCGAGCGACACGGCGAGGATCATCAGGGCGCGGCGGTCCAGCTCCTCGCGGGAGATGATGCGCACCCCGGCGGCGGCTATGGTGCCGAACATGACGATGGTGGCGCCGCCGAGCACGGGTTCGGGGATCTGCTGCACCAGGCTCGCCACCGCCGGGAACAGGCCGAGCAGGGCCAGCATGGCGGCGATGAAGAGGCCAACATGGCGGCTGGCGACCCCGGTCAGCTGGATGACGCCGTTGTTCTGGCTGAAGGTGGACATGGGGAAGGTGGAGAAGAGAGCCGCCAGCATGGAGTTGCAGCCATCGGCCAGCACACCGCCCTTGATGCGGCTCATGTAGAGGGGACCGCTGACCGGCTCCCCCGAGACATCCGAGGTGGCCGTCATGTCGCCGATGGCTTCGAGCGCCGTCACCACGAAGATGATGGCGAGCGGCACGAACAGTTGCCAGTCAAAGCCGAGGCCATAGCGCAGCGGCTGCGGGATCATCAGCAGCGGCCCCTCGAATGTTGGCGCCTGCACCTTGCCCATCAGCAGGGCGGCCCCGTAACCGACCAGCATGGAGATCATGATGGCGGAGAGGCGCAGCCAGGGGTTGTGGCTGCGTTGCAGCAGCACGATGAGGCCGAGCACCAGTAGAGAGAGGAAGAGATTGGAGTGGCTGGCGAAGCTGCCGTCGGCCAGGGCGCCATAGCCGCCCCCCATGCTGATGAGGCCCACCTTGATCAGGGTCAGGCCGATGAGCAGCACGACGATGCCGGTCACCAGGGGAGTGATGATCCGGCTCACCAGATGCAGGCAGCGGCTGAGCACCACCATGGTGAGGGCGGCGACCAGCATGGTGCCAAACAGGGTGCCGAGCAGATCCTCGGTGGGCATGGCCGCCTGCTTGAGGGCGAGGCCGGAGGCGATGATGGGGCCGAGGAAGTTGAAGCTGGTGCCCTGCACCGACAGCAGTCCCGAGCCGACGGGACCGAGGCGGCGGGTCTGGATGAAGGAGGCGATGCCGGACATCACCAGGGACATGGAGACGATGTAGCGGGTGTCGTCCGCGGGCAGGCCGAGGGCATTGGCGATGATGAGGGGCGGGGTGATGATGGCGACAAACATGGCGAGCATGTGTTGCAGGGCGGCGAACAGGGTCTGGGGCAGGGGAGGCACCTCGTTGATGCCATAGACCAGATCCGGGTGGGGGCGTCGTTCGGACTGATCGGTCGCGCGCTGGGGAACAGCCTGTTCCATAAATACCTCTGTGTGCTGGGGGGAGAAATTTTGGCGGCTATTGTAGTGACTGAAGGGGGGAGATCCAGCGACAAATGGCGCTCAACGGGTTTATTTGTCGCGAGGTTGAAACGTTTGCGTGCCGATAATATGATCCGTCGGTTTGCGTCCGGCCCGATCGGCAAAAACCGCTGGATGATCCGGGTTTTTTATCGCACATCGGCGTAAAATAAGCCCTCTTTGCGATCTGGAGACGCTGGATGCTGACGTTGTCGGAGTGCTGGAGTGCCCGCGCCCACTCGGAAGACTTTACCCTGACCCGGATGGGGTTCATGACGGTCAGGCTGCGACTGCTCACCTGCCTGTTGATGGTCGGCATTCCCGCCTGGGGTCTGGTGGACTGGCTGACCCTGGACGAGGCGCAGTTCGGTCTGCTGCTCAAGGCGCGGGCCTTCTGCCTGCTGGCCCTCTCCCCGCTGATCCCGCTCTCCTACCTGATCCACTTTCGCCGGGAGCGGATGAAGCTGGCACTCGGCTACCTGATGGCGGTGATGATGCTGTTCTCCCTGTTCTGTCTGGCCAGTTTCGGGCCGGATCAGCCGCTGCAGGCGGGTTACAGCGCCTTCCCCTATCTGCTCGTCAGCCTGTTTGCCATCTTCCCCGTGCCCCTCTCCCTCAGCCTGCAACTGGCGGCCTGCATCCTGCTGGCCATGCTGGGGGGCAACTGGCTGCTGCTGGGCCAACCCCTGCTCGGCGCCGCCAGCCTGGATCAGTTCTGGCTGCTGTGCCTGTTTGCCCTGGCCAGTGCCTGGGTACAGTGCGGCCAGCTCAACATGCTGTTGCAGCTCTATCGGGAGTCCACCACCGACGAGCTGACCGGTATGATGAACCGGCGCCTGATGATGCAACGGCTGGAGCAGGCCCGTGCCCGCTTTCTCTACCAGCAGCAAGGGTTTGCCCTGCTGCTGCTCGATCTCGATCGCTTCAAGCGGATCAATGACACCTTCGGCCACCTGGCGGGGGATGCGGTGCTCAAGGAGGTGGCCGCCAGCCTGGCGGAGCTGCTGGAGCCGGGCATGGTGCTGGGGCGCTATGGCGGCGAGGAGTTTGCCGTCCTGCTGCCTCGCTGCGAGGGGGCCAAACAGGCCAGGGAGTTTGCCGAGCGGCTGCGGCTCGCGGTGGAGGCGCGCTTCATCAAGAGCCCGACCAGCGAGGAGCTGCTGGAGGTGACCGTCAGCATAGGGGTGGCCATGATGCAGCCATCCGAATCGGTGGAGAGCCTGCTCAACCGGGCCGACGAGCGGCTCTATCAGGCCAAGGTGGCGGGCCGCAACTGCGTGGTGGGGCCGGAGGCGGTGGCGCCGCGGGTCGCCTGAGGCGGGCGGGACGAAGAGGGGATGCCATGGCATCCCCTCTTGCCATCAGGCCAGCCGGTACTTGTCCGAGAGCCGGTGGGCCAGGTACTTGAACATGTTGAACACCGCCATGGTCTTGGGGGTGGGGGTGCCATCCTGGTCGAGGAAATACTCCCCCTTGAACACCAGCACGTCCCCGCGCTGCTCCACGGCGTCGGCGCGCATGCCGTGGATGAAGTCCTCGTGGCTGCGGATCAACTCGTTGGCCAGGGTGAGCAGGGCCTCCTGACTCAGGGTCTCTCTTTGTGTCTGCATCGTCTCTCTCCTAACCTGGGCCGGCCCTGGGGCCGTCCGTCACAGTATCGGCCATCAGCATACACCGGGGAGCCAGGCCACTCTTTGATTTGCTGCAACTTGTGCCCTGTGGCGCGACCTAGTTGATGACCAGGTTGCGCAGCCAGCGGCGGCGGCGCACCCGGCGCTGGACCAGCCACATCTTGCTCACCTCCTCGAGCAGCACCACGGCGGCGACCCAGGTCAGCGGCCAGCCGAGCCAGCTCACCGCGAGCCAGGCCAGCGGCAGCCCTATGCACCACATGGCGATGATGTCGATGAGGATGCTGTAGTTGACGTCGCCCCCCGAGCGCAGCACCCCGACGATCCCCACCATGTTGAACACCTTGATCAGCATGCCCAGACAGAGGATGCCGAGCACCTGGCCTGCCTCGGGCAGCAGGTCGGCGGGTAGGTTGCCAATCCAGAGCAGCAGGGGCGCCTGCATGAACCAGACGAAGAGGCCGACCAGAAGGGCACCAAACGGTGCCAGCATCAGCAGCAGCTGGGACTCCTGCCAGGCGGCCTCGTACTCCTCGGCGCCGAGCCGGTGACCGAGCAGGGTGGCACAGGCCACCGCCAGCCCGAAGAAGAGGGAGATGAGGATCCCCTCCAGGGCCCCGAGGGTAGTCATGATGGCCAGGGAATCGACCCCAAGGTGGGCATAGAGGAAGCCGTAGAGCAGCATGCCGAAGGCCCAGAGCCCGTCGTGGAGCAGCAGGGGCAGGGCGATCAGCACGAAGCGGCGCACCTCTCTGGGGGAGAGGGCCAGCAGCCAGTCGGGGCGACGGGGCAGCAGGCGCCCCTCCTTGTGCATCACATAGCCGATGAGCAGGGCGGTTTGCAGCAGGCGCGACAGCGTGGTGCCCCAGGCCGAGCCCGCCACCCCCATGGCCTCGACGCCGAAGTGGCCGAAGATGAGGGCATAGTTGAGGATGACGTTGGCGATGATGGCAATGATCCCGATCCGGGTCGGGGCCGCCGCGTTGCCCACCGAGCGCAGCGCCGCCTCCAGGGGCACCACCAGGGCGGTGCAGAGGATGGTGGCCCCGGTGATCATCAGGTAGTGATCCGCCAGGGGGCGCAGCACGGGATCCTGGCTGGCGAAGCCGAGCACGCTGCCGGGGGAGAAGCTATAGAGCAGGGCGAAGGGCAGGCTGACCAGCAGGGATCCCAGCAGGGCCAGGGTGAGGGCCCGGCGCACCCCGCCCATGTCGCCGCGGCCATAGTATTGCGCCGCCAGCACGGAGACGCCGCCGGAGAGGCCGGCTATCACCAGCAGGTTGAAGAAGAAGACCCGGTTGCCCAAGCCGACGGCGGCGACCTCGGTCGCCCCCAGCTGGCTCACCATCATGATGTCGATGAGGCCAAGCAGGGAGAACATCATGGATTGCAGGGAGACGGGCAGGGCCAGGCGCCACAGCCTGGCCATGAACGCCTTGTCGGTGGTTTGTTTGAAAATCGCTTGCCAATAGTTCATCGCTGTTAACCGGGTGCTGGAAAGCCAAAGTGGATGGCCGGTATCATAAGCGCTGTTGCTGAAATGACCGCTGTGAGCGGCTATCGTCTTCTTTGTGCAAAACTATCCATTGTCGATTCAGTGTCGACACCGCATCGATTGGGAGGCGCAAGATGTTTGCCCGTGAGTGTCTGGAAATTGCCCCGGCCTGCGAGGAGCGGATGCTGGGACGGGAGGGGCTGCCCCTGCTGGGGGAGGCCGGCATCTTCCTGACCGGGCTCTCGGAGCTGCGGGAGCACTACCTGATCCAGCGCAACCGCCCCGCCTTTCACATCCTGCTGATCAGCCACAGCGAGGGGGGCGTCTTGCTGACCGAGCAGGGGGAGCGCCCCATCCCGGCCGGGGCCTTGGTGTTTCTGCCCGCCGCCCTGCCCGGTGGCTTTCGCCTGGATGGCGATAGCTGGCGCATCAGCTGGATCCTGCTCGACGATGTGCCGCGCTGGCACCATCTGCACCGGCTGGGCCATCACTGCCGGGTCAGTGACGAGGGGGAGTCGCTGCACCATCTGCTGCAGCTGATGCACAGGGAGGGGAGCCGCTCCGCCCTGCAACCCCAGCTGCTCTCCCTGTTGCTGGCCCTGCTGACCCGGGTGCTGCGGGGAGAGACGAGGGGCAGCTCCCTCGATCGGTTGCAACATCTGCAGCGCCTGGTGGAGGGACGGCTGGATGAACCCTGGACGGTGGCCCGGCTCGCCAGCCTGCTGGCCTGCTCGCCGCCCCACCTGCACCGTCTCTGTCAGCAGGGCGTCGGCATGGGCCCCATGGCCTGGCTGACCGGGCTGCGCATGGCGAAGGCGCGCCAGCTCTTGCTCTATACCGACTGGTCCCTCAATGAGCTGGCCAGCCGGGTCGGTTACAGCGATGGCGCCAACTTTGCGAACCGTTTTCGCCGCCTGACTGGTCAGACCCCCGGCGCCTTTCGTCGCCTGGGTCGCAAACCTGTGGCAACGCAGGTGTAAACCCTTTGAAATTGTTGGCCCAAGCCCATAGGATCCAGGGGCCACATTGTCAAGGTACGTAACCATGTTTGAAGATAACAATCAGAAGCGTCCTCTCTACATCCCTTACGCCGGTCCCGCCCTGCTGGAGACCCCGCTGCTCAACAAGGGCAGTGCCTTCACCAGCGAAGAGCGCAGCAATTTCAACCTGGAGGGCCTGCTGCCCCAGAACATAGAGACCATAGAAGAGCAGGTGGAACGTGCCTATCGCCAATTCATGGCGTTTGGCAACGACATGGACAAGCACATCTATCTGCGCAACATTCAGGATACCAACGAAACCCTCTTCTACCGGCTCACCCGGGATCACCTGACCGAGATCATGCCTATCATCTATACCCCGACCGTGGGCAAGGCATGCGAAGAGTTCTCCAACATCTACCGCCGGGCCCGTGGCCTCTTCATCTCCTACTCCGACAAGGACAGGATCGATGACATGCTGCAAAACGCCACCAAGCAAAACGTCAAGGTGATAGTGGTGACCGACGGCGAGCGGATCCTGGGCCTTGGCGATCAGGGGATCGGCGGCATGGGCATCCCCATCGGCAAGCTCTCCCTCTATACCGCCTGTGGCGGCATCTCGCCGGCCTACTGCCTGCCGGTGGTGCTGGATGTGGGCACCAACAACCAGCAGCTGCTCAATGACCCCTTCTACATGGGCTGGCGCCACCCGCGCATCTCGGGGGAGGAGTATTACGAGTTCGTCGACGCCTTCATCCAGGCGGTCAAACGCCGCTGGCCCGATATTCTGTTGCAGTTCGAAGACTTCGCCCAGAGCAATGCCATGCCGCTGCTCAACCGCTACAAGGACGAGCTGTGCTGCTTCAACGATGACATCCAGGGCACGGCCGCGGTGACGCTGGGCAGCCTCATCGCCGCCTGCAAGGCCTCGGGGGCCAAGCTCAGTGAGAAGCGGGTCGCCTTCCTCGGCGCCGGCAGCGCCGGGTGCGGCATCGCCGAGCAGATAGTGGCCCAGATGAAGGCCGAGGGGCTGACGGATGCCCAGGCGCGCGGCCGGGTCTTCATGGTGGACCGCTTCGGCCTCATCACCGACAAGATCCCCAACCAGCTCGACTTCCAGCGCCGTCTCTCCCAGCCGGTGGAGCGGATCGCCGACTGGCCGGTGGGGGACAACATCTCCCTGCTGGAGGTGATGGAGCACGGCCGCCCCGACATCCTGATCGGGGTCTCCGGCCAGCCGGGTCTGTTCACCGAAGAGGTGGTCAAGACCATGCACAAGCACTGCGCCCGCCCCATCATCTTCCCCCTCTCCAACCCCACCTCCCGGGTGGAGGCGACGCCGGCGGATCTCATCCGCTGGACCGACGGTCAGGTGCTGGTCGCCACCGGCAGCCCGTTCGCCCCGGTGGAGTACAAGGGCAAGCGTTACGTCATCGCCCAGTGCAACAACTCCTTCATCTTCCCTGGGATAGGCCTTGGGGTCATCGCCTCCGGCGCCAAGCGGGTGACCGATGCCATGCTGATGTCTGCCAGCCGCGCCCTGGCGGAGTGCTCGCCCCTGGTCAAGGGAGGGGAGGGCTCCTTGTTGCCGGATCTGGCGGATATCCACCAGGTGTCCCGCTACATCGCCAAGATGGTGGCCAAGACCGCCATGCTGCAGGGCAAGGCGGTGCAGACTCCGGACGAGGTGATCGACAAGGCCATAGAGGCGAACTTCTGGCGCCCCGAGTACCGGCGCTATCGCCGCACCTCCTTCTGACGAGGAGAGCCAACAAGAAGGGATGCCTCGGCATCCCTTCTTTCATTTGCACAGCGCAAGGGACAGTGCCCGATCAGCCATCCATGGGTTCGGTGGCAGGCGCTGGCGTCACCGGGGCCTGCTCGGACTGGGTGCCCGTGACGCGCACCTCGACCCGGCGATCCGGTGCCAGACAGCCGATCAGCTCGCGCTTGGCCTGGATGCCGTCACACTGACTGCCGGTGACCGGGCTGCTCTCACCCATGCCCTGAATGGAGACCTTGTCCGCCGGCAGGCCCATGCCTATCAGGGTATCGGCCACCGTCTGGGCGCGGGCCTCGGACAGGGTCTGGTTGTAGTCATCCGAGCCGAGGCGATCCGTGTAGCCCATGACGGTGATCTCGCCATCCTTGGGATTGACCGCGACTATCTGCTGGTAGAGATCCGTCAGCGCGCTGCTTCCCTCTGCCCGCAGGGAGGACTTGTTGAACTCGAACAGGACGTCCGAGCTCAGGGAGAAGCGCTTGTCGACCATGACGGGCTCGGGCGCCGCGACCAGGGGGGCGACCACGGGGGCCACATAGGCGCGGCGGTTCGGGTGGAACACCAGCTCCAGGGTGGCGACGCTGACATCCGTCACCCAGCGATCCGTGCCGCTGTTCAGCTTGCCGTTGTCGACATCGTCGCCGACCCGGAACATGTAGCGGTAACGGGCCTGCAGATCGAGCCAGTCGGTCAGCTGGGCGCCCATGCCAAGCCCCAGCAGCGGGGCATAGTCATTGTCTGAACCATTGATGGTGTCCACTTGATAGAGGTAGGCGCCCCCCTCGGCAAACAGCGAGAAGACCTCCCCGAGCGGCAGGCGGCCGATGGCGGACAGGGTGGCGCCCTGGCTGCTGAACTGCTCGTTGTCGACCTGCCAGTCGCCGGTATTGAGGTAACCGAGCTCGGCACCGAAGTGTTCGGTGAAGTTGTACCCGGCGAACAGGCTCCAGGCGGTATCGTTCTTGTCGACATCCTTGCCGAGATCGCCGATATCATGGCCGATGGCAACGCCGCCGCCGCCACCGAGATACCAGTCGTTGGCCTGGGCGGGAAGGCTGGCAGCGGATGTGAGAGCCACGGCAATCAGTGCGGATAACAGGCTTGGTTTCATTGCTTATCCTCTTTTGTTGTTGTGCAAAAGTTGTTACATACCATCTAGTTATAGCCACCCCCTCTGGTTTTGCGTGGCCTGGTCCCCATCTGGCAGCCTGTCCTGTGAGCCGGATCCCAGGAAGGGAGGATCGGGCGGGGCCCCAGGGGGCAAGGAGGCCAGCGTTCGCCTGCGGACGGGGCAATAAAAAAGAGGAGGCATCTGGGCCTAATGCCGATCAGTTAAGGATCCATTGACCGATCCTCCTGATGTGTAAAAATCCGAAACCTGTTGATTTGGTTTCGGATTTTTTATGCGT
>NZ_JBSTYM010000025.1:0-48047 GCF_054052445.1 Aeromonas crassostreae | reverse complement strand
CCCCTTGCCCACCCCCCCCCCCCCCCCCCCCGGCCCCCGTCCCCCAAAAAACCCCCGGGGGGCCCCCGGCGTCGTCATTGTGCTGTGAAGTGCGTGCTAGAGTGCGTTCTAGCTTGTGTTGTCGCGTGCGTTGTAAAGTGAGCTCTGGTTACTGGGTATCACCCCCACTGTTGGAGCCTGACGATGAACAAGATCTTGCTTGGCACCCTGCTGTTTTCTCCCCTGCTGGCCGCTGCGGCCACCCCTTCCTTCGATTGCGCCAAGGCGAAAGGCGGCGCCGAAACCCTCATCTGCCAGGATGCCGGGCTGGCGACGCTGGATAACGAGCTGTCGGCCCTCTATCCCAAGGCGATTGCCGCGTTCTCCCCCGAGCAGCAGAAGATCGAGCGTGCCATCCAGCGCGGCTGGATCAAGGGTCGCAACGACTGCTGGAAGGCGGGCGACTTGCGCCAGTGCGTGGAGGAGAGCTACCAGCGGCGGATCACCGAGTTGCAGATAAAAGGCGGTCAGCTGAGGGTGCCAAGCCCGGTGGACTACCAGTGCGCCAACAATGTCACCCTCTCCACCTACTTCTACAACGAGGCCAAGCTGCCCGCCGCCATGGTCAACCTGAGCGAGGGGGACAACCAGCAGCAGGTGCTCGCCTATGAAACCCCCAGCGCCAGCGGCGCCCGCTACGAGGGGCAAAACCTCACCCTCTTCACCAAGGGGAGCGACGCCAGGCTGGAGCGCTATGGGGAGCCCACCCTCAACTGCAAGGAGATCCCGGGCAACTGATCCCCTGCCCGGCCAGGCGCCGGGCGTCTCTGTTGAAGCCAGTAAGGGGGGGCTGCGAAGGGGTCACCAACAAGCGGCCGCCAGGCCCCCTTTCCACTTCCACTTCCCCTCCTCCAACCCGGGCGCCATCCCTTATGGGCAGCCACTCATTTGTTGATCCTGTCCGGCAATTCGCCATTTCCCCCTTTCCCTTCGCTGGCGGGCCGTTAATATAGCCAATTGGCAACACACGCCTCGTCGGAGTCTCCCCATGAGCCATGCCAACCCACCCGCAGGTAATGCGCAGCAGACTGGAGGCTGAAATCCAGTGCGGTAGCCATGCCGGCGTTTGCCACCGCCAAGGTCACACTGCTTTTCTATACAGTCGTAATGGTTGCGCAAAAGAAGAGGTCAAGGGAATACAGTCTGCGTCAGAAGCAGGTGAGTAAGCTATTGATTTATAATGTTAGTTATAGTGCCCTAAATCAGGGTGAAGCGGAATTAGATAGAAGGCGGTATTAATGTGTTAGTACCGCCCTCCATCTAATCACTGTTAGGCTTTTATTGAAGCATCGTTTTTTTACAATTAGGAAATGTGATGAAAGAAATCAAAGATTTTATGTACCTTGATATGGAGAAGGTAAGTTCATTGTATAGCCAGTTGTCTGGGGGGATAGTTCAATCTGTCGAAGCATCTTCAACGTCTAGTGAAAATAGTAAAAATTTAAGAAATTACGACTTTAAAATATTCAAGCATGAAGCCGGTGGCACTGAATCAGAATCTCAAGTTTTGAAAGAAGTTCGAGTGAGTCATCACGACATATACAATGAACTCGAAAATGAACTTTTTAAAAATGGCTATGCAGCTGAAATTGGTGTTGATGTTTCAAAAGAAGCAATCGAATCAGGTGAAGCCACCAAAATATTTGAAAGTGCTCTATGTATTAAAGTTGAAGGTCATGTTGTTTTAGAGGATTATGAACGAATTACTCGAATCGCAGATAACTACGAGGATATTACTGCTTTTGTAAATAACAGTATCAAATCGAATTTAACAGATACAGAAGAATTGAAAGCGATTATCGAACAAGTAGGTGTCTTAAAAGAAGACATCAAAAAGATGAAAAATGGCACAGCAAAGACTAAAAAGAAGAATGAATTAATATATTTTGAAAACAATTTCAACGCGCTATTAAACTCGAAATCAATAGGAAACGTTGATGATTGGATCATAGATGGTTTGAAAACATGGGTTCGAGTGTTTCTACCCGATGTATTTAATATTCGCGTATATCCATTTGAAGATTTGAAAAAATTTCATGTAATGTCAAATGTGAAAAGAAAATTTTTCCTTGATGATAATACTGAGTCAGTTCATTACCTTTTTGGCTCGAAACCAACAATAAAAGTTACTATATTAGGTGTTATTACATCAATACCGAAGAAGGAAGGCGATTCCTTCGATCCAATGAAAGAATTTGGTGATGAGGAGCTTGGCGAAGAAGGTAATGAAGCCCAATCATTTGAAAATGGGTTCCGTGGTGTTTTTCGAGGGTTTGATGGTCTAGAAGAAATGATTAGAACATGTAGGTATCCTAGAATCATGGTTCAACCTATTGCAGTCTATCGAGCGATCAAGCCTAACAAAGCGCTTAAACGGAACTAAAACAGTGGGTTACGTTTCGCTTCGCTTCGCTTCACATTTTAACCCACTATTTTAGTCCGCTTAGCGCGGCGTTATGCCAATCAAACCAAACTATCTCAGGTGAACTATAAAATTTATTGATGCCAAGAAAGAACTGATCCAGATACTACAAGATGCAGATACACGGTTTATTTCCGCATATCAAATTTGCATTGCCGTTGAGACAATGTTTCCAAATTTATGGAATGTGATTCAAAGCGAGTACGGCACGGCCACAGGTAATCCAACAATAGGGGCTGGTGCAGGGCAGCACTACTATACAGCCTCATTTGTCTCTCAAGCTATTGCGCACTTCAGTAAGACACTAAAAGAAATCAAAAAAGAATATTTAACCTGCGAGGGTGTGACATTCAACAATATAGAACTGGGTTACACCGGAAATGTTGTGGCCATCTGGGCATGGCAAGAATAAAAAGCGCATAACAAATATGTTTAAGTCGTTCGCTTCGCTCACTGGGACGCGCAAAAAGCACGCGCGCCCCATAAATAAAATGTTATGGCATCAGGACGCGTATATGTCGATACATGAACTAAATCTTTTAGAAAATGCGTTAGATAGCTTGTCCGAGGCGCTTTCGAAATTCGAAGAAGGCGAGGAAGGAGAGCATAAGGCATACAAATTTGCCGTTCTTCATCTTGCTCATTTTCTCGAACTAATATTTAAGCATCACATAGCATCAAAGCACCCACTTCTAATCTACAAAGATCCATTCTCACAAAAGCTCGATCGGAATAAAACCATCGGGTTATGGGAGTGTATTAACTTCATTAACAATGAAGATCCAGAAGCTGTATCGCCAGAGTTAAGAAAGGATTTAGAGTGGATAAAAAAGCTCAGGAATGAGATCGAGCACCATAAATTCACAATGGATGTTTCGCAAGTTAGAAGCACTATCGGCCGACTCTTTCGATCCGTCATGGAATTTTTGGACGACCATACTGAATTAGATATCGAAAGCCATATTCCAGTACACACAAAAGAAACCTTTAAAGTTCTATCGGACGAATATGAATTTTCTATTCGTACCGCTGTTAAAGAGGCCGATGAAGTCGAGGAGGCAAATCCAATAGATTACTCCTCTGATCCTGATGCAGATCCTGTACGCCTAGATTGTCCAGACTGTGGTCACTTTACGTTAGTGGTCAATGAAAATTCTGGCACTGGATATCGTTGCACATTCTGCGAAAACGAGGAAAGCGACGAATTGCCGGGTACCTGTGACATATGTGGAGTTCATACAACACAGGAAAACCTGGATTATTGGCCGCTGGACGATGGTGGCGTTGAAGCTCGATGTTATTACTGCTCAGGTAGGTATCACGCTGACAAAGATGATTGAAAAATGCCTAACAAGTCAATCAACTTCGCGCCTGCGGCGCCGGACGCAGCAACGCTGCGCCGGTTATTGAGGCGTTATGTTGCCCCGATAAATTTAGCTATCGTAGAGTGAAAAATGATAAGAAAATACAACGATAATGACTTAGATTCGATTCTTGAAATCTGGTTGACTGCTTCGATGAAAGCTCACGATTTTGTCTCGGCTGAATTTTGGAAATCCCAAGTTGATAACATGCGCAATATTTACCTTCCAGCTTCAGAGATATGCGCTTATGAAATAGATTCTAAAGTTGTTGGTTTTTACGCATTGTATGAAAGTAATCTAGCAGCGATATTTGTAGAGCCTGATTTACAAGGTAAAGGTATTGGTAAGCAATTGCTGAACCATGCAAAATCGCAAAGAGTTATGCTTACTCTTTCTGTGTACAAAGAAAATCAGGCGAGTTACCAGTTTTATCTGTCTCAAGGTTTTAATGTAATTAGTGAGCAAGTTGATGAACATACAGGCCATTTAGAGTACACAATGAGTACGGGCACATAACAAACGCCTCAAGAGGGACAGCCAACGCGTGGCATTTTTATTATGCGTTGGTTTTTGTGATTACAGTGTAATGCGGTAAGTTGGTAGTAGCGTTGGCAGCCTCTTAAGCGGGCGTTAGGCATTCAGGGAGGAATAATGCATTCTGCGAGTAATAAGTATCTGTTGGCTGCGGCAATATGTTGCTTTGCTGCCGCACTTGCTCATCTTGGCTGTATTTTTTTCGGAGGCGAGTGGTATCGTGTCTTTGGTGCAGGTGAGCAGATGGCACGAATGGCAGAGCAAGGGCTTTGGTATCCGACAATCGTTACCTCTGTTATTGTCTTGGTACTTCTGGTTTGGGCGCTTTACGGCCTGTCCGGAGCGGGTGTAATAAAACGTTTACCACTTACAAAATTAGCGCTAATCCTCATTGCCAGCATATTTTTACTTCGCGGCGTTTCATTCATTGGGTTAATGCCCATGTTCCCAGAAAACAGCCTGACGTTTTGGTTAATTAGTTCTGGTATATGTTTGGTTATTGGCGGCCTGTTTGCTCTGGGCTCATGGCAGCAGTGGTCAGTTTTAGGTACAAAAAATGCCTAACAAGTTGCTTAATTTCGCTCCGGCCACAAACAGCGTGGCCTCCACCAAATATCTGGAATATCTGGGACACCCACCTCCTCCATAGCAGGCTTGCCTGGCAAGGTGGGTGTCCTCTGTCAGTCACTGTCAGTCATCCAGTTAAATCATTTCAATGACGATCTTGCCCACGGCAAGTTGCGCTTCGCTGCGCGCTAAGGCATCGCTGGCTTGTGCAAGTGTGTAGACGCGGTCGAGTCGTACCTTTACTTGGCCTTGGTCAATCATGTTGGCAATGATGGCCAAGTCGTCGGCGTTGGGTTGCACCACATACGTTTAAACGTGACTTGGTTGGCGTCCCAGTATTCGGCTGCGACGTCGTCCAAAGTAGAAACCACTGTTCCACCGGGGCGAGGAAACCCTGGGACACCCACCATCTCGATAGCAACCTAGCCGGGCATGGTGGGAGTCCCAATATTGATGTCAGATAAATACATCGCCCCGTATTTATGCAAAGAGATACTCCTCCACAGACTTGACGGTAGCGTAGCCAAATTCAAACGCGGCCATCATTGCCGCATGGGTATGAGCGGCAGGCACGGTCACGCCACCAAACGAGAGATCCAGGGTGGCGCAGGCGTCATGCAGCACTGTCACCGGATAACCCATGTCCACCGCCGCACGCACTACAGCGTCAACACACATATGGCTCATTGCACCCATGACGACGATCTCTTGAACATTGAACGCATCCAGCTGCTGCTTGAGGTCGGTTTCTCGAAAGGCGTTGATGTGTTTCTTGACGATGACGGCTTCATTGCCTTCCGGGGCGACCGCAGACTGGATCCGGGCGCCGTCGGAGCCCTTGAGAAATAGCCTGGCATCCTGGCCATCGGCTTCGTGCCGAATGTGAAAGACGGGCATATCGCTATTGCGAGCATGGGCGATGACTCGGCCAGCATTCGCGACAGCGGCTTCGATGCCGGACAAGGGCAATTTGCCCGTCGGCAGATACTCGTTTTGCAGATCAACGACGACAAGACCTGGTTTCATAAACATGCTCCAGTCAAATTATCAAAGTGGCGTTGTGTGAAGGCGCAGGCGTTCGCTGGCGCTTCACATTGGGTGTGCAGCAGTGGGTTATTAAATAACCCACTGCTCAACCGAGCACCGGATCCTTTGTGGATCATCACTGGCGACGTCATTCGGTACCATGTGATTGACATCAGAACGCCAGCGAGGCACCGTCTTCCGGGATATCGACGCGGCGCTCGATCCCCTGCTTCTTGACGTAGGCCCGCAGCTCTTCACGGGTCAAGGACATGTGATTGACTGCATCCATGTGCACCGCGACAATTTTCGCGTTTTTCGCAGCCTGTGACGCCCGCAGCACGTCTTCCTCGCCCATGATGATTGCACCGTCGTACCCGATCATTTTTGCTTTCCCGGCGTTGAGGACGATCACCTCGGGCTCATATGTCTCAATGGCCTGGTCTACTTCTTTGCGCCAGATGGTGTCACCGGCCAAATAGAGGGTCTTGTAGCCCTTCGCTTGAAAAACGACGCCCATGGCTTCACCAAGCAGTTTTGCGGGAACGGGATCGGCATACATTTTGTCTGTGCCATGCTGGCCACCGGTTTTGGTGATTTTTACGCCGCCGAACTCGGCTTCGTCAGTCAGTACGCGTACGTTCTTGAAGCCTTGCGAGCGGATAAGCTGCGCATCAGCCTCATGCTGCGCAAACAGCGGAATGTCTTTAGGCAAGGCTTGTTGTGCCGCATCGTCCCAGTGGTCAAGGTGGGTATGAGTAACGATGACCGCATCAACACCCGAGAGGATGCTCTCTGCCGATGCGGGTAATTCCACCAGCGGATTGCGAAGGTGGCTGCGATAGGTGCCTTCAAACCCGGGGTAAGTGGCCTTTTTAGCCAGCATCGGATCGATCAGGAAGGTTGTGTCTGCGTAAGTGATTTTCACGGTCGCATTACGAACCTGCTGCATCTCAACTTTATGGGTTGAAGTGGAAGCCTGAACGTCGCTGTCTGCTGCAAACACAGGGGCAGTGACGGCGCCAAACGACATGGCGAGTACGAGGGGAAGAGCGTTGAATTTCATGTGATGGGTCCTGTTGATGTGTCGAGGAGGTCATTTTTGCTCAATCCCCATGCGTTAAAAAGTGGCCAAAATGACAACTTTCGATAGAATTGGGCCATCGATACTCAAGCAGGATCTAATCCATGTCCGTCATACGGGTTGCCGTGCTCGCCTTCGAGGGGGTGAGCCTGTTTCATCTCTCCGTGCCAGGGCTCGTCTTCGGCACCGTCCAAACCACGCAGCATGAGCCGCAATACGAGGTCAGCTACTGTGCTGAAGTGCCGGGCATGATAGAGAGCGATCAGGGCATCGCCATCGCCGTCACGCACGGGCTTGAGCTCATGGAGGAAGCCGATGTCATCATCGTTCCGGCCTGGAGTGATCCCGCGGCCGTGGCATCAACGCAACTGGTGGACGCCCTTCGATGCGCCAATGCCCAAGGCAAGCTGATCGTGGGGTTATGCCTGGGCGCGTTCGTGCTCGGCGATGCCGGTTTGCTGGATGAGAGGGAGGCGACCACCCATTGGCTCGCACGCGATATTTTTGCTCAACGGTTTCCGAAGGCCCGTTTTCGGCCCGAGGTGCTCTACGCCAGTAGCGACAACATAGTGACCTCTGCGGGAACCCTGGCCGCGATTGACTGTTGCCTGCATCTGGTGCTGCAACGATACGGCGCTGACACGGCAAATCGCACCGCGAAGCTGCTGGTGACCCCTCCACATCGGCAGGGGGGACAAGCACAGTATGTTGAACACTCCGTCCCCCGGCTCGCTACCGAGACCCATCTGTCCGATGTGCTGACATGGGCGAGGCAGAATCTGGCCAGCGATCTGTCGCTGGATCTGCTGGCTGAAAGGGCAAAGATGAGCAGGCGCACCTTTACTCGACGGTTTCGCGACGCCACCGGCAGTACGGTCACCCAGTGGTTGAATGCCGAGCGAGTTGTCAGAGCACAGGAGCTGTTGGAAACGACGGATTTGCCGATTGAATGCATCGCGGGTGAAGCCGGTTTCGGGACCCCCTTGTCGTTGAGGCAGCAATTCAGCGCCCAGCTGGGCACGTCCCCCTCTGACTATCGGCGGATGTTCTTTCGCAAGATGAGCCCGGATGCGAAGGCGCAAGGCCCGGAGCGTTCAACCGGGTCGCCAACATAGGCATACTCCCCCGCCTGGATATGCGCCGAACGATAGCCTTGCCCTCTCTCTGTCCGTCGCCTCCCCGCCCCGGCTTCAAGTCGAAGAGAGAAGCTGGCCACCGTCTTGATAGCAGACCCGATCATGGCTTGCTCGGTAAACGGGGGTCCCCTCTCAGTGCACTGCGCCGATGGCGTGCCCCCCCTCGGGGATGCATTCCCCCCTGCCGCTGGCCTATAGTGGGCTCCTTTCACACCACCTTTGCGAGCAGCAGCATGTATATCGGCGAATTTGCCCGGCTGGCGGGCACCACACCCAAGGCCATCCGCCTCTACGAGCAGCTCGGGTTGCTGCCCGAGCCCAGGCGGCGCGGCAAGTATCGCGTCTACCGGGCCGAGGATCTGGAGTGGGTCGCCTTCATTCGCGAGGCCCAGCGGCTCGGTTGCAAGTTGAGCGAGCTGGTTCCCTTGCTGGCGGGCCTCACCCGTCTCGCCGAGTTTCCCTGGCAGGCGGTGGAGCAGCTGGTGGCAGGCAAGCTGGCGCAGATAGAGGCAGAGATGGCCAGGCTGCAACGCCAGCACCAGGGCCTGAGCCAGTGCGCCGCCCTGCTGGCGCAGCACCCCTGCCGCTATGGCGCCCCGGTCCAGGTCGAGCCCCCCTCACCGCTCGAACAAGGACTTGCGGAACGGGCGCACAAGGTGGCTTGACTCTGTCCCATGGGACAAGGGGTGTAATGGCGGTTCACCTCAAGGAGCCATACCATGACCCCCAACCTGCTTGTCATCAACGGCAACCCCAAACCCGACAGCCTCTGCCATGCCCTGGCCCGCGAATATGCCCGCAGCGCCGAGGCCAGCGGCGCCCGGGTCACCCTGCTCCATATCGGCGAGCTGTCCTTCGAGCCGGACTTGCGCCATGGCTATGATCAGATGCCGCCGCTCGAGGCGGATCTGCTGGCATTGCAGCAGAGCCTCAAGGCGGCCAGCCATCTGGTGATCGTCTCCCCCGTCTGGTGGGGCAGCCTGCCCGCCCGGCTCAAGGGGTTGCTCGACAGAGCCCTGCTGCCCGGGTTTGCCTTCCGCTATCAGGCGGGCAAGGCACACCCGGAGCAGCTGCTCGCCGGCAAGACGGCGCGCCTGCTGCTCACCATGGACAGCCCGCCCTGGTACTACCGCTGGTGGCTGGGGGATCCCATAGGTCGCACCCTTGGCAAACCCGTGCTGGGCTTGTGCGGCATCAGGCTCAGCCACCAGCAGCACCTGGGGCCTGTCCACACCGCCAGCGAGAAGATGCGCACCCGCTGGCTGGCCAGGGCCTGCGCCGCGGCCCACGCCGATGTGCGCAGACTGGCGCGCCAGCGCAGATAAAAAAGAAGCCCCGCGATGCGGGGCTTCTTGTATCAGGCGAGGGCGTTTAGGCGGCCGTCACGGGAGCGCGATACTCCTGCTCGGCATCGGCGAAACGCTGGCTCATGGCACGGGAAGGCGCCTTGTCCAGCAGGCTGAACACCAGGATGGCGATGCTGGCGAACACGAAGCCCGGGATGATTTCATACAGGCCCAGCCAGCCGAACTGTTTCCAGACGATGACGGTAACGGCACCGACCAGCATGCCCGCCAGGGCGCCATTGCGGGTCATGCGCGGCCAGAGCACGGAGAAGATGACCAGGGGGCCGAAGGCGGCACCGAAGCCGGCCCAGGCGTAGCTCACCAGACCCAGCACCCGGTTGTCCGGATCCCGTGCCACCAGGATGGCCACGACGGCGATCAGCAGCACCATGGCGCGGCCGACCCAGACCAGTTCGGTCTGGCTGGCGTTCTTGCGCAGGAAGGGCTTGTAGAGATCCTCGGTGATGGCGCTGGAGCAAACCAGCAGCTGGCAGCTCAAGGTACTCATGACGGCGGCCAGGATGGCGGAGAGCAGCACACCGGCTATCCAGGGGTTGAACAGGATCTTGGAGAGCTCGATGAAGACCCGCTCCGGGTTGGCGCTCACGCCGGCTGCCTGCTCGGGGAAGCTGGCGAAGTAGGAGAGGCCGAAGAAGCCGACGCCGACGGCGCCGCCGAGGCAGAGCACCATCCAGGTCATGCTGATGCGACGGGCGTTGACCATGGTCTGGTGGGATCCGGCCGCCATGAAGCGGGCCAGGATGTGGGGCTGGCCGAAGTAGCCCAGACCCCAGGCCATCAGGGAGACGATGGCGATCACGTCCAGGTTCCTGAACATGTCCAGATGGCTGGCGTTGTTGGCCGCAATCTCCACCATGGCGCTGTCGACGCCACCGACGGCGATGATGACAAACACCGGGGTCAGGATCAGGGCGAAGATCATCAGGGTCGCCTGCACCGTATCGGTCCAGCTCACCGCGAGGAAGCCGCCGAAGAAGGTGTAGGTGATGGTGGCGGCGGCGCCGATCCAGAGGGCGGTGTCATAGTCGATGCCAAAGGTGCTCTCGAACAGGCGGGCACCGGCCACCACGCCGGAGGCGCAGTAGATGGTGAAGAACAGCAGGATCACCAGGGCGGAGAGGATGCGCAGCACCCGGCTCTTGTCCTCGAAGCGGTAGGTGAAGTAGTCCGGCAGGGTCAGGGCGTTGTTGTTGCGCTCGGTGTGGATCCGCAGACGACCGGCCACCAGACGCCAGTTGAAGTAGGCGCCGATGATGAGGCCGATGGCGATCCAGCCTTCCGAGATGCCGCCGAGGTAGACGGCGCCAGGCAGGCCCATCAAGAGCCAGCCGCTCATGTCGGAGGCACCGGCGGAGAGGGCAGTGACCCAGCTCCCCATGCGGCGACCGCCGAGGATGTAGTCATCGAAGTTCTTGGTGGCGCGATAGGCGATGAAACCGATCAGCACCATGCCCAATATGTACACCAAGAAGGTGATTAACATAGGCGTGCTAGCTGTCATGCAATACTCCCTTATGTGACTCAGGGGCCCGTTCTATGGACGAACCCTCCTTAAAAAAACGCCCTAGCTTAATCAGCCGATCCCCTCTTCTCAACTGTTTTTAACAATTAAAAAACAGTTGGAAAACGTTTTTCATCTAATTAACTGACCAGTCAGGGGTTTCAAAACCAGATATTGTGCTGCGACTCACAGCAAAAAGCCCCCGCCGTGGCAGGGGCTGGGGAGAGGCCGGCTCATGGCAGCCGGATCCCCTGCAGGGCGAAGTCCCGTATTCGCCTCAACGATTGATGGCCAAAGGCATGCCGGTGCGCTGCTCCAACGCCTGCTTGACCCGCTGGGAGTCGCTGTCGGCGTGGGCCAGGAAGCGGGTGATGGCCTGGGTCATGGGCAGCGGGGCCGGGACCTTGGAGGCCATCTCCTCCTCGGTGCGCGACAGGGGCTGGTGCACCTCCAGGTAACGGCGGCCGTCCGGCTCGACGCTGGCCTTGATGGGCTGGTTGACGAACTGGACCCGGGTGCCGACCGGTACCTTGTTGAACAGGTACTCGATGTCGTCGTTGCGCAGCCGCACGCAGCCGTGGCTCACCCGCAGGCCGATGCCGAAGTTGGCATTGGTGCCATGGATGGCATAAAGGTTGCCGATATAGAGCGCAAACAGCCCCATGGGGTTGTCCGGCCCGGCCGGCCAGACCGCGGGCAGGGTCTCGCCGCGCGCCGCGTACTCCTTGTGCACCTTGGCGGTGGGGGTCCAGGTCGGGTTGGCCCTCTTGCGCTGCACGCTGGTGACCCAGTCTTCCGGGGTGTCGGTGCCGAGCTGGCCGATGCCGATAGGCAGCACTTCCACCACCTGCTGCCCCTTGGGATAGTAATAGAGGCGCATCTCGGCCACGTTGATGACGATGCCCTCCCGGGGCGCATCCGGCAGGATCAGCTGATGGGGAATGGTCAGGGTGCTGCCGGGGCGCGGCAGGAAGGGATCCACCCCGGGATTGGCCTCCATCAGGTTGGTGAGGCCGAGCTGATACTTGGCGGCGATATCTTCCAGGGTACCCTTGCCCTCGGGCACCTGATATTGGACGTTTTCGCCCACCAGTCGGCTGTTGGCCGCCGGCAGCGGGTATTCCAGGGCCCAACTCGGCGCGCTGGTGACGATCAGGCCAAGCAGCAGGCTGGCCAGGGAGAAACGAAGGCTGTTCATAAATGTCCTGTGATGATGACTGAACCCCGGCGGGCACGGGCCGCGCCGACCGCCTTAAACGGCCCGCTATTCTTCTTCGCGGCGGCTAAAAGTTCAACTGGCAAATCCACGGCGTCTCAGGCGCGCTCGCGCAAGTGCTCGCGCACCGGCAGGGATCCCTGCAACCCGCGCAGATCGTAACCGGTCGGTGTCTGGTGCAGCCGCAGGAAGAAGGCGCCAATCACCGCAAACAGGTGATCGAAGATGTCGGCCTGGATCCCCTCGTACTCGGCCCAGGCCGTGGTCGAGGTGAAGCAGTAGATCTCCAGCGGGATGCCGTCGGAAGTGGGCGCCAACTGGCGCACCATCAGCGTCATGTCCTTGCGAATGGCGGGATGGGCCTGCAGGTAGGCCTGCAGGTAGGCGCGAAAGGTGCCGAGGTTGGTGAGGTGACGGCCATTGATGGGGCAGCTGATGGCGTCGCTCTGCTGCTGGTTGTAGGCGCTCAGCTCCTGCTCCTTGCGGCTCAGATAGGGCGCCAGCAACTGCGCCTGCTTGAGCTGCCGCTGCTCGTCCACCGTCAGGAAGCGGACGCTGGTCATGTCGATGTTGATGCTGCGCTTGATGCGGCGCCCCCCCGCCTCCGTCATCCCCTGCCAGTTCTTGAAGGAGTCGGAGATGAGGGCATAGGTGGGGATGGTGGTGATGGTCTTGTCCCAGTTGGAGACCTTGACCGTGGTGAGGCCGATGTCGGTCACCTCGCCATCGGCGCCATACTTGTCCATCTGCAACCAGTCGCCGACGTTGAGCATGCTGTTGGCGGAGAGCTGGATCCCCGCCACCAGGCCGAGGATGGGATCCTTGAACACCAGCATCAGCACCGCCGTCATGGCCCCCAGGCCGCTGAACAGTATGATGGGGGACTTGCCCATCAGCAGGGCCAGCATCACTATGCCGACCAGGATGCTGCCCATCAGCTTGACCCCCTGGAAGATGCCCCGCAGGGGCAGCGTCTTGCCCACGGGGGCGCGGCGGCTGATGAAGAGCACGCAATCGAGCACGCAGAAGCTGGCCAGCAGCAGGAACAGCAGGATCCAGAGCTGGGCCACCGTCTCGATCAGGTGCAGGCTCTCGCTGTAGCCCGCCAGCCAGATCTCGGCCTGGGCCAGCAACACGGCACCCTGCAGGGCGAAGGCGAAGCGGTTGAACATCTTCTGCTGCAACTGGGGCGGCAGCCAGACCTGCAACCAGCGCCCCAGCTGCCGGGTCAGGGCCACCAGCACATAGCGGTGCAACACCAGGTGCAGCACCAGAGAGGTGAGCAGGATGAATCCGATGGCGATCACCAGCGCCATCAGGCTGGTCACCTCCACCCCCTGCCCGGTCAACCAGGCGAAAAATGCCTCTCTCATGGCTTCAGCTCCTCTCATGCAACGAGTCGGTCAGACTACGGATCTGCCGTCATATGTCAAACCCGCCCAGTGCTCAAACGACAGCGCCCGCCCAGGGCCGGCGCTGCGTATCAGGCGGGGGCGTCTCAGCCCACCAGGGCCAGGGCGTCGCGGGCGATCACCAGCTCTTCGTTGGTGGGCATCACCAGGGCCAGGCGGCTGCCCTCTGCCGTGATGGGGCCCTCGCCACCGAGCACGGCGGCATTGTTGGCTTCCTTGTCGACCTTGAAGCCAAGCAGGGCCAGTCGTGCCAGCACCATCTCCCGCACCATGGCGGCGTTCTCGCCGATGCCGCCGGTGAACACCAGGGCGTCCAGGCGGCCATCCAGGGCGGCGGCGTAAGCGCCCACATACTTGGCAACCCGATAGGTGAAGACATCCAGCGCCCGTTTGGCACCGGCGTCGGTGGCGTAGTTGGACGTGACATAGCGGCAATCGCTGCTCGCCTCTGTCATGCCCAGCAGGCCGGATTCGCGGGTCAGCACACGGTTGATCTCGTCCACCTCGTAGCCCAGCTGATCGTGCATGAAGAAGACCACGGCGGGGTCTATGTCGCCGCTGCGGGTGCCCATGGCCAGCCCTTCCAGCGGGGTCAGCCCCATGGAGGTGTCGACGGACTCGCCATTTCTGATGGCGCAGACGGAGGCGCCGTTGCCCAGGTGGCAGTTGATGATGTTGAGTTCATTCAACGGCTTGCCCAGCGCCTTTGCGGTCTCTTCGGCGATGAAGCGGTGGGAGGTGCCGTGGGCGCCGTAGCGACGGATGCCGTGCTCCTTGTAGAGGGGATAGGGCAGCGCGTAGAGATAGGCCTCCTCGGGCAGGGTCTGGTGGAAGGCGGTATCGAACACGGCCACGTTCTTGTCGGCCAGGGCCGGGAACACCTTCAAGGCGGCGCGAATGCCGATGAGGTGGGCCGGGTTGTGCAGGGGGGCGAACGGAATGGCGGCCTCGATGCCGGCGATCACCGTCTCATCGATGCGCACCGAGCGGGAGAACTGCTCGCCACCGTGGACGATGCGATGGCCGATGGCCACCAGCTGCTCGGCCAGGGCGGGATCCTGGGGCAGGATCTGGCCCACGATATGGTCGAGGGCGGCCTGGTGAGCGGCACCCGCGCCCAGCATGGCCTCCCCCTTGACCCCGTGGAGTTTCCATTTGATGCGGGCATCATCCAGATTGAAGCATTCGGCCAGGCCGGACAGCATGTCCTCACCCGTTGTGGCATCCATGACGGCAAATTTCAGGGAAGAGCTACCGCAGTTAAGGATCAGTACCAACTTGCTCATGTTCTACATCTTCCTGTGGGCCGGCGTCACGCCGGACAGTATGGTGTCATCCGCGAGGGATGGGATTTCCCCTGCCGGGGGCGTATGGCCGCCTCTGGCGACCAAGTCTTTGATTCCTTTGCCGGGATGCCGGGGCCCCGCTAGGGCAGCAGCAGATCCCTGTGTACCTTGACCACCAGCTTCCTGACGGCGCCGGGTTCGTCCGGGGTACAGAGCGGGCGGTGCAGCTCGCCGGGCCAGAAGATGGCGAAATCCCCCGGCTGCAACGCCAGGTAGCTGGTCTGTTCATGGTCGACAAACCAGAGATCCGGATAGGGGTGACTCGCCCCCTCCTGCCGATATTGATGGGGCCCCACCCCGATCCACTCCCGGCCGCGCAGCAGCAGCTGGATGTCGAGGTATTGCTCATGGAACTCGCCGCGGCGATCGCGGGCGGGCTCCGTCATCTCTTCGCTCACCAGGGTGAACAGGCGCAGGCCATCGACGTTCGCCTTGCCAAGGGGCGCGGCCAGCCAGTGGTCGACGCTGATCACCACCTCTTTCATGATGCGCGCCAACGGGGCGGGCAAGGGGGTACGATCCAGGGTCTCGAGATTGCCGGTGATCATGGCCGTCACTCCTTTTGCTGCATCTGGTCAGCATCTTTGTCCACAAACGAAAAAGGACCGCAAAGGGTCCTTGTCATGACTGCCTGCACTCCTTGCAAGCAGTTTGCTCACGGCCTGCAACAGCGGCCGGGCCCACACTGTTACACACTCTGCGGGCCCTTGCCAAGGCATGGGAGATCAGGCGATGAGGAAACGTACCATCTGAAACAATATTATTCACCAGGGGGGGACATCGCACTTTGACCGGGCGCAAAAACGGGAGCCTGAGCTCCCGTTTTTTCATCCCGCGCTGAATCAGCGCACCTTGCCGGCGTTCTCCACCGGCTTGGCATACATGGCGCGCCAGATGGCCTTGTGCTCCTCGGGCACCTCGGACTGGCGGGTCAGGAACGCCGCCTGCTCCAGGGTGTTGGCCCGATCGGGCACATCCGCCGCCAGATAGTTGCCGGGGAAGAGGCGATAGTTGCCCCAGACCGCCTTGTCGATCAGCGCCGCCAGCTGGTCGGGATCCTCGAAGCCGTCGCGGATGGGGGCGCCGAAGGCCACGTGGACCCGCCCCTTCTGGCCGACGATGCCGGCCACTATGCTCTCGATATCCTCGAACTCGCCCTTCTCGTAGCTGCCGTTGACCGACTTCTCGTAGAGCTCCCGCGCCTTGGCCTTGTCGGTGGGATCCAGCTCGTAGCTGATGCTCACCGGCACTATGTTGAGGCTGCGCATGTAGTCGGCGAACGGGATCTTCTGCTTCTTGCCGTCCACGTAGAACATCTTGAGGATGGCGGGATCCGTCTTGTCATCCCCGTCCTTGGCGCGCCCTTCCCGCTGGGCGATCCAGATGGAGTGCCCCTGGTGCACCGACTGGCCTATGTAGGCAGACAGCTCGCCCAGCGCCTTCATCATCTCCCGCGGCCCCTTGGCGGAGCGCTTGACGATGAAGCTCTTGTTGAGCTTCATCAGCTCGGTGGCGCAGGGTTTGCGCAGCAGGTTGTCGCCGATGGCGATGCGCACCGTCTCGAAGCCGTGGGTATGCAGCCCCCAGTTGACGAAGGCGGGATCCATGGCGATGTCCCTGTGGTTGGAGACAAACAGGTAGCCCTGGCCCTGCTGGAGCTGCTCGATGCCGGAGAAGGTCACCCCCTTGGTGGAGGTGGCAATCATGCGGGACATGTAGCGGGTCACCCCCATCTGCACCTGGTGCACAGTGGTCACATGGCGCCATTTTCTGCGCAGGAAGTAACGGATCAGCGGGCGCAGCGCCCAGCCGAACACGCTCATCAGGGCACCGAAACGGTACTTGGCGATGGCGCCGATAAACTCGTCGTCCTGGATGAGGCGCTCGATGGCGGCGGGAACTTCATCGTCGTGATAGGGGCGAATGTCTGCGAATCTGTCTACTTCTGTCACCGGGTCTGCCTTGCTTGAGAGAGAGGCTGGCCGACGGGTCGGCCAAAATTCAGGGCGCAATTTTACACGCTTTTACCCCGAGGACTATGCCACAACGGTCGATATGAGATCTGACCAGCATCAAGAGAGCAGGGATGAGGCGAAAAAGAGGCCCAATCGATAACGGCGCCCCGGGCCGGATCGAGCATGGCTGTCACTCAGTTCAGGGCTCCAGGCAGGCAAGGCGCCTCACGCCCGGGCCAGGGACCAGGCCACCGCCGCCTCGGCGTGGATGGCGGTGGTGTCATAGAGGGGCACGGCGGCGCTGGCGTCCCCCAGCAGCAGCGCTATCTCGGTGCAGCCGAGGATCACGGCTTGCGCCCCCGCCGCGGCCAGATCGGCGATGATGGCCAGGTACTCGGCCCGGGACGGCTCGCGGATCTGCCCGAGACAGAGTTCGTCATAGATGATGCGATGCACCCGCTCCCGCGCGGCGTCGCCGGGTACCAGCACCTCCAGCCCGAATCCCGCCTCCAGGCGCCCCTTGTAAAAATCCTGCTCCATGGTGAAGCGGGTGCCGAGCAAGCCCACCCGGGTCACCCCGTCGGCTTGCAGGCGGCGGGCGGTGGCATCGGCGATATGGATGAGCGGAATGTCGATGGCGGCGGCAATCTCGGGGGCCACCTTGTGCATGGTGTTGGTGGCGATCAGCAGGCACTGGGCACCACCGGCTTGCAGCTTGCGCGCCTCGCTGGCCAGCAGGCGCGCGGTGGCGGGCCAGTCACCGGCGTGTTGCAGCCGCTCTATCTCGGCAAAATCCACGCTATTGAGCAGCACCCGCGCCGAGTGTAGGCCGCCAAGCTCTGCCCGCACACCCCGGTTGAGGGCCTGATAGTAGCTGACGGTGGACTCCCAGCTCATGCCCCCCAGCAGACCGATACATTTCATAACCCCTCCTTTATTGCGGGCACTGAGCCCCGCGGACAAAAAAGGCCCCGCAGGGCCAACAAGACAGACGGCAAGGTGCAGGCACCTAAATCCAGATCATCAGCACGCAGGCGGCCGTGGCCAGCCCCATGCCAAGATTGAAGCGACGCCAGCCCCTGGCGGTGCGGATGAGGCGGCGCACCTGGGCGCCGAACAGTACCCAAAAGGCGCCGGTGTAGAGGCCGGTCACGAAGAAGATGCCGAGCACCCAGCTGGCGGAGGGCCAGTAGCCCTCCCCCGCCAGGGTGAAGCCGCTGATGGCGGAGAGGGCCATCATCCACGCCTTGGGGTTGAGCAGCTGCAACAGGGCCCCCTGATGGGCCGGGATCAGAGGCCGGTTGCCCTCGGCCGGGCCGCTGGCGTTGGCCACCTTCCAGGCCAGCCAGAGCAGGTAGGCCGAGCCCGCCAGCTTGAGGCCGTCGTGCAGCAGCGGCACCTGCTCGAACATCACCCCGAGCCCCAGCGCCGTGGCCAGGATCATCAGATTGATCCCCCCCACCACCCCCACCAGCAGGGGCAGGGAGCGGCGAAAGCCCTGGGCGGCCCCGGCGCTGGTGAGCAGCATGTTGTTGGGGCCCGGCGTGCCACAGGTGATGAGGGCAAAGCCCGCCAGGGGAAGCAACCAGTTCAGATCCATCTCAACCTCTTGGTAATACAGGGCGCCAACGATGCGGCAAGCCTCCTAATATGCAGAGCCTGTGCCGTGACGACAAGGCCGGCAATGCATTTTCTTTGCATGAATAATCAGGCAGTCATTAATACCAGAGCATCACCACACACAGGGCGGTGAGCGCCCCCAGGCTGCCATTGAGACGGCGCCAGCCCCGATCCGAGTTGATCCAGCGGCTGAGCTGATGGCCGAACAAGGCCCAGGCGAAGCAGACCGGCAGCCCGGCCATGGGGAAGACGGCCATGATGCCCCCCATGCTCGGCCAGTAGTCGCTGCCCGGCAGGCTGAACAGGCTGATGGCGGAGATCCCCATCATCCAGGCCTTGGGGTTGAGGAATTGAAAGCCCAGCCCCTCCAGCAGGGTCAGCGGGCGCGAGCGCCTCGCCGGATCGCCGGGGGCACCGGCCACGGCGATGCGCCAGGCCAGCCAGAGCAGATAGAGGCTGCCCAGCACCTGCAGGCTCAGCTTGAGCAGGGGCCAGCGCTCGAACATGGGATAAAAGCCCAGCGCCAGCACCAGCTGCAACACCGGCTGGCCCGCCGTCACCCCGACCAGGTGCGGCACCGTGCGGCGCACCCCGAAGTTGGCGCCGGACGCCGTCAACATGAGATTGTTGGGGCCCGGAGTGCCGCAGGTGAGCAGGGCGAAACCAAACAGGGTGGCATACCATTCGATCGTCATCTTGTGACTCCTTCCTTGTCACATTGTATCGATACAATGTGCCATTCTTGATTGTCGTTGTGGGAGATTTCACGCTATATTGGCCACAACTTTGGATCAATGGATTTATTGTCACCATGACAATCTGGACCCCGGACCTCACCCCCTTCGATGGCCCCCTCTACCTCAAGCTGGTCAAGGCCATCGAGCAGGCCATCGACGACGGCGCCCTGCCTCCCCTCACCCGGCTGCCGACCATGCGGGCGCTGGCAGACAGGCTGGGGGTCACCGTCGGCACCATCACCCGCGCCTATGGCGAGGCGGAGCGGCGCGGCCTGCTGGCCGCCAAGGTGGGTCACGGCACCTGGGTCAAGGGGGCGGGCACGGATCCCGCCAACGAGTGGGTGATCCGCAAGGAGGAGGGGCACCGCATCGAGTTGTGGCAGAACCTGCCGGTACAGCTGGACAGGGCCGCCATCATTCGCCCCATGCTGACCGAGGTGGCGGACGGGGACCTCAATGCCCTGCTCGGCTATGACAAGGAGGCGGGCCAGCCCGGCCAGCGCCAGCTGTTCATCAACTGGCTGGCCGAACAGGGGGTGGCAGGGAGCGAGGATCGCCTGCTGTTCAGCCATGGCGCCCAGCACGGCATCATGCTCTCCCTGATGGCGACCGGCTGCGTGGGGGAGACGCTACTGTGCGAGGGGCTCAGCTATCCCGGCATGCTGGGCAATGCCCGCCAGCTGAAGAATCAGGTGGTGGGGCTGGCGATGGACGAGGAGGGGCTGATCCCCGATGCCCTGGAGGCGGCCTGCCGCAGCCGCCGCGCCAAGCTGATCTACCTCACCCCCACCTTGCAAAACCCCACCACGGCCACCATGAGCCAGGGCAGGCGCGAGGCCGTCGTCGCCATCGCCCGCCGCCACGATCTGCTGATCATCGAAGATGACGTCAACGGCCTGCTGCCCAGCACCCCGGTGGCGCCCCTGGTGAACCTGGCGCCGGAGCGGGTCATCTACCTCGGCAGCCTGGCCAAGATCGCCTGCGGCGGCCTGCGGGTCGGCTTCGTGCTGGCGCCCTCTCCCCTGCGCAACGCCTTCGCCCAGGCGATGCGGCTGTCGAGCTGGATGGTGAGCCCGCTCCTGATCGAGCTGGCCTGCAAGCTGGTGAGCCAGCACCAGATCATGCCGCTGGTGGAGCAGCAGCGGCGGATCCTGACCCGGCGCGGCGAGCTGCTGCGCCACCTGCTGCCCGGGGCCCGCTGGCAGGAAGGCTCCATGCACGCCTGGCTGCCGCTGCCCGAGCCCTGGCGCAGCCAGGAGTTCGCCGAGGCCGCCAACGCCCAGGGGGTGGGGGTGGCGAGCGGAGAGCACTTCGCCGCCGGCCAGTTCGCCGCCCCGCAAGGGGTACGGCTGAGCCTGAGCCAACCCGCCACCGACGCCCGCGTCGCCGAGGGGCTGGAGCGGCTGGCCGGCTTGCTGCGCGGCTCCCCCCCCACCAATCCCCTGCTGTAACGGCCGCGGGTCGATGAAAAAAGGGTTGGCCATGGGCCAACCCTTTTTCGTCCTGCCTCGCCTGTCAGCCGATGCCCCGCAGCAAGATGCTGGCGATGAGCAGCGGCGCCACCAGCCGCCAGCACCAGAGCAGGGCAAAACGGGCCAGGGGCGGCGCCCCTTGCGGCAGCATCTTGTCCCCCAGGCGCCAGCCCAGCAGCAGGGTCAGCACCAGGCCGAACAGCGGCATCATCAGGTTGGAGGTAAGGTAGTCGAGCAGCTCGAACAGGGTCTTGCCAAACAGGGTCGCCTCGGACCAGATCCCGAAGGAGAGGCTGACCGGCACCCCGGTCGCCATGATGAGCAGGGTCAGCACCCGGCAGGCGCCACGGCGCGACCAGCCCCACTCCTCGCAGGCGAAGCGCACCAGGTGTTCCAGCATGGAGATGGAGGAGGAGAGCGCCGCCACCACCAGCAGCAGGAAGAAGATCAGGGCCAGCCCCTGGCCGAAGGGGAGCTGGTTGAACACGGCGGGCATGGTCATGAAGGTGAGGCCGGGGCCCGCGCTCGGATCTATGCCGGTCGAGGCCAGAGCCGGGAAGATCATCAGCCCCGCCAGCACCGAGATCAGGCTCGCCAGCGTCACCACCCAGACCCCGGAGCGCAGCACGCCCTGGCTGCTGGGCAGGTAGGCGCCATAGGTGGTGTGCACCCCAAGACCGATGGAGAGGGAGAAGAAGGCCAGCCCCAGGGCATCGAGCACGCTCTGGCCGCTCAGCTGACTGAAGTCCGGCAGCAGCAGCTGACGCACCCCGGCCATGGCGCCCGGCAGGGAGAGCCCCACCCCCACCAGCAGCAGCATCATGACGAACAGGGCGGGCATCATCCAGCGCAGCGCCCGCTCCACCCCCTTCTGGATCCCCCCCTGCACGAACCACCAGGTCAGGCCCGCGAACAGCAGATGGGTCAGGGCTGGCCACCAGGGGTCGCTCACATAGCCGGTGAAGAGGGCGGTCAGGGCATCCCCCTGGCTCAGGTTGAGGCGCCCCATGGCGGCGAAGCCCACGTAGCCCAGGGTCCAGCCCCCCACCACGCTGTAGAAGCTGTAGATGCAAAAGCCGCACAGAATGCCCATGTAGCCCATCCAGCGCCAATTAGGCCCCACCAGCCTCTTGAAGGCCCCGAGCACCCCGCGCTGGCTCTGGCTGCCGAGCAGGGTCTCCCCCACCAGCACCGCCACCCCCAGGGTGAAGCTGAACAGCAGAAACAGCAGCAGGAAGGCGCCACCGCCATTGGTGGCGGTCACATACGGAAACTTCCAGATGGCACCGAGGCCGATCGCCGTGCCGGCGGCGGCCAGCACATGACCGAGACGAGAAGACCACTGCACCTGGCTCATACCAACTCCCTTGAGGACAACATGATTGACTCCATGATGGACGCACGAAAAGGGCCGCCTCGCGGCGACCCTGCAACAAGATCCGGCTCCTCAGCCCGCCCAGGACGGCCTCGTATGGACACAACTGGAACGACTGCATAGCGCGGGGCCCATGCCATGGCATAGGGCCCGGAAAACGAGTGGGCGACAGCCTAAACCATGGCAAGGCAAGTTGACAGATCCTGTCGAACATTCTCGGCAAAATCAGTTGAAAAATCCCGATTTCTCACTCAAGGCAGGGTTTGATCGAGTCGGCGCCGTCACCGCTCGCCGTTTCTGCGGCCGGCACACTGGCCGCATCCAAGCCCTCACCCCAGGCCGCGGATCAGGATGCCGCCGATGAGCAGGGGCGCCAGCCAGCGCCACCCTCCCAGCAGCAGCCCCTGCCAGGGCTGGCCCAGCCCCCGGGGCAGGATGGTGCGGCCCAGCCGCCACCCCAGCAGCAGGGTGAGACCGAGACCGAACAGCGGCATCATCAGGTTGGAGGTGACAAAATCGAGCAGCTCGAAGATGTTCTTGCCAAACAGGGTCACCCCGGACCAGGGGCCGAACGAGAGGCTGACCGGTATGCCCCCCGCCATCACCAGGGCGATGATCAGGGTGCAGCTGCTGCGCCGCCGCCAGCCCCAGCTCTCGCCGACGAAGCATTGCAGGTGCTCGAGCAGGGAGATGGCCGAGGAGAGCGCCGCCACCACCAGCAGGGCGAAGAAGAGGCTGGCCAGCCCCTGGCCGAAGGGGAGCTGCTGGAACACCGCCGGCATGGTCATGAAGGTGAGCCCGGGCCCGGCGGTGGGATCTATGCCGGTCGCCGCCAGCACGGGGAAGATCATCAGCCCCGCCAGCACGGCGATCAGGCTGGCCAGCAGCACCACCCAGAGGCTGGAGCGCCCCACCCCTTCGCTGGAAGGCAGGTAGGCGCCATAGGTGGTGTGGATGCCAAGGCCGATGGAGAGGGAGAAGAAGGCCAGCCCCAGGGCATCGAGCACCCCCTCCATGCCGAGCTTGTCAAAATCCGGCAGCAGGAAGTGGCGCACCCCGGCCATGGCGCCGGGCAAAGTCAATCCGACGACGGCGAGCAGCAGCATCATCACCAGCAGGCTCGGCATCATCCAGCGCAGGGTGCGCTCCACCCCCTTCTGCACCCCGCCCTGCACGCAGCACCAGGCGAGGGCCGCGAACGCCAGGTGAGAGAGCACGGGCCAGAGGGGATCCGCCACATAGTCGTTGAAGCGGGCGGTGAGGGCGGCGCCATCACCGCTGTTGAGGCTGCCGGACAGAGCCATGGCGGTGTAGCCCAGGGTCCAGCCCCCCACCACACTGTAGAAGCAGAAGATAAGCAGGCTGCACAGCAGGCCCATGGCGCCGAGCCAGCGCCAGCGCGGGCCCGCCAGGCTGGCCATGGCCCCCACCACTCCGCGGCGGCTCAGGCTGCCGAGCAGGGTCTCTCCCATCAGCACCGCCACCCCCAGGGTGAAACTGAACAGCAGGAACACCAGCAGGAAGGCCCCCCCGCCGTTGGCGGCCGTCACATAGGGAAACTTCCAGATGGCGCCGAGGCCGACTGCCGATCCCGCGGCGGCGAGGATATAGCCGAGCCGGGATGACCATTGGGACTGCTGCATATGAACTCCGGGGTCAGGGCCAGGGCCTGGGATGCCGCTGGCGAAAAGCGGCGGCCAGAGTAAGGGAGGGGCTGCGCAATCACAACGATGAAATCTGGCATTAATGCGGAATAATTGGCAGGAATCACCAATAAATCTCCACTTTAAAGACAATGATGCCAACAATAAAAACCGGAGCAAAGATGCTCCGGTTTTGATGCAGGATAAGCGGGCCGGCCGGCTCAGATCACCCCGAGCTCCCGCAGCCGCTCCATCAGGTAGCTGTGGGCGGTGTGACGCTCCGAGAGCACCACGTCCGGGCGCGGATGCAGGAACAGCGGCAGTGAGATGCGGGATTTGCTGGCGCTGCCGCCGGTCGGGTTGATGACTCTGTGGGTGGTGGAGGGGTAGTAACCGGCGGAGGCCTCCTGCAGCATGTCGCCGATGTTGATGATGAGGGTGCCAAAGTCGCAGGGCACGTCCATCCACTCCCCGTCGGCTCCCTTCACCTGCAGGCCCGGCTCGTTGGCGGCGGGCAGTATGGTCAGCAGGTTGATGTCCTCATGGGCGGCGGCCCGAATGGCGCCCGGCGCCTCGGTGCCGTCGAACGGCGGGTAGTGCAGCACCCGCAGCAGGGTCTTCTGGCTCTCTTCGATCATGGAGGAGAGCGGGCAGCTGTAGTTGGCGGCGATATCGCTCGGGGTGTACTGCTCGACCCAACCCAGCAGCTCGGCGGCCAGGTTGTTGGCCAGCTGGTAGTACTCCATGGCCTGGGCCCTCAGCTCTTCCGGCATCTGACCCCAGGGGTAGAGGTGGAAATACTCCTTGATGTCCTTCTGGCTGTGGCCCTTGGCCACCTCGGACACCGACGGCGGGAAGTAGCCGTCCTGGGTCTCCCGGTTGAACAGAAAATCCTGCTTGCGTTCGCTCATGAAGAAGCGATACCAGTTGTCGTAGATCCCCTGTACCAGCTCCTTGGGAATGGGGTGATGGGTCAGCACACCGAAGCCGGTGGTGCGCAGGGATTCGGTGAAGCGTTGGGCGGCATCGGGGGCCCGGTAGTCGACGGTCAGGACTTTCATGTGCGTTGTTGCATGGCTGTTAAAAAGTGGCCGCAAGTTTACCCTCATGCCGCTCGCAAGAGAAGCCTTGCCCGCCATCTCGTCGCCACGCCCTGGCCGTGCCGGGACAGACGCCGTGCCGGGGCAGACGCAGCCCCTTGTCCCCGGGCCTGCCGACTCCTAGAATGCGCATCCCACCACACACCGCCGTCTGCGACACCGCAAGGAGTGCAACCATGATGACAACCACGGGATCACGAGCCGTCCTGCTCACCCTCTGCCTGCTGCTGGGGGGCTGCAGCAGCCTCTCCCGGGAGGAGTGCGCCGCCATGAGCTGGTACAACCTGGGCTTTGCCGACGGCGAACAGGGCAAGGCGCCGGATGCGGGCAAGGGGTACGCCGAGCGCTGCGGCGAACACGGGATAGCGGCGGATCTGGGGGAGTGGCAGCGAGGCTACCAGAAGGGACTTGAGCTCTACTGCATCCCGGAACTCGCCTATCGCAAGGGGCGCAACGGGGAGGAGTATCAGGGGGTCTGCCCCCATGACGAGACCTTCCTGCGCCAGTTCGAGCGTGGCCAGCGGGAGTATCAGCTCGCCGCCCGCCTCGACGAGCTGGCCCAGGCCATCGGCCAGAATGAGCGGGAGATACGCCAGCTCGAGCAGCTGATCCGCAATGAGGACGACAGCGCCAGGCGCGACGGCTATCGCTATCAGAGGGAGCGGGCCCTGCGCCGCGATGCGGCCTTGCGCCGGGAGTACAACCGCCTGCGCTATCCCCCCAGGGTCATAGAGTTCAAGCTGTAGCCAGCCCCAGAAAAAGAGGCCGATGATGCACCATGGGCCTCTCTGATCAGAGGGATCAGAGTACCCAGCGTGCCAGCCCCAGGGCGATGCCATCCTCGTTGTGATCCGCCGTGACCTTGTGGGCCATCCCCTGGATCTGTTGGGCCGCATTGCCCATGGCCACCGCCAGCCCGACCCGCTCGAACATGCTGATGTCGTTGTTGTTGTCGCCAAACGCCACCACCTGCTCCAGGGGGATCCCCTCCCCCGCCGCCCACTGGGCGAGCCGGTTGCCCTTGCTGCAACCGGGTTTCACCAGCTCGACCGCATAGGGCGCCGCCCAATCCTGGGTGAAGGGCAGCGATCCCACCACCCGGCTGACGAAGTCGTGCAGCCGGGCCGGCTCCTGACCAAACAGCTCCAGCTTCCACACCTGGGGCTGGGCCAGCAGGTCGGCGCAGGTCTGGGGCAGCAACTGCACCCTGTGCTGCCGCGCCGCATTGGCCGACCAGTCGCGGATCCGGGTGACATAGGGCTCGCAGCCGATGTGGCCTATGCCGTGGGAGAGGTGGGCCAGGGCCTCGATCTCCTCCTCGGCCATGGCGGCCAGCAGGTGGCTCAGGGGCGCGCTGGCCAGGGGATCGCCGCAGAGGATCCTGTCCCCTGCGGGGTCGTAGAGATAGGCGCCGTTGCTGCAGATGATGGGGGTATCCAGCCCCAGATCATGGTGGAAGGGGCGCGCCGTCATGAAGTGGCGACCCGTCACCAGCAGCACCTTGATGCCACGGGATCTGGCCTCGGCCAGCGCCGCCCTGGTCGCACTGGAGATCCTGTGATCCCGGGTCAACAAGGTGCCATCCATGTCCAGAGCGATCGCCTTGTACTGCGTCATATCCCCTCCCATCTGCTGAGCCACGAAGGGGATAAATTCCCAGACTCCCGACCCCGATGCAAGCCTCATCCCGCCTGGGTCGCCCATTCTGTGATCTGCCTGCGCCTGTCGGCCCGGCGGCGCAGGGCATAAAATCCCAGGGCGCAGAGCAGGCCGGCCCCCGCCGCCAGATAGAAGGGCCACTGGTTGCCCGCCAGCAGCGCCAGGCTGCCCAGCACCACGGCGAGGATCTCGCTGCCCACCGCGATGCCGCGATACAGCCCCATGGCCTGCCCTTGCTGGCTGGCATGGCTGCGGTTGGAGATGGCCACCGAGGTCGCCAGCTCCCCCAGGCTCATGCCGATGCCGGCGGGAATGAAGGTGAGCGCCAACCCCCACCACTGGCTCGGCAGGATGAACATCAGCATGCCCGCCGCCATCACCAGATGACCGACGATGCCAAGGGTGCTGCCGCGCCAGTGGCGGGCCAACCGGCTCCCCAACCAGGATCCCAGCATCATGGGCACGCTCACCAGCACGGCCCCCTGGGCCAGCTGCACCGGATCCCAGGCCAGCTCGTCCACCAGCCAGACATTGAAGTAGCTGAAATAGAGCTGCACGGCGCCGTAGCTTACCAGGGTGAGGGCGAAGTAGGGCAGCAGAGCGGGGACCCGCAGCAGGGCGCGGCTCGACAGGCGGGGCGTCTCGCTCGCCTGCGGCAGCGGGGGGCGATTTGGCAACAACCAGAGGGCGAGCAGCAGGTTGGCCACCGTCATCCCTACCGCCAGCCAGGCCGCCATGCTGTAATCTCCCGAGATGACGGCGGCATAGCCCCCTATCATGGGGCCCAGCACCCAGCCCAGGTTCATGCCGATGTTGATCATGGCGAAGTTGTGGGCCTTGCTCTTGGGGGTGCTCATGTCCGCCGCCATCGCCTGCACGATGGCGATATTGCCGTTGAAGAAGCCCTCCAGCACCCGGCTAAGCAGCAACAGCGGCAGGGAGCGCCAGGCGATCCCCAGCGCCATCAAGGCATAGCCTGCCAAGACGCCGACCAGGCAGATGGTCAGTATGGGCTTGCGACCATGGCGATCCGACAGCCTGCCAAGCCAGGGGGCTCCCAGCAGCTGAAACAGGGGATAGAGCCCCATCACGACGCCGAGCCACACCTTGCGGCTCCAGTCCGAGGCGTCGGGGGTCAGCATGCCCTGGCCGGGATCCAGCATCAGGGGCGCCAGCACCGGAGAGGGCAGGCTGAAGCCCGCCACCGCCAGGGTCACCGTCATCACCAATACCCACAGACTCGCCTTGTCTTTGCGGCTCTCCATTGCACTCACCATTATGTAAAGTTAAAAGTTTATTTATACTGGTGAGCGGCGGCTATTTTGTAAAGTTAATTGTTGATTTAAATCATCCGCCTGCCCATAATTCCCATCAGGCGCAGCAATCGGGGATGCCATGAACGCCAGCACCGACCAGATACTTCACCGGCTCGAGATGCCGTGGATCCCCCAGGGCGCCACCGCTGCCGGCGAGCGCCGCCCGATAACCCGATGCCGATAAGCAGAGCCACAACATGAACGCCAGCACCGACCGGATGCTTCACCTGCTCGAGATGCCGTGGATCCCCCAGGGCGCCGCCGCTGTCGACGAGCGCCGCCCGATAACCCGATGCCGATAAGCAGAGCCACAACATGAACGCCAGCACCGACAAGATACTCCATCTGCTCAAGACCCAAGGCCCCCAGAGCGCCGCCGCCCTGGGGGAGCAGCTTCAGATGACGTCCATGGGGGCCCGCCAGCACCTGCACGCCATGGAGGCCGACGGCTGGGTGAGCTTTCGGGATGAGGCCAGGGGCCGGGGCCGACCGAGCCGGCTCTGGCAGCTGACCGAGCAGGCCTGGCAACGCTTCCCCGATGGCCACGGCGAGCTGACCCTGCGCCTGATTGAAACCGTGCAGCAGCTGTTTGGAGAGAGTGGACTGGACAAGGTGATCGCCGAGCGGGAGCAACAGCAGCTGGGGCGCTACCGGGCAGAGCTGGCCGGCCTGCCTCTGGCGCAGCGAGTGGGCGCACTGGCCGTCTTGCGCACCCGGGAAGGCTATATGGCCGAGGCACGCCAGGAGGAGGATGGCAGCTGGCTGCTGTGGGAGAGCCACTGCCCCATCTGCGTGGCGGCACGGGGCTGTCAGGGGTTTTGTCGAAGCGAGCTGGCCATCTTCGCCGAGCTGCTGGCCCCGGCCCGGGTCGAACGGGAGGAGTACCTGCTCAGCGGCGATCACCGCTGCCTCTATCGCATCCGCCCGCCCCATCCAGCAGCCGCAGCCTGAGCCGGGTTCCGGCACGCAAAAAGCAACAAAGCAGGCGCCGGGAGGCCTGCTTTGTTGCTTTTTACGGACCGGTAAGCCCGTATCTGTCGGTCATGGCCCGATAAGGCGTGACGTCTCGTGGTGCTAGGAGTCCGGTTGAACTCGTCGCCTCAGGGGCTGGATGCTGCCGCTGCCTGACCACCGTTTGATGAGTTCATAGTACCGAAGCCGCCCGGGAGAGTGGTTGCGAAGATCCTGTTCTTTTCGGTTGTTTTTGCAATGACTCACCCTTAACCTATGAAAATACAATCAAACATTGCGACAAGGTGGCAAAGCATGCTGAAACTGGATCGTATCGACCGCCATATTCTGGAGTTGATGCAGGAGAATGGCCGCATCAGCAACCTGGAACTGGCCGAACTGGTCGGCCTCTCCCCCTCTCCCTGCTCGCGCCGGGTCAAGGCGCTGGAGGATGCGGGACTCATCGATACCCATGTCACCCTGCTCAACGCCCGCCAGCTGGGGCTCACCCTCACCGCCTACATCCACATCTCCATGGACAGGCATACCCCGGAGCGATTCGAGAACTTCGATACCGCCATCTCCGCCCTGCCCGAGGTGCTCGAGTGCGACCTGATCACCGGCAACGATGCCGACTACCAGCTCAAGGTGGTGGTGCGGGACATGGAGCACTACCAGCACTTCCTGCTGGACAAGCTGACCCATATTCCCGGGGTGACCGGGGTGAGATCCAGCTTCGTGCTGCGCCGCATCAAGCACAAGACGGCACTCCCCCTCAATCACCTCGGCTGAGGGCCGGGGCTTGACGGAAACGACAAGAGGAGGCCATGGCCTCCTCTTTTTCATCGTGCCTGCCTGCGCTGGCGGTCAGGTCGCGACCGTGCTGACGTCCTCGACCTGCAACAACCAGCCTTCCGCCTCCTGACGCGGGGCACCGCTCAGCAGCAGCCGCTCATCGGGGGCGGCCACCCGCCCCTGGGGCAACTCCACCAGCAGGCTGTCGGAGCCGGTATCGAACAGCCAGCGCCCCTCACCAAGGGATTCAATCAAGTAGCCTTCCATCTCGACCTGGGACTGGGCATGCCAGAGCGGCTCTACCGGATCCCGGCTCTCGATGAAATCCGCCTGCACGCCGAAACTGGCTAGCCCCCATAAGATGGAGAGCCCGACCCAATGTTGCATATTTGGTACTCCTCTTGCGGGACTGTGAAACCAGTATGGGAAGAGAAAACTGAGTGCACCATGAACAGTCGGGCAAACTGCTGGCGGGATCGCGAAAAAAACCGACCAGGGCGGTCGGTTTCGTCATTTTGTGATGAGGATCTCCCCTCATTTGGTGGCTTCCTCTGCCGTGGCAGCCTTCCCTGGCTTATTCATCCACATGGCCACCCCATGATGATGGTCACAGATCCCCTGCTCGCGCACCGCCTTGACCCGGGTACCATCCTTGCAGGTGGCGCGCCAGGCGTCGGCATCCTCTATCTCCAGCGGGCGGGCATGCTGGCCCGAGCCGCCACAGGCCACCAGCAAGAGCCCCAGCAAGGGGGCCAGTCGGCTTGTTGCTTTCATCCATGATCTCCTCAGGTTGCCGGATGGGCTTCAGCGACCCAGCTGGCGCGAGATGCGATCGCACAGCCCCTTGAGCTGGGTCAGCTCAGCATCGTTCAAGTCCACCTGATTGCGCAAGTTGTCGGCCAGGCAGCAGGCGCGCACCTCGGCCTGCAAGGCTCGCCCCGCGTCGGTCAGCACCACGCATTTTTGCCGCTCGTCTTCCGTCGACACCATGCGGGTGAGCCAGCCCTTGCTCTCCAGCCGCTTGACGATGGGGGTCAGGGTGCCTGCATCCAGCCCGGTATCCTGGCCAATCTGCTTGAGGTTGACCCCGTCTTCGGCCCAGAGGGAGAGCATCACCAGATATTGGGTGTAGGTGAGATCCAGCCGATCCAGCAGGGGCCTGTATGCACGCATCACCGCATTGGCGGCGCTGTAGAGGGCAAAACAGACCTGCTTCTTCAATTCGCTCATGGCACTACCTCGCTGACTGGGGGGCCAGTATACCCAAGATTAATCACCACCCAAATAATTTGCACACAAAGTAGTTGTCAAAAGCGTGCCACGACATTAGCCTGAATTTACTTTGCACACAAACAATAGTGAGACGCCATCATCATGAAGAGCCTCTATCGCACCCAGGCGCTGGCCCAGGCCGGTCGCAACGGGGAAGTCCACACCCAGGACGGCACCCTGCAACTGGCCCTGGCCCTGCCTGCCGCCCTCGGCGGCAACGGCCAAGGCAACAACCCGGAACAATTGCTGGCGGCCGGGTATGCCGCCTGCTTCTCCAACGCCCTGCTGCATGTGGCCAAGGCTATGGGCACGCCCCTTGCCAGCGCCCCCGTCGCCACCACGGTCGATCTGCTGGCTCGCGCCGATGGCACCTTCACCTTCGCCATCCTGCTGGAGGTGACGCTGGCCGGGGAGCTCGCCGAGCAAATCGTGCGCCAGGCCCACCAGACCTGCCCCTTCGCCAATGCCATGCGGGGCAATGTCGCCACCCGCCTGCTGCTCAACGGCCGCCTGCTGGAGGAAACCAAATGAGCCAGATCAGCCACCAGATCCACCTGCTGCGCTACCCCAACGGCCTGCCCAGCCCGAGCGATTTCACCCTGGCCGAGGTGGCCCTGCCTCCTCTGAACGATGGGGAGGTTGAGGTCAGCAACCAGTGGTTGTCGGTGGATCCCTACATGCGGGGTCGCATGTCCCAGGCCAAGAGCTATGTGCCACCCTTCGCCCTCAACAGCGCCCTCGACGGCGGCGCCGTCGGTACCGTGCTCGCCTCCCGCCATCCGGACTTTGCCATCGGCGACAAGGTCAGCAGCATGCAGGGCTGGCGCGATCGCTTCATCGCCCCTGGCGCCGCCCTCACCCGCTTGCCGCAAAGCTCGCTGCCGCCCCAGCGCTTCCTCGGCGCCCTCGGCATGCCGGGCATGACCGCCTGGGTCGGCCTGCACAAGATAGCCCGCCTGCAGGCCGGTGAAACCGTGCTGGTCTCCGCCGCCTCGGGGGCCGTGGGATCCATGGTGGTGCAGCTGGCCAAGCTGGCCGGCGCCCGCGTCATCGGCTCCACCGGCTCGGCCGACAAGATAGCCGCCCTCGAAGCCCTGGGCATAGATGGGGTGATCAACTACAAGACGACCCAGGATCTGGCCGGTGAACTGGCGCGCCTGGCCCCCGAGGGGATCCATGTCTACTTCGAGAACGTGGGGGGCGCCATGCTGGAGGCCGCGCTGGATCACATGGTGGTCAACGGCCGCATCGTCATGTGCGGCCTCATCGACCAGTACAATGGCGCGGGTCAGGGGGGACCGGGCAACCTCTCCCAGATCATCCGCAAGCGCCTCACCATGCAGGGCTTGATCGTCTTCGATCACTGGCAGCACTATGGCGACTTCCTGGCCGAGGTGACGCCCGCCTTCGAACAGGGCCAGCTGCAGGCCAGCGAGACCGTCTATCAGGGACTGGCGCAGGCGCCTGCCGCCTTCATCGGCCTGTTCGAGGGGCGCAATACCGGCAAGATGCTGATCAAGCTGGATTGACAGCCTCCCCGCTGGCGGCTTGCGAAACGGGTCCACAGGTTCTAATGTGGTCCCGTTTTTCATTCAGCGAGGAACTCAAATGTCTACTCCTTATCCCGCGTCGGGGGTCGACATCAGCGTCATCCTGGTCAGGCGACCCCTTCTTTCATGCCTTCATATCAATCCACCACGAGGAATTAACATGTCTACTCCTTGCCCCCGCGTCGGGGGTCGACATCAGCGTCATCCTGGTCAGGCAACACCTTCTTTCATGCCTTCATATCAATCCACCACGAGGAATTAACATGTCTACTCCTTACCCCCGCGTCGGGGGTCGACATCAACGTCATCCTGGTCAGGCAACACCGTCTTTCATGTCTTCATATAAATAAAGCCACCACGAGGAACTAACATGTCTACTCCTTACCCCCGCGTCGGGATCGGCGTCATCCTGGTCAATCCCCGGGGACAGGTACTGATCGGCAAGCGCAAGGGGAGCCACTCCCCCTACTGGTCCATCGCCGGCGGCCACCTGGAGCTTGGCGAGAGTTTCGAGTCGGCGGCGGTGCGCGAGGTAGAGGAAGAGACCGGCTTCACCATCCACAACCCCAGGGTCGTTGCGGTGAGCAACAATCTGGAGACTTGGCGCGAGAGCGGCCTGCATTATGTCTCCGTCGCCCTGCTGGCCGAGGTGAGCGGTGAGCCCGAGCTGCGCGAGCCGGACAAGTGCGAGCAGTGGCGCTGGTGCGACCCCCGTGCCCTGCCCGAGCCCCACTTCGATGCCAGCCGCCAGGCCATCGCCTGCTGGCTCGCCGGGACCAGCTATCAGCCCGTGCAGCCGCAAGCGTCGTCATAAAAATGACATCAGGCTGTCATATCCTGACACTCCCCTTGTCACCCCCATCGTGAGCAGAGCGCCATGATCCCGGTTTTCCTCCAGTTCCTCTGGCTGGGCTGCACCAGCTTCGGTGGCCCCGCCGCCCATATCGGCTACTTCCAGCGCACCTTCGTCACGCGCCTGGGCTGGCTCAGCCAGGGCGAATTCGCCCAGTTGCTGGCCCTGTGCCAGCTGCTGCCTGGGCCCGCCTCCAGTCAGCTCGGTTTCGCCATCGGCCGCCACCGGGCGGGTCTGGGCGGGGCGCTGGCCGCCTTCGTCGGCTTCACCCTGCCCTCCTTCCTGCTGCTGCTGCTCGCCGCCCTCGGTCTCGAGCGGCTAACGGCCAACCTCTGGCTGGATGCGGCCCTGCACGGCCTCAAGCTGCTGGCCCTGGTGGTGGTGGCCGATGCGGTGCTGACCATGGCCCGCCAGTTCTGCCGGGACAGTCTCACCCAGGGGATCATGGTGGCGACCGCCGCCGCCCTCTGGTGGCAACCCGGGCTGTTCACCCAGCTGCTGATGCTGCTGGCCGGAGCCCTGATCTGCGCCCGTCAGGCCATGGCGAGCACGGCGCCCGTGCCCCCCTGGCAGGGCCCCCACTGGCCGACCCTGATCCTGTTTGCCCTGCTGTTTCTCGGCCTGCCCCTGCTGACTGCCACCGAGCCCGGCCGCCTGCTTGCCGACTTCTATCGCGCGGGCAGCCTGGTGTTTGGCGGCGGCCATGTGGTGCTGCCCCTGCTGGAGGAGAGCGCGGGCCAGACCCTTGGGGCCAGCCAGTTCCTGACCGGCTACAGTCTGGCCCAGCTGGTACCCGGCCCCATGTTTACCCTGGCCAGCTACCTCGGCGCCCTGCTGCTGCCGCAGCAGGCGCTGCTGGGGAGCCTGCTCGCCACCCTGGCCCTGTTCCTGCCCGGCTTCCTGCTGCTGTGGGCCCTTGGCCCCTGCTGGCAATCCCTGCTGGCCAGGCCCAAGCTGGCGGGCGCCGTGGCCGGCATCAATGCCGCCGTGGTCGGCCTGCTGCTGGCCGCCCTCTACCAGCCCATCTGGCAGAGCGCCGTGCTCACCCCCCGGGATCTGGCCCTCGCCGCCCTTGCCCTCTTCCTGCTGCGCGTCATCAAGCTGCCCGTGCTGGCCCTGGCCGCCCTGCTCATGGGGTGCAGCCTGCTGCTGGCCTGATGGCCCATCAAGAAGATTCAGCTCTGCTTATGGAGGGCAGAACCCGCTGCTGGCTTGATCCCATAAAGCAGCCGATGCCAGCCTTGACCGCCCTGCTGATGGGGGATAATCCACCGCTGACCTGATGGCCATGGACAAGCCCGCTAAAAAAATGGCGCCTTCCCAAGGGAAGGCGCCATGTTTCATTTCAGGGGACCTCAGGGGTCGGGTGTGGGCTCGAACTCCAGGCTCAGGCTGTTGACGCAGTAGCGCTGGCCCGTCTCGGTCGGCCCGTCGGGGAAGACATGGCCCAGATGGGAGCCGCACCCGCTGCAGGTGATCTCCACCCGTTTCATGCCGTGGCTGTTGTCCTCTGTCCAGGTCACTGTCCCCTCGATGGCCCGATCGAACGAGGGCCAGCCGCAGCCGGCGTCGAACTTGGCATCGGAATGGAACAGCACGCTCTTGCAGCAGGTGCAGAGGTAGTCACCGCTCTTGCGATTGTGCAGCAGGGCTCCGCTATAGGGCCGCTCGGTCCCTTTCTCCCAGCAGACATGGTACTGCTCCGGGGTCAGGCGCTGGCGCCAGGCCTCGGGGTTTCTTGCACTCATCCAGCCTCCGTGGCACTTGGTCGGTCACACTGTCGGTGACGGGAGCCACAGCATAACCAGCCAGCCTCACCGACTCCACCCCACACAATGTCCGGACATGCGAGTTTGTGATCCCGTCGGCAGCACGACATCGGCCCTGGGCGGTCAAAGAGCATGATGACCGCCGCCTGTAGCGCGACATCGGCCCCGGGCTGCCAGAGAGCATGATGACCGCCGCCTGTAGCGCGACATCGGCCCCCGGCTGCCAGAGAGCATGATGACAGCCACCTGTAGCACAACATCGGCCCTGGGCGGTCAAAGAGCATGATGACCGCCGCCTGTAGCGCGACATCGGCCCCGGGCTGCCAGAGAGCATGATGACAGCCAACTGCGGCGCGATATCGCCCCCGGCTGCCAGAGAGCATGATGACAGCCAACTGCGGCGCGATATCGCCCCCTGGGGTCAGGGGGCATGATGACCGCTGGACTCCGCCACCTGGGGGACCCGCTCCAGCAACTTGAGGGAGTGGGCCCGTCCCACCGCCACCTGGCGCTTGATGTCGTCCGGCAGGAAGGGCAGGCCATCGTTGGTGGCCGTGTCTATGGTCTGGATCCACTCCATGCCCTCCCCCGGGGGGGGCAGCCGAAACTGGATGTCGTAACCGCTGGCGTTGAACAGCACCAGCCAGCGCTCCCCCTCCTCGTCCAGCGCGCCAATGTCCATGGCGAAGGCTTGCCCCATGGGGGCCTGCCAATCCTGCTCCGTGAGGCTGTGGCCATCCGGGTGATACCAGTCGACTCTGTGGCAGTTCGCCTGAGGCCCGAACCAGTCGTCGTCACACAGGCGCAGATTGGAGAAGACCTCGGACTCGGACCTCAGGGCCATCATCTGCTGGGTGAAGGCGAGCAGCCGCTCATCCTCCGGCCGCCACTGCCAGTTGACCCAGCTTATCTGGTTGTCCTGGCAGTAGGCGTTGTTGTTGCCAAGCTGGCTACGCCCCATCTCATCCCCACCGAGAAAGTGCGGCGTCCCCTGGGAGAGCAACAGGGTGGCGATCAGGTTGCGCTTTTGCTGCTGGCGCAGGTTGTTGATGCGCGGATCCAGGGTGGGCCCCTCCACCCCGTGGTTGTAGGAGAGGTTGTGGCCATGGCCGTCCCGGTTGTCCTCACCGTTGGCCTGGTTGTGGCGCTGGTTGTAGGAGACCATGTCATCCAGGGTGAAGCCGTCGTGATAGCAGAGGTAGTTGACGCTGGTGTGGGGCGCTCGCCAATTCTTCGGAAAGAGATCCCTCGATCCCATCAGCCGGGTGGCGAGTTCCGCCATCTTGCCGCCATCCCCGCGCCAGAAGGCGCGCACCGTGTCCCGGTAGCGATCGTTGATCTCCTGCCACTGGCTGGGAAACTGGCCGAGCCGATAGCCGAACGGGCCTATGTCCCAGGGTTCGGCGATCAGCTTGACCCCGGCGAGCACGGGATCGGCCATCACCGCCTTGAAGAAGGCCCCCATGGGTTCGAACTCCCCCACTTCCCGGGCCAGGGTCACCGCCAGATCGAAGCGAAAACCATCCACCTGCATCTCGGTCACCCAGTAGCGCAGGGCATCGAGCACCAGGCGCAGGCTGTTGGGGTGATCCAGATTGACGCTGTTGCCACAGCCGGTGACGTTGGCGTGGCGGCTGTAGTCCGGGCCATGGGCCCCCGCCTCGAACGCGTAGTAGCCCGCGTTGTCGAATCCCTTGAACGACAGCATGGGGCCATCGAAGCCCGACTCGGCGGTGTGGTTGTAGACCACGTCCAGGATCACCTCGATCCCGGCCCGGTGCAGCTCGCGCACCATGGTCTTGAACTCGGTCACCGCATCCGCCACGGCGTAACGCGGCTCGGGGGCGAAGAAGGCGACCGGGTTGTAGCCCCAGTAGTTGGTCAGCCCCAGCTGTTCCAGCCTGGGTTCGGCCATGAAGGCCGCCACCGGCATCAGCTGCAGCGAGCTGATCCCCAGCGCCTTGAGGTGCGCCAGGATATGGGGATGGCACATGCCCAGGTAGGTGCCACGCTCGGCCTCGGGAATGGCCGGATGCAGCTTGGTGAATCCCTTGACATGGGCCTCGTAGAGGATGGTCTGCTGGTTCGGGATCCCAGGCTTGGTGACCCCCTGCCAGTCGAAATCATCCTGGACCACCACCGACTTGGCCTGCATGGGGGCGCTGTCTCCCTCATACAGCTCGGGATCCCAGCGCAGCGGGCGGGAGAGGGCGCGGGCGTAAGGGTCGAGCAGCAGCTTGTCGCCGTCAAACAGCAGGCCATCCTGGGGATCCCCATAGACGCGATAGCCGTAGCGCTGCCCCGCCTTGATGCCGCTCACATGGCCGAAGCTGTACTGGCCCCGCCGTCCGGGCAGCACCAGCCGCGCCGTCTCCTGCTCCTGCTCGTCGTAGAGACAGAGCTCGACCAGTTCGGCCCGCGGAGCCCAGACACAGAACTCGCACCCCTCATCATCGAGCCAGGCCCCGAGGCGCAGGCCACTTCCCTTCACTATGTCGAGCATCAGGACTCCTGTTTGATAAACAAGGTCGCGAGCGGTGGCAGATCCAGCACTATGGAGTGCGCCATGCCCTGCCAGGGGGTCGGCTCGGCGACAAACACCACGCCCACATCATAGTTGCTGCCCCAGTAATGCTCGCTGTCCGTGTTGAGCAAGACCCGGTAGTGGCCGGCCGTCGGCACTCCCAACCGGTAGCGCTGACGCGGCACCGGGGTGAAGTTGCTGGCGATAAGCACGGGTGTCTCGCCCGCCAGATCGGCCCGCAGCCAGGCCAGTATGCTGTTGTCGGCGTCGTTGTGATCCAGCCAGCGGAATCCCTGGCGCTCGTGGTCCGCCTCGAACAGGGCGGGTTCGCTGCGATAGAGGCGGTTGAGGTCGCGGATGAGGGCCTGCTGCCCCGCGTGTTTCGGGAACTGCAGCAGCTGCCAGGGCAGCTGGGCATCATGGTTCCACTCGCTGCTCTGGGCGATTTCCGTGCCCATGAAGTTGAGCTTCTTGCCAGGGTGGCCATACATGTAGCCCATGTAGGCGCGCAGGTTCGCGGCCTGCTGCCACTCGTCGCCCGGCATCTTGTAGAGCAGGGAGTGCTTGCCGTGCACCACCTCGTCGTGGGAGAGCGGCAGGATGAAGTTCTCGTCATAGTGGTACACCATGGCGAAGGTCATCTCGTTGTGGTGATAGCGGCGATGGATTGGCTCTTTTTGCATGTAGCTCAGGGTGTCGTGCATCCAGCCCATGTTCCACTTGAAACCAAACCCCAATCCCCCCAGGAAGGTGGGGCGAGAGACGCCGGGAAAGGCGGTGGACTCCTCGGCGATGGTCACCGCATTGGGATACTGGTCGTAGACCGCCTCGTTGAACCACTTGAGCAGGCTGATCGCCTCGTAGTTGTGGTTGCCGCCATCGACGTTCGGCACCCATTCACCGGCATTGCGGGAGTAATCCAGGTAGAGCATGGAGGCGACCGCATCCACCCGCAGGCCATCGATGTGGAACTTGTCGAGCCAGTAGAGGGCGCTCGCCACCAGGAACTGGCGTACCGTATTGCGACCGAAATCATAGATGTAGGAGTTCCAGTCCGGGTGCCAGCCCCGGCGCGGATCCTCGTACTCATACAGCGGCGTGCCGTCGAAACGGGCCAGGCCATGGGCATCGGACGGGAAATGGGCCGGGACCCAGTCCAGGATGACGCCTATGCCCGCCTGGTGGCACTGGTCGACGAAATATTTGAAGTCATCGGCGCTGCCAAAGCGGCTGGTGGGGGAGAACATGCCCACCGGCTGATAGCCCCAGGAGCCGCTGAAGGGGTGCTCGGAAACCGGCATCAGCTCGATGTGGGTGTAACCCATATCGGTGACATAGCCGACCAGCTCGCTGGCCAGCTCGCGCCAGTTCAGGCTGTCGCCGTTGGAATGGCGCTTCCAGGAGCCCACGTGCAGTTCATAGATGGAGAGCGGCTGCTGGCGTTTGTCGCCGCCCTGGCGCGCCTGCCAGTCACCATCCTGCCACTGATACTGCTCGTGGTCGTACACCACGGAGGCAAACGACGGATACTGCTCGCAATAGAAACCGACCGGATCGCTCTTGTGGGGCAGCCGGTTGCCCATGGGATCCTTGAGCTCGAACTTGTAGCGCGCCCCCGCCGTGAGGCCGGGCACGAACAGCACCCAGTGACCGCACAGGCTGCGCTGCATGGGGTGACGGCGGCCATCCCAGAAGTTGAAGTCGCCGATCAGGCTCACCGCCGTGGCGCTCGGGGCATAGACGGCGAAACGCACCCCGGCGACGGGCTTGCCCAGGAGATCTATGGTGGTGAGCTGGGCCCCCAGGGTCTGGTAGAGATGTTCGGGGGCGGCCGTCAGCTCGGCCAGGCCGGTCCAGGCGGCATCCTGGCACTGATAGGGATCGACAAGCTCGGAGGTGGCGTCGGCGTAACGGACGAGTAACTGATAGGGAAAGGGATTCTTGCGGCGGGTGAAAACAGTTTCAAACAAACCTGGCTGGTCGCTGGGGTTGAGGGTGGCGACTATCTTGCCCGATTTGAGATCCTTGACCCGGACCTCGAGCGCATCGGGCAACCAGGCTCTCAACCGCAGACCGGGGCCATCCGGATTGGCACTCAGGCCAAGGTGAGAGAAGGGATCGGCACAACGGGCCGCAGCCAAATGTTCAACAAACATAAAAACATCCTTTGATAGCAGAGCATCCGCCCGGACCTGGGTCCGAACGGATGTAAGCGAGTCATGGTAATGCGACTCAACGACTGGCCTCATCGCGGGCCTGGGTCATCTTGCCTGCCAGCGCCTTGAGCGCGTCATTGGCAAAGATGTCCTCCAGATCGGTGGAGAGTTTGCGACGCCAGTTCGGGTATTCATAACTGGTGCCCGGCACGTTGACCGGTTTGTCCATCTCCAGCCAGTCTTCGAGCTGGGTGCTGAACAGGGCGCAGCTGCCGCGGGACATGTGCAGCTGCAGACCATGGTTGAGTTCGGTGTTCATGCCGACCCAGTTCACGTCGTGACTGATGTCGTCAGAGATGACCCCATGGGCGTGCAGGCTGTCGAGGATCCGCTGTTTGGCCTGGTGGCGATCAGCATACAGGGTCTTGAGGACGTCTTCATCCGGATACAATCCAAGCTGACGACCCAGGGCCAGATCATCGCAATGCCAGAAGCCCTTGAGGGTCGGCATGTCGTGGGTGGTCAGGGCGGACATTGCCTGCTCGGCATAGTGGGCCGGGGAGATGAAGCCACCGTCATCCTTGGAGCGTTCGAAGAAGAACACCTTGTAGGAGTGCACCCCGTTCTCCTTGAGGGTGACATCTATGCCCTCCGGCACTGTGCCGAGATCTTCCCCGATCAGCAGGCACTGGTTGCGGTGGGATTCGAGCGCCAGGATCCCCAGCAGGTCGTTGACCGGGTAATAGATGTAGGCCCCCTTGGCGGCGGACTCACCGGGCGGCACCCACCACAGGCGCAGCAAGGCCATCACGTGGTCGATGCGCAGCGCGCCGCAGGCACGCATGTTGGCACGGAACAGATCCACCATGGGCTGGTAAGCCGCCTCGAACAGCTGGTTCGGGTTCATGGGAGGCAGGCCCCAGTTCTGGCCGAGGGGCCCCAGGATATCGGGGGGCGCGCCGACCGAGGCCTTCGGGCAGTAGAGATCCCGGTTGGCCCAGATCTCGGTGGAGCCTTCGGAGACCCCTACCGCCAGATCCCGGTAGATCCCCATCACCATGCCGGCCGCCCTGGCACGGGAGTCCGCTTGTGCAAGCTGTTCATCGGCCAGGAATTGCAGATAGAGGTAGAAGGTCACGTCCTGCTGGTGCTCCGCCATCCAGGCCGCCACTGCGGGGTTGTGGTAGTCACGGAACTGTTCCGGCCAGACCGGCCAGCCCCAGGCATTCTCGCCCTTGGCGTAGAAGTGGGCCTGCAGGGCATCGAAGGCCGCCTGTTGTTGCAGGCTGTCGCCGCCGGCCGCCACGAAGGCATCGATGCTGGCCTGACGCTCTGGGCTGAAGCTGGCCTGGTCGAACACCTGACGCAGCATGCCGATCTTGGTCTTGATGACGCCGGTGTAATCGACGTTCTCCTTGGCGCGCAGGTCGGACAGGTGCTGTTGGAAGGCAGGGGTCGCCACCTCGGCCTTGAGTCGCTCGTTGGCCAGAAACTCGGGCACCGCCTCCACGTCGATATAGGCCAGGTTGAGCCAGCGACGGGAAGAGGGGCTGTAGGGGCTGGCGCTCTCGGGGTTGGCCGGATAGAGGGCGTGTATGGGGTTGAGACCCACGAAGTGGGCGCCCCAGGCGGCTGCCTTCTCGACCAGCTGGCCGAGGTCGCTGAAGTCGCCTATGCCCCAGTTGGTGCGGCTGCGCAGGCAGTAGAGCTGCACGCTCGGGCCCCACACCTTGCGCCCTTCGGCGATGGGAGCCTGCTTGAAGCATGCCTTGGGCGCGACGATGAGGCGCAGGCTGGCGAGCGGCTCGTCGTTGCCCTCTTCCAGCAGGGTCAGCTGGTGATAACCCAGCCCGGGCTGGGCATCCAGCGCGACCCGATAGGCCTGACACTCCATCTCTTCGAATTCGGCCACGCCGACCAGTTCGCCCTCGATGGGGGTGATCTGACCGGACAACAGCCCCCCCTGCTCCAACGCGAGCTGCCAGTGCAGGGCGTCGTTGACGAAATCGATGGGCAGACGGACTTCCAGGGTGATGGGCTCACCGCTGCGCACCACCATCACGGGATCCAGGGGATGCAGCCAATGCTGGCGGTGTTCCTGCTCCAACTGCTCGCTCAGGGCGGCCTCGTCATCGACGCGGTAACCCATGGCGCCCAGCATGGCGACTTTGCTCTCTTCGGACACCAGGGCCGGCTGGCCCCAGGCATCAACATACTCGCTGGCGATGCCTTTGGCGGCAGCCAGCTGTTCAATCAGGGTGGTCATAGTTTGAGAATTCCCGCTGTGGATTCTGTCTATACTATTTTGTTTAATTTTTATGGATCGGGCTCAAACGCTGGCGTCTTGGCCACGTCAAACCGCGGCTATTTTTACACATCTGGCCCAGAGGTTGTGTGACAAGGCAGGCACTATTGGGTTATCTCTTTCGACAAAAACTGGTAGTCAGTTACATAAACAGAAAATAAATTTCACAGTTTTTCATGATATAGCGCAATTTCAGACAGATTGTTGGTTGACTCACGGGGGAGTTCTAGTAAATTTACAAACGGAATTTTCTTTGACTACTGAACAGTTAGGTAACCAAATATGACTATCAAAGTAGGTATTAACGGTTTTGGCCGTATCGGCCGTTTCGTCTTCCGTCTGGCCGCCGAGCGTGCTGACATCGAAGTGGTCGGTATCAACGATCTGATCGACGTTGACTACATGGCTTACATGCTGAAGTACGACTCCACTCACGGCCGCTTCAAGGGCACCGTTGAAGTCAAAGACGGCAACCTGGTTGTCAACGGCAAAACCGTACGCGTTACCGCCGAGCGTGACCCGGCCAACCTGAAATGGGGCGAGATCGGTGTTGACGTTGTTGCCGAAGCCACCGGTCTGTTCCTGACCGACGAGACCGCTCGCAAGCACATCGCTGCCGGCGCCAAGAAAGTGGTTCTGACTGGTCCGTCCAAAGACGCCACCCCCATGTTCGTAATGGGTGTCAACCAGGACTCCTACGCTGGCCAGGACATCGTTTCCAACGCTTCCTGCACCACCAACTGCCTGGCCCCCATCGCCAAGGTTCTGAACGACACCTTCGGTATCGAGTCCGGCCTGATGACCACAGTCCACGCTACCACTGCTACCCAGAAGACCGTTGATGGTCCGTCTGCCAAAGACTGGCGCGGTGGCCGCGGTGCGGCTCAGAACATCATCCCGTCCTCTACCGGTGCTGCCAAGGCTGTTGGCGTCGTTATCCCGGAACTGAACGGCAAGCTGACCGGCATGGCCTTCCGCGTACCGACTCCGGACGTATCCGTTGTTGACCTGACCGTCAACCTGAAGAAAGAAGCCTCCTACGCCGAAATCTGTGAAGCGATGAAAGCCGCTTCCGAAGGCGCCATGAAGGGCGTGCTGGGCTACACCGAAGACGAAGTGGTTTCCACCGACTTCCTGGGTGAGCGTCAGACCTCCGTATTCGACGCCAAGGCTGGTATCCAGCTGAACAAGACCTTCGTGAAAGTCGTCTCCTGGTACGACAACGAAATGGGCTACTCCAGCAAGGTCCTGGACCTGATCGCTCACATCTCCAAGTAATTTGGGATGCGCGTTCGCGTAGCATGAAAAAGGCGGCCATTGGCCGCCTTTTTGTTTTTCTCTCCCTCGATGACAGGAGTCCCCATGCAATCCACTCGCCCCCTGACCGCCCACTGTCAGCTCGCCAACAACGCAGCCGGGCTGCCCATCCTCACCATCCACAACGATCAGGCCCAGGCGGAGATCAGTCTGTTCGGCGGCCATGTGCTGAGCTATCAGCGCCATGGCGAACCCGCCTCCCTCTGGCTCAGCGACCGTGCCGTGCTCGATGGCAGCAAGCCGATCCGCGGCGGCATTCCCGTCTGCTGGCCCTGGTTCGGTCCGGCTCCGGCCAGGGTCGGCGACGGCAAGCCCGCCCATGGCTTCGCCCGTACCCGGTTCTGGACCCTGGATGGGGTGAGTGATCACCAGGACGGCACCCTGGTGCACCTCTCTCTGGCGGAGGATGACGAGACGCTGGCGCTCTGGCCCCATGCCTTCGCCCTGGAGCTGGACGTGCTGGTGGGCAAGGAGCTCTCCCTGGTGCTGACCACCCGCAATACCGGCAAGACGCCTCTCAGCTACAATGCGGCCCTGCACACCTATCTGCAGATAAGCGCCCCGCAAGCGGTGAGCGTGACCGGGCTGGGCGAACCTTACCAGGACAAGCTGACCGGTCAGGATGCGCAGCAGCAGGGTCCCCTGGCGCTCACGGCGGCCATGGATCGCATCTATCGCCAGCCCGAGGCCATGGTCAGGGTCCAGGATGGCGATCGCACCACCCGGGTGGTGAGCGGCAACCACGACAGCGTGGTGGTCTGGAATCCCTGGGCACAGGGCGCCACCGCCATGGCCGACATGAGCGACGACGGCTATCGCACCATGCTCTGCGTCGAGGCGGCCATCACGGCCGAGGCTGGCGTCACCGTCGATCCGGACGAGGAGCACAGCTTCTCCACCGTGATCATCTGATCCTAGGGCGAGCGATGAGGGCTATCACTCCAACCTCGGCGTCGAGGCGGCCATCACCGCCGACCCGGACGAGGAGCACAGCCTCTCCACACCGTGATCCTCTGATCCCAGGGCGGGCGATGAGGGCTATCACTCCAACCTCGGCGTCGAGGCGGCCATCACGGCCGACGCCGGCGTCACCGTCGATCCGGACGAGGAGCACAGCTTCTCCACCGTGATCATCTGAAGCCAAGGCGACACGGCGCCCATAACGAAGGAGGGCACCCCTGGGGTGCCCTCCTTGCATTCACGGCGCCATGACTCAGGCGTTGCCCTGCACCTTGAGCTTGAGCTCGGCGGCAAAATCCAGCATGCGATCCAGCGGGATCAGGGCCTTGATGCGCAGCGCCTCGTCCACCAGGATCTCGTGCTGCTCGGCGCCTTCGGTCAGCGCCTCCTTGATGGCCGCCAGGCCGTTCATCGCCATCCAGGGGCAGTGGGCGCAGCTGCGACAGGTGGCACCATCACCCCCGGTCGGTGCCTCGACCATCTCCTTGTCCGGACAGGCCTGCTGCATCTTGTAGAAGATGCCGCGATCGGTGGCCACGATCAGCTTCTGCTGGGGCAGCTCGCGGGCCGCCTTGATCAGCTGGCTGGTGGAACCCACCGCATCGGCCAGTTCGATGACGGAGGCCGGCGATTCCGGGTGCACCAGCACGGCGGCGTCCGGATTCTGCTCTTTCAGCTCGCGCAGGGCGCGGGCCTTGAACTCGTCATGGACGATGCAGTGCCCCTGCCAGCGCAACATCTCGGCACCGGTCTTCTTCTCGATGTAAGCGCCGAGATGACGGTCCGGGCCCCAGATGATCTTGTGGCCCTGGCTGTCCAGATGTTCAACGATCTCGAGCGCTATGCTGGAGGTGACCACCCAGTCGGCCCGCGCCTTCACCGCCGCCGAGGTATTGGCGTAGACCACGACGATGTGATCCGGATGGGCGTCGCAGAAGGCGGAGAACTGGTCGATGGGACAGCCCAGATCGAGGGAGCACTCCGCCTTCAGGGTCGGCATCAGCACCCGCTTGTGAGGGCTCAGGATCTTGGAGGTTTCCCCCATGAAACGCACCCCGGCCACGATCAGGGTCTGGGCGGCGTGGTCGCGACCGAAGCGGGCCATCTCGAGGGAGTCGCCGACGAAGCCGCCGGTGGCCTCGGCCAGGGCCTGGATCTCGGGATCCGTGTAGTAATGGGCGATCAGCACGGCCTGCCGTTCGACCAAGAGTGCCTTGATCTCCTCGATGAAACGGCTCTTCTCGGCCTGACTCAAGGGGACGGGTTTGGCCGGGAAGGGGTAATCCATCTCAACCACGGGAGGAATACTGCTCAGTGCATTGCTCATTGCGACTGTTCCATCAACGCTTGGAAAGGTCAAAATTATAACCAGAAGCCGCGCACAAACCCATCAACAAATCCAGTACAGTACAACGGTCAGACCATGTCCGGATAATTCGTTGTCATTCTTGCCAAAAGGAGTTGTCGAATGAAACAACGCTCGCTCAAGACCAAGTTGTTGCTGCTGACGCTGGGGCTCTTCCTCGCCAGTGGCGTCGCCATGACGCTGATGCAGTCTTCCTCCCTGAACACCCTGCGCGATGAGATAGTGACCCAGACCCGAGGCGCTCTGGAACAGGAGGTGTCGCGCACCCTGCAATTCCAGGCCGAACGCTACGCCGTGCAAATTGCCGATCTGCTGCAACAGTCCTATCAGATCCCCCTGGGGATGGCGGCGCAGCTGGAGGGCAGCATGGCACGGCCGGATCTGATGCCAAGCCGTCCGCAGGTGGAACTGCTGCTCGGCAGCCGCCTGCGCCAGGCGGACGGGATCAGCTCCATTTATGCCCAGTTCGAACCCGATGGCTATGACGGGCAGGATACCGAGTGGCAGACCGGCGCCAGCCACTCGGTGGCAGGCAAGGGCAGCCTGGAGATCTATTTCACCCGGGAGCAGAACGGCGACATCGCGCAGCAGACCATAGACGCGGCAACCAGCGAAGCCAAGTTCGACACCTCCCGCAACGAGTTCGGCATTCGCAACAGCGAGTGGTACCTCTGCGGCCGTGACACCCTTCGCCCCTGTCTGATGGAGCCCTATCTCTACGAGATAAGCCCGGGCAAGCAGATGCTGATGACCAGCCTGACGGTGCCCATCCTCAAGGAGGGCAAGTTTGTCGGGATCACGGGTGTGGACATGAACCTGCCCATCTTCCAGCAACTGGCGGAGCACCTTGGCAAGAGCCTCTATGACAATCAGGCCGAGGTGACCCTGGTCAGCAAGATGGGCTTCATCGTCGGCAGCAATCGCCACGCAGACAAGCTGGGGCGCCCCCTGACGGAAGCCGGGCTGGTGGCACCGGACGGCAAGCCCCGGGATAGCGACAGCGACTTCATCTTGCAGCAACCCATCAAGATCGACGCCGCCGACAGCCAGTGGTGGCTGATGATCAAGGTGCCCAAGGCGCTGGCCATGAGCCAGGCCAACCTCATCAGCGACCAGCTCGCCAGCCTGCTGCAAGCCACCCAGCAACAGCAGCTGGTGGCCATCGTCGTCATCACCCTGCTGGCGCTGGGTCTGCTGGTCTGGTTTATCCAGAGCATCACGGCCCCCCTCTCCCTCATCAGCCGCCATGTCTCCCACCTCGCCAGCAGTGAGGGGGATCTGACCCAGCGGATGCAAATAGACACCCACCAGGAGCTCATCGAGCTGGGCGGGCAGCTCAACGCCTTCCTCGGCAAGCTGAGGGCCATGGTGCAGGGCAGCAAGCAGATCGGGCAGCAGGTTCATCAGCAGGCCAGGGGCATGAAGCAGACGGCCGATGCCATGCGCAGCAGCCTGGATGAGCAGAGTCTGGAGCTGGAGAGCGTGGTCAGCGCCATGCACGAGATGAGCACCACTGCGGTCAGCGTGGCGGGTTACGCCGAGCAGGCGGCGCAAGAATCCCAGGCGGCAACCCAGCATGTCAGCACGGCCCAGCAGACATTGAGCCGGGCCCGCAGCGAGATCCACACCCTGGTCGAGGACATGCATCAGGCGGACAAGGCGGTCGCCCAGGTGGCCCAGCGCAGCACCAATATCAGCCGCATTCTCGACGTGATCCGGGCCATCGCCGAGCAGACCAACCTGCTGGCGCTCAACGCGGCCATCGAAGCGGCGCGGGCCGGCGAGATGGGGCGGGGATTTGCCGTGGTGGCAGATGAAGTGAGGGCCCTGGCCAACAAGACCCGCTCATCCACCGACGAGATAGGCCAGCTCATCGGCAGCCTGCAAGCCGAGGTGAGCAGCAGCCAGCAGCTGATGAGCACGGGGATTGCCCGCTCGGTCAGCACGGTCGAGGGCACAGAACAGGCGTTCGAGGCGCTCAACCAGGTGGTGGCCCAGATCCAGCAGATCCATGATCACATCAGCCAGGTGGCGAGCGCCGCCGAGCAGCAGAGCGCCGTCAGCGATGACATCAACCAGAACCTGATGCGCATCGGGGATACCGCCACCACCCTGGGCCAGGAGGCGAGTGCCAGCCATCTGCTGAGCGAGGAGCTGGAGCAGGCGGCCACCACCCTGGCCGGCGAGCTCGAACGGCTGCGCACCTGACGACAGACGCAAAAAAGCCCGCAGCGATGCGGGCTTTTCAATATGGTGGTCGTTACTGGGCTCGAACCAGTGACCCCCTCCTTGTAAGGGAGGTGCTCTCCCAGCTGAGCTAAACGACCTGGGAATCTGTCCA